>DASTGF010000447.1:0-10498 GCA_035719255.1 Microlunatus sp. | reverse complement strand
CACGCGTCGTCGTTCGCCATGCGCAACGGCAAGACCGGGACCATCGTCCACGACGGAACCTTTGACGGCTGGGGTGCGGCGTGCCCGAGCGGCACGGTCTTCATGGGGGGCGGGGGCTACACCGTGTACGGCACGGCCGTCCAGTACTCCGGCCCGGACTGGGACCCGAGCACGGACGCGCTCGTCCCGAACTCGTGGATCACGATCGATGACGGCGGTGTCGCCGTGTCCTTCGTAACGTGCTACAGCCCGTCCGGTGCATCGATCCCCGGGGCCGTCACCAGCATGAGCCAGGTGTGGAACGCCACCAACATCGCCCAACACACGGAGGGTGTGGACGCCAGCCACTACCCGTCCGCGGCGAGCACGGCGAAGGTGGACAGCCTCAAGTCCGGGCTGGCCCAGCCGAAACGGTAAGCAGCTCTCCAAAGAGAAGGGGCGGCTTGGGCCGTCCCTTCTTTGCTGTCCCGTATGACGAGCATCAAGGCGCTCCTGGTCGGCGACATCCATCTGGCCGACAGGCCGGCACGGTGCAGCCCTACCGAGCTGGACAGCAAGACCAGCTCGGCGCGCTCGGCCTCGTCCTGAGCGCCGTGGTGCTGTGGAACACCCGCCACATCGACCTGGCCGTCAACCTTCAGGTACTCCCCTCGGGTGCTTCGCGGGCAGGGCTACCCGGTCCGCGACGAGGACGCCGCTCGCCCATCGCCGTTGGGGTATGGACCGGTTGGGGGTCCGAGCCTGGCGCGGGTGACTGACGGTTGCAACAATGGCAGTCCGAGTTTGACGATCGCGGACTTCGAACGGGGACGGGAACGCGCCGGGGCCGAGAAGGTGTGGAATGCCTGGAACACCTGGCAGGGATCAGGCGGGCGCCATGGAACGCCTGCTCCGGATCCTCCTCAGCCTGTCCGAGGCCGACGATCAGGGGCTGCCCGCCAGGCGCCTGTGCCGGGTAGCGGGATACCCGGTCGATCGTGACGCTGGCGTGGCGGCGTTGCGCCGCGACCTGCGCCGCCTCCGCCAGGGCGGCTGGGACATCGAGAACCGTGGCGGCGACGGGTTCGACGGCCACTACCTGCTCCATGCCCAAGACAACCGGATGGCGCTGCTGCTGACCGCCGGCGAGCGGGCCGCCCTCCAGCAGGCACTCCACACCGCCACCGGCGCTGACGCGCCGGCTCAACCCGAGTTTCTCGGCGAGCTCGAACGGGCCGTGGAGCGGCACTGCCTGACGCGGTTCAGATACCGAAACGTGCCGCGCACCGTCCATCCCCATACGCTGCACAACGGCCCGTCGGGATGGATGCTCCGCGGGCTCGAGGTCGAGTCCGGGACCGTCAAGGAGTTCGTGGTCAACCGGATGGCCGACCAGATCGAGATCGACCAGCCCGGAACCGCAGAACTGCCCGCGGTGATCCCCCGGCTGAGTTTCGACCCGATGACCTGGCAGGTCGACCCGCCACTGGAGGCGCGGCTGCTGACCAGCACAGCTTTCGAGCCCGATGTGCTGCGCCTGATGACCGGTGGCAAGGTCGTCGAGCGGCACGGTGAGAACATCGTCGTCACGGTGACGGTGACCCACCGGGCAGCATTCCGGAGCCGGGTGTGCGAACTCGGCCTACGGGTCCGGGTGATCGGCCCCCCAGACTCCCGCGACCGGGTCATTCGCGCGTTGCGTGCGGTTGCCGAAGCACCGGCATGACCGCCGTCTTCGCAGCCCGGGTTTCCGAACTGCCCCGTCTGCTGGACGCGCTGCAATACCACCCGAACGGTCTGACCGTGGACCAGCTCGCGGCCGAGGTGGCACGCACACCCGACCAGGTCATGGAGGCGCTGCTGACCTACTACTCGACCGATTTCGCCGACTACGCGCCCGATCTGGTCGGCCGGCCACCGGCCATCGAGTTCGTCACCGGCGCCACCGACGACGACCCAGGGCACGCCCACGTCGTGCGTCTGGTGGCACCCAACCCCGGCCGCGAACTCGGCGTGGCGTACCTGTCCGTGGCCGAACTGGCCCGGCTGTATCGGGCCGGAACGGAACGACTCGAGATGGAACCGGGCAACGAGGTCCTCGGCTCGGCCGTCGAGAAGCTGCGAGCCGGGTTGCTGCCCGGCGTTACGCCATCCCCCGGCCCACCACCCGAACCCGCACCGGCCGACTTCGAGATCGCCCGACGTGACCGGCACAAGATCAAGATCAGCTACGCCCGGGCATGGCATCCCGGCGTCGCCGAGCGGCTCATCGAGCCTTACCGGCTGATCCGAACCAGACGCGGCTGGGAACTCGACGCCGGCCCACCCGACACCTACAACCTGATCCGGACCTACCTGCTGGACCGGATCATCACCTACCAGATGCTCGAGGAGACCTTCACTCCACCCTCCGGTCTGGCCGACCTGTTGCACCGTCAACGCAGCACCACCCCCGTCGAGCTGGCCATCCCCCACGAGGCGCGCTGGTCGGTGGAACGATACGCCGAACGCACCGACGTACTCGACGAGGACGAGACCCAAGCCCGACTCCGCGCCCACCTGCTGCAACCCGTCCGCCAACGCGTCGGACTCATCCTGCTCGACGGCGGTCCGGCCGCCAAAGTCATCCAACCCACAAACCTGGTCGACTCCGGACGAGAACTCGCCCGCACCCTCCTAGCCCACTACGAACACGCCGCCGAAACCTGACACCCGGACCACACTGCTGCCGGTCTGCGCCAGGAGAGGGTGCGGCGCGCTCGGACCCTCGACTTCTGGAGTCCTACGCCAGACGCGGCGGACGCCACAGGCTTCTCACCTGAACTGCAGGTTCACCCCCGAAAACGTCGACCACTCCCAGGGAGGCGTCCGGACGGATCACTTGCCACTGGAGCGGGCCGGAGCGACAGCATCCCGGGTCAGGCAGATGGCGCTGGTGATCGCGCGGGTGAGCTACGTCCGGGTACCGCTCCCAGTCTTGCTGCAGGAGCAGTCGCTCGTAGTTGTCGATCGCGAGGTATTCCACAGCACGCTGCGCACCAGTCCGATGTCCTCGCGAAGGTCCCGAGTCGGCGACCGCCAGCCATGGCCATCACCCAGATTCGCCACGAGGGCCCCGGTCGAGTCTACTGGGGTCCGTGCGTGCTGGGCGCCGTGCGCTGGCCACGGCTAGCGTCATGATCACGAACACCGCTCGGGCAGCCGTGCTCTGCTGCTGGCACCGGTCTTGCGCAGCAAGCTACTCACGTGCGACTCCACGGTTCGCACCGAGAGCACCAGCCGATCAGCGATCTTGGCGTTACTGAGACCCGTGTTGATCAACGTCAGGACGTCGGCCTCTCGGGCAGCTACCCCGAGACCAGCAAGCTGGGGCGGGACCGCACCTGGACGTGATCGCGGCACCGCCCGACCCTCCGCCGCCAGAATCTGGTGAAGCTTGCGTTGCAGTGCACGTTCACCTGCGGCGGCGACGAAGGCGTCAGCTTCTCGCAGCCAAGACTCGGTGAGCTGCGGCTCTGCGGTGATCATGACTGGAGCGACGACGGTCCGCAGCAAGTGTCGAGTGAACCTCGACGGGCCTGTGTGGATGTCGGTTCGGGCTAACCAAGCCGCCGGCGATCGTCCTGCCCGCACATCTTCCACTGCTTTGGCATACGCGTACGCCAATTGATTGGCGTAATGCCCATCTAGGTCTGCCGGGTGGAAGGCGTCATCTGCCGCGACACCCTCAACGATTCGGATCACTTGGAAGACGCCAACTCGGCGGCCAGAAGGAACACTCCGCGGCGGATGGCTTGGCGTTCGATGATGCTGAACCAGACCTCGACCATGTTCAACCAGGACCCCGAGGTCGGGGTGAAGTGGACGTGGATCCGCCTCCGCGGCCAGCGCGCGCAGCACACCGCTCACGGTGGTTGGGGGTTCGGGCGCATAGCAAGTCCGGGCCGTGTCGACTGCTCCAGGCGTGGCCGTGCGTCAACTTGGGAGTCCAAGTCCTGACCGCAGCCGGTGACTGCGGCTGCCGCGACGGTCAGCGGATCCGCGGATCAGGGCCTGTCCCGCCGACCGGTGCCACCAGCCGGCATGTCGGAACCGGGCCGGTTTCCACCGAGCCCGGCCTGTTGGGCGCGCAGGATTGCTTCTGCGCGATCTGCTACCTGGAGTTTGGTGAAGACGTTGGAGACGTGGTTGCGGACTGTTTTGGGACTGAGGTGCAGTTGCTGGGCGATCTGGGGGTTGGTCTGGTGGCGGGCGACGAGGGCGAGTATCTGGTGTTCACGGTCGGTGAGCTCGGGGAATGCCTCGGCAGGGGCGCTGGGTCGGGGGGTGGCGAAGAATTCGATCAGGCGCCTGGCGATCGCCGGGCCGAAGATCGCCTCGCCGCTGGCGACGGCCCGCACGCCGCGCAGGATCTCCGACTTGAGCGCTCCCTTGAGCAGGTAGCCGCGGGCGCCGGCCTGCAGGGCCGCGAAGATCGAGTCGTCGTCGTCGAACATGCTGAGCACGAGGATGCTGATGTGGGGGCTGCTGCGGAGGATGCGGCGGGTGGCCTCGATCCCCCCGATCCCGGGCATCTGTAGGTCCATCATGATCACGTCCGGTTGCAGGGCTGCGGCCATGGCGACGACGCGTTCTCCGTCGGCGGCCTCGCCGATGACTTCAAGCTCGGCCGCCGATGACAGCAGCGCCCGAAGCCCGTCGCGGAACTGTCGGGAGTCGTCGGCGATGACGATGCGGATTGGATCCATGGCTAACGCTCCGGTGAAGACGCCCGGTCGAGGGATCGGTACGGCAACTCCGCGGTGATGACGGTTCCGTGCGGGACGCCGGCCGCGACGGTGAGAGTTCCGCCCAGCTCGGCTGCTCGCTCGCGCATCGAGGTGAGGCCCACCCCTGCGCCACGGTTCTCGGCCAGGCCCGATCCGGAGTCGGATACTTCGAGCCGCACCGACTCGCTGGCATCGTCCACCTGCAGGGTCAGCCTGGCGGTTGTCGTGCCCGCATGGGTGGCGACGTTGCTGAGCGCCTCGGCGGCGATCCGGTACACGGCGACCTCCACGGCGGCGGGCAGGGCAGGCAGCAGGTCGGGTGTGCACACGTCGAGCTGTAGTTGGGGGTGTTGGTGGGCGAGCATCCGAAGTGCGGCGCCCAGGCCGAGCGCGTCCAGTGCGGGTGGCCGAAGCCCGTACACCACCCGCCGGACCTCGGCGACCGTCTCCCGGGCCTGGCTGATCAGGCCATCGAGCAGTTCCCGGGCTTGCCGCGGATCGGTGGCGATCAGGTCGCGTGCCGTCTCCGCGGTCATCATCATGGCCGCCAGTTGGGGCCCGACCCCGTCGTGGAGGTCGCGGCGGAGCCGGGAACGTTCGTCCTCCCTGGTGGTGACCAGCCGCTGCCGGGACCGCTGCAGGTCGGCCGACAGCCGGCGGGCCTGCTCCCACTGGCGGACGGTGTGCAGGGCCGCGCCGATCTGTCGAGCCAGCTCGCCCAGCCGACGAAGCTCGCGTGCGGAAAAGCTGTCCTCACCGACCCGCGGCGCCAACGCCAGCAGACCGAGCGTCTCCCCGGCGTAGCGGAGCGGCAGCCGTACCGGTGACGGTACGGGTTCCCCAACCTCCACGACGTTGATGGGCAGGCCGTCCGCTCGGTGGAGTTCCACGGCGGCGTATGGCAGTTTGAGTGCCTCGGAGACCGTCCGCACTGCGGTCTGCAGTACCGCGTCCGGGGTCACCGTGTCCTCAAGCCGCTGCCCGAGGCGGGCCACGAGCGCGTACGGCTCGTCCCGGTCGCCATAGATCAGACGGTTCACGCCGCGCTGCAGCCGGCCGTGCAGGGGCGCGAGGACCAGGGCGACCATACCGGTCGCGAGCAACGGAACGGCCAGGCCACCACCGGTGGGTTGCAGGACCAGCCCCACGCCCGCCACCACAAGAACGTACAGGCCGACCACGCAGGCGGTGAGGCCCCCGAAGATCAGGCTCCGGCTGATCACCACATCCACCTCGAACAGATGGTGGCGGAGCAACGCGACGCCGAGGGTGACCGGTACCAGCAGCATCACCAGGTACGACGCGGTGGTGTATCCGACCATGTAGGCCAGCACCTCCGCCGGTGTGGTCGGCGCCGGCGAAGCGCCGACGGCGGTAAGGACCGTATCCAGACCGATGAACCCCGCGAACGCGACCGTGATGCCGAACACGACCCATCTGATCTGCCGGCGTTGCCGCGGCGTCGCGGTGTGCCGGTAGCGGTGCAGCTGGGCGTAGACCACGGTGCCGAGGGCGCCGAGCCAGACCACCGACTCGACAACCAGCTGCCAGGTGCCCGGGTTGGTGGTCCATGCCGGCACGACGTGCTCGGCCAGTTGCCAGCCGATCCACACCGCGGCGACCCAACCGGTCCAGCGGGGCACGAACCGGCCGTCGGGGAAAACGTAGAGAAAGAGCCCGAAGCAGGCCGCGCCGAGAAAGCCCAGCCAGCCGACCGGGGCCGCCAGGCCGGGGTGGCTGGCGGCCAATGCCGGCAGCGTGAACCCGAACGTCGCGGTCCCGAAGATCAACAAGGCCAGCGACGCGAATACCGCCATCCGGTCGTCGGGTCGGCGCGCGAAAATCAGTGCAGCGATCCCGCCGTAGCCGACCGCGAAGACAACGTCCATGAGCGTGGCGAACCGCGCGTAGAAGGTGGCGCTGAGACCCAGGTCGGTCAGCGCTTTCAGGCCGTCGACCGGCAGTTGTCCGGTGGCGCAGACCGGCGTGGGACAGGCCACCTGCAGCACGGCAAGTTCGGCGGGAACACCCGCCACGAACAGCCCCACGGTGAGCACCGCGGCAACGACCCAGACGAACCGGAGCACGAGAGACCGGCCGGGCGTGCGCGCACCGGCCGCCCGATCTGGCAGGGTCGTCGCCTCCGACCCCGCCCGGGACGCGAAACGGCTCACGCGCGACCTCCTCGCCGGCGCGTCTGACACCGGGAACGAGGAGCACCTCCCGGAGTCCCACCCAAGATCACTGTAATCCCGGCCGGGTCTCGCGACGCCGCGCTGCCGGATCGCCGAGCCGGCCACGGGTGAGGGCCAGCAGCGCCACCGCGAACGCGACGACGATCGCACTAGGGATCCAAAAGCCGGCGACCGCGGCACCGGCCCCGGCGCCGGGAACTGCGAACGTGTGTCCGAACGCGGTGGTCGTAACGTCGAAACTCGCATGCCAGATCCCGGCCAACAGCACGCTTGCCCCGGTGACGTTGTACAGCCACATGATCACCACCCGGCCGAACAGCTGGAGGACCCCGACCACCGCAACATAGGCCAACGCCACGTGGAACTGGGCCAACCCGAACCCGTTCGCCACCATGGTGCCCGGCAGATGGTAGTCGGCGAACGGCACCGCCACCAGAGCACTCGCCGCGACCGGGCCGAACCGGTGCTGCCACCGGGCCTGCAGGAACCCCAGAAAACCGACCTCCTCGGCGACAATGCAGAACACGATCAGAATGAGCAGGTGCGGCAACGTCGTCGTCAAGATCAGCAGCCAGCGGTCCGCCACCACCCCCAGCAGGCCGGGACCGAAGATCGCGACCGAGACCAGCAGGACCGACACAGGCACGCTGAACAACGCGAACCCGTACCAGCGCAAACCGACCCGCCACCGGAAGCAACGCGACGCCAGCTCCCGAACGCCCTTCCGGCCACCGACAGCCGCCACCACCACAAACGCCGGCACCGCCGACGCCAAAACCGGGCCCAACGAGTCGTAGAGAGCGAGCCCGAACGGCAACGTTCCCGGCCGGGTCAGCGGCGGGACCACCGCGACCACGGTACTCATCGAGAACATCAGAAGCAGAAACGTCGCGACCGGGTGGCGCGCGATGACCCCGCGAACCGGCGACCGGTGTCCGGCCTGATCAACGGGAATGGACGATACGGTCATTGCTTCTCTCCCTTTGTTTGCGCGAAGTCTGACGCGGCACCAACCAGCAGACGCCCTCGACAGTCCCGCCGTCATGAGGCAGAGTCCCGACCGGCAGGGAAGAATGTCCCAGTCATGTCCCAGGCCTCACCACCGCCGGGCCTGCGGGCTGATGCATCAACATCCCTCGTGGCCGATGTCCGTTCTGTCGCGGATGTAGCCCGGCGGCTGGGCGGTCGGTATGGCCCGGCAGCTAGCGGAACAGGACCCATAGGCAACGCTCTGTCCTGACCAGCCGCGCCGCAACGGCCACCGTGGCGACCACGCACACCGTCACGGGGACGCCATACAAGAGCTGTACGTCGCAAATACCGACCGGCCCTGCCTCAAACGAGTTGACGGATTCCGAAGACTTCAAAGCGCCTCCGCGCGCATGGTCTTGGTCATCACGGCGGCGATCGGCGCGGGTATCGCGGTGCTTCTCACCTGGGCCGTCCAGATGGCCTACGAGGCCGTCAAACAGGCCGACGGGATGGCCAGCCTGGACCAGCCCGTCCTCGAGCTCGCGGTCAGTCTTCGCACCCCGCAAAACGTTGCCATCGCGAAGTTCCTGACCAACCTCGGCGGTGCGGTCGGGCTGACCGTGATAACTCTCGTCATCGTCACGGTGATGACGCTGCGCTGGCGGTCACCAACCCCGGTGGTCCTGCTGGGCATCGGTACGGCCGGGTCACTGTTGATGACCCTGGTCGGCAAGGCGGTGGTGGGACGGGCACGGCCACCCCAGGCCTACGCCGTGCCGCCCTACAAGACGACGCCATCCTTTCCCAGTGGGCACGCCCTGAACAACACCGTCATCGCCTGCCTGGTTGCCTACCTGCTGCTGTTGCACCTGACCTCGTTGCTGTCGCGGATCGTGTCAGTCGTCGCGGCAGTCTGCTGGTTCGTCACGATCGGACTAACCAGGGTGTTTCTGGGCTATCACTGGCTCACCGACGTGATCGCCGGATGGCTCCTCGGGCTTGCCTGGGTCGCCACCGTGATTACCTGCCACCGGCTGTACCTCACCGTCCTACAGGTGCGTCGCGGACCGCCCCTCGTCGGCAGCTGACCGCTCGCTGGTGTTGCCCGTCGGTGTCCTGCCGTGGTCAGACAAGTTCGGGTCGGATGAGCGGCTTGCGTGCCGACCACGTCGGCATACGGCGTCGTGGTGTGTCAGACGGTGAGATGGAACACGAGCCGGGCGGGTACTCGGCCGGACAGGACCTTGTCGAAGCAGGCGTTGACGTCGTCGATCTGACGCGTCTGATCGATGACCCTGCGATCCCGGTGTGCCAAGGGTTGGCCATTTTGAGCGCCTCGTAGGTGGTGACACCGACGCGAGTGATCGGCTCGTTCCAGTCCCCCAAGAGTCGAGTCGGTTGACCGCGTTCGGGCCGTTGCCAACCGTTGCAACTCGACAGCGGCCGCGACCCGTGGATCACATGTTCTGGAACCAGGCTGGTTTGCTCGTAGTCCCCGATCGCTTGCGTCGGTCGTGTCCTGGTGGTCGGCTCCGGAACGATCGCCAAGCCGGCAGTAATCGTCGGAAGGCCAGGTGACCGTCGTGAGGCGCGGCCGTTTGGCTTGAGTCGGCCAGAGGCCTCTTGCCGAGCTCACCGTTGGTTCGCCGGGTACCTCCGGGCGGCTCCTTGACGAGGTCGAGCGGCCTGGGCCTGGGCGAGTTGATGGGAGCCGGGACCGTACGCAACATGTCGCGTCGCTCCGCTGGCAGGGCCTCCGGCCATGGAACGATGAGACATCGGTACGTGGAGCACCCGTGAGCGCTGCACCCAAGGTGTTCCGGACGTGCAACAGCGAAGCCCGCAGCGCGGCAACCGCCGGACCGCGGCTCACCGATGCAAAGCCAAACCACGGAGGGTTCGATCGTTGGGACGCAACAGCAAGGCTCGGCGCGACGCGCGTAAACGCAAGCAGGCCCGGCCAGGGCCTGGGTCGACCGGGGCTCAATCGGGCTCGCCGTTTTCGGGCGGCGGCGCATTCAGTGTGGATCCGGTAGCCTTCGCCGACCTCCAGGTGGTGACGCAGGTCCGACGCCTGGGGCTCCGCGGATCGGAAGAGGACGCTTTACGACGCGCAGACTCCCTGCTGCGCGAGCGGCTGCCAGGTTGGGCACTCGCCCAGGCCGTCACCGACCTTCTGGATCGACTGACCGGTGTCGCGCTGCACGGCGGCTGGAGTCCGGCAGAGCTGGCCAACGCCGTAGCTCGTATCGTCGGCGAGGGCCACGAGACCGTGCTGGCCTGGCTGGTGGGGCGTGCCGGCCGGGGCGGTGTCCTCGGCGTGGTGGCGTGGAAAACGGAGGCCACCGCGCTCGGCCGGCCCAGGGCGCTCCGCGTCGAGAGCGTCGAGGACCTTGCGCTCGCGCTCCGCCTGGCGTCCCTGTTCTCGATGCTGCCCGTCTCGGAGATACCCGGACCTCGGCAGCCGGCGACAGGCTCCGATCCGGAGGATTCGCGGGCCTCCGGTCAGCTGGCGAAGGTCCGAGCGCTGCTGGCCAAGGCGGAGGTCACCACCTTCGCTGAGGAGGCCGAGGCGTTGTCGGC
>DASTGF010000446.1:0-2307 GCA_035719255.1 Microlunatus sp. | reverse complement strand
GGTATGCAGCTGATGTGTACCCGGATGTCGCAACTGCAGGCCGAGGGCAGAGTGTCGATCGAACACGCCGCGCTGGCCAAGCTGAACACCGGCGACGGAGCGCGCCGGGTCTGCGCCATGGCTCGGGACATTTTGGGTGGCAACGGCATCCTGCTCGATCATCACGTGGCGCGGCACCACGCCGACATCGAGGCGGTCTACACGTATGAGGGCACCGACTCCGTCCAGTCGCTGATCGTCGGCCGCGCCATCACCGGACTGAACGCCTTCCGATGAAAACCGCAACGCGGAGGGTCGCGTTGTTCGAACTGGCGATGTTGGCCGGTGAGAGGCTGGGCACCTCTGCGCTGCGTGAGGTCTCCCAGCACCGAATCAAGACGTTCGCTGATCCGACCGAGGATAGGCACTGGATTCACGTCGACCCCGGCCCGCGCCGCGACTGGGCCGTTCGCCGGAACGATCGCGCGCGGCTACTTGACGTTGTCGCTGGGCACGGCGCTGCAGGTGTTGGAGGTCACCGACAGGACTTGAGTGATCAACTAGGGGCTGGATTGGGTCCGGTTTCCGGCACCGGCGCCCAGCGGGGCGGGAGTGGAGATGGTGGTCGATCTGGTCGCCGTCGAACACGTCAGCGGTTGATGCTGATCGCCGCATTGCGCACGACGGTGGTGCTTGCCCTGCTGTTCGCCGTCGTCGACGTTGTGTTCGTCCTGCTCGGTCTCGGAGCGTTGAACGCCAGCACCGGCCTGGCGACGACCGGAGGCGTTGTCGGCATCACCGCTGCCGCGCTGGCCTGGTATTGGAGCGCTGGCGGCGTCATCGCGTCAACATTCGGCAAGCCAGTTCTGCCCAACCCGCCCTTGTTTCGACGCTGACCCGGTTCGGTACCTTTGAACGGTCGCCCATTGTCAGGTTCAGCGAAACATTCATGGGAAAATTTGCTCGTTTGTCTGCAAACAGGCACCGGTGAGGCCGTCCGTTGAATCGTGGATAAGTTTGTCGCCGACACTAGTCGCATCCGATCTTGTTGGGCGGGGTCAGGAGAACCGCCCGCCTGCCGCCCTTGTGTTGAGTTCTAAGTTCCAGGAGGAACACCATGTCGGTCCCCGTCGACTCGCCATCCAGCACGTCGGTCCGGGACAAGGTCGTCACCTCTGACGTTGTCCTCCCGGAAGAATCCTTGTCGGGGGGCACCAAGGTCAGGGACAAGGTGGTGACCGCTGTTGAGGCGGTGCGGTTGATTCGCGATGGCGACTCGGTGGCGGTCGAGGGATTTGTGGGGCAGTGCTTTGCCGAGGAGTTGACGCTGGCGTTGGAGCAGCGTTTCCTGCTGACCGGCACCCCACGCGATCTGTCGTTGGTGTTCACTGTGGCTCCTGGGGACCGGCAGGGTCGTGGGTTGGACCGGTTGGCCCACGAAGGCCTGGTGAAGCGGGCGGTGGGTGGTCACTGGGGTCTATCCCCGGCACTGGGGAAAATGGCTTTGGGAAACCAGATCGAGGCGCACAATCTGCCGCAGGGAGTCATTTCCCATCTGTTCCGGGACACCGCCGCCGGCAAACCAGGACTGATCACTCGAGTAGGGCTGGGTACCTTCGTCGATCCGCGGAACGGCGGCGGCAAGATCAACGATCGCACTGTCGAAGACCGCGTCGAGCTGTTAACACTGCACGGGCAGGAGTACCTGTTCTACAAGGCGCTGAAGCTGGACGTGGCATTTCTCCGCGGCACCACCGCGGACCCCGAAGGCAACATCACCATGGAACGCGAGGCGCTCACCCTCGAAGCCCTGGCCGTCGCGACCGCGGTGCACAACGCCGGCGGCCTGGTCATCGTGCAGGTTGAACGGGTCGCTGACACCGGCAGCCTGAGCGCGCGTCAGGTAAAGATCCCCGGCGTGCTGGTCGACTGCGTCGTCATCTCACAGCCGGAACACCACTGGCAAACCTTCGGCACCCCGTATTCACCGGCGCTCAGCGGCGAACTGCGCCGGGTCCGCAGCTCCAGCCCGCCGATGGTGTTGACCGAACGCAAAGTCATCGCCCGCCGGGCCGCCATGGAACTCCGACCCGACAGCGTGGTGAACCTCGGTATCGGGCTGCCTGAAGGAGTAGCCAATGTGGCCGGCGAAGAGCACATCCTGGAATACCTGACGCTGACCGCGGAGCCCGGCCCGATGGGTGGGATGCCCACCGCCGGGCTGGATTTCGGTGCGGCGGTGAATGCTCAAGCCATCCTGGATCAGCCGTCCCAATTCGACTTTTACGACGGCGGTGGCCTCGACGCTGCCGTACTCGGTATGGCCCA
>DASTGF010000445.1:0-5905 GCA_035719255.1 Microlunatus sp. | reverse complement strand
ACCGCGAGCAGGTAGCCGCCGACCGCCGGCACGCCCCACCAGACCGACCCGCCTCGGACCAGCCGAACTATGCCGCCCAGGCAGAGTGCCACCCCGACCATCGCCGGCATAATGTTGACCCCGGCGGTCCACCAGTTGACCAGCGGCAACAGTCCGAGTGACGGCGCGGCCAGCGCCGTGCCGATCAGGGTCAGCCAGGTCCGGCCGAACAGTCCCACCATCAGGAAGCCGACCGCGCCGATGACGGCAATCGACAGCAGCAGCAGGATCGTGCGGACCAACCAGGGATGGGCCGGAAGGTTCGCCGCCACCAGCACGTCGGTGAACTGCGACACGGGCGAGAAGTGCCCGAAAAGCGGGACCTTGAGCTGGTCCCAGGTGACGGTCTTACCCTGGGCATCGATCAGGAAGACGTAGTCGTCGGACCACAGGAAGACGCGCCGGCCGAAGTACCCGACGGCGGTCGCGGCGAGCAGCAGGACACCGGCGAACAATGCCCAGAACGGCGCCGGTGCGATGCTCTGCGGCTGGTTCCATTGCGTTGGCCGGGGCACCGCGGGGTCGTCGACCATGGCGGACGAGGTCAGGCTCATCGAGCGTCGGCTGCCTACAGTTCGGGTGTGGGGTGGTGGGTGCGGGTCGGTGCCGACCCGTCGTCGGTGCGCCGGTAGGTCACGCTGTGACGGGGGGCCTGCGGACGTGCGTCCACGACGAACTGGTAGCCGAACAGCGTGGGTCGCAGCTTGACCAGCAGGCCGTCGACCGCCGCGACGAGGCGCCGCAGCAGGCGGGGCTCGGCCGTGCCGATCACATCGATGGGCAGGCCGGTCACTCGCATGGTGACCACATCGAACCCGTTCTTCCGGATCATCTTCAGCAGGCTGCGGCGGGTGAAGAAACGGACGTGGGTCTTGTCCAGGATGCCGCGCTGGTCATAGTCGAAGACCCCGAACAGGGTGCGCAGCCGTGGGTACCAGTGGCCGAAGTTCGGCAATGAGATGATCACCCGGCCGCCCGGGGCCAGCCGGGCACCGATCTGCTGCAGCAGCATGTCGGAGTTGCGGACGTGTTCCAGGACGTCCGCGGCGATGGCGATATCGAAGCCGCCACCGGTCTCGTCGGGCAGCCCGTCCTCCAGATTGGCCTGCACGAACAGGTCCATCCGGTCGCCGATCCCCGGGCCCTCGTACAGGTCGACCCCGGTGACGTGATGCCCGCGCTCACGCAACTGCATGGCCAGCAGTCCGCCGGAGCAGCCGACATCCAGTACCCGGGCCGGTGCGGCGCCGTCCAGCAACTCCATGATCACTTGGTGCGACGAGCCCTCGGACTCCTTGATTCCGTACTCCGGACCGACCTGCACCAGGTCCCCGGAGGTGAAACCCATGGTGGCCAGGCGGTAGGTCGCCACGTCGGCGAGCACGTCCGCCGCATACCGCATGCCGTTGACGTAGCAGATCTCGTCGCCGTAGTAGGTCGGAATCGGCACCTCGACGATCGTCTTACGCCGACCGAGCAGGGCGATGATGATCTGGGTGTCGAAATTGAAGCCGTCGGAGGTGCCGGACAGATCGAGTTCGGCCAGCGCGTGCACGTTGTATGCGCGGTAACCGGAGTGGAATTCGCTGAGCTGCGAGCCGAGGGCCTTGTTCTCCACCGCGGTGAGAATGCGATTGCCGACATACTTGTAGGCGGGCATTCCACCGGCGCGGGCCGAACCCTTGACCATCATCCGGGAGCCGAAGACCGCGTCGGCCTCGCCGCGTTCCAACGGTGCGACAATGTCTGGCAAGCGCTCTGGGGCGTACTGGCCGTCCGCATGCAGCAGGACGACGATGTCGAGATCGTGCTCGATGGCGAGCCGGTAGCCCGCCTTCTGATTGCCGCCGTAGCCCAGGTTCGTCTGATGGTGCACGACCGTCACCGGCAGGTCGGTGGCCAGTTGCTGGTACTCCAGGCCGACCCGGTAGGTGCCGTCCTGGCTTGCGTCATCACACACGAACACTTCACTGATGCGACTGCGGAACGACTCCGGAATGCGGTCCAGCGTCTGCACCAGCGTCGTGGCGGCGTTGTAGGCGACAACGAGGATGCCGATGCGCGGCTCGCGGCCGAATGGGGCCGCCTGGGCCGTGCGTTGACGCGGCAGTCCGCTCATCGTGTCGGTCATGTGTCAAACCCCTCGTGACGCTGTCTGTGCGCTTACCTCGATCGCCCTTCCGAGGAACGGTATCAACGGCTGGTGCCTCGGAGGGTGAGCCGAGTGTGATGTTGCTGCCCAGTTCGGATGATTCGGACCGGGTGAGTCGGAGGCGGACGGGCGCCCGTAGGTCCTACGCTGGTCCGACGAAGCGGCCTTCGCGAAGATTCGGAGGTGAGTGGGTGCCGCACCCGAGCCAGAATCCGCCATCCCTGAATCCACGATCCGTCAGAGAGCGCGCCTTGACCCTTCCGAATCTCCTGCTCCTCTTGTTCGCGGTGCTGGCCGCGGCCAGCGGCCAACTGATGCTCAAACACGGGATGACCGGAGTGGCCACGGCGGTGGCCCGTGACGGCGGCTCCGTGCTGATCCGGGCGATCACCGCGCCGTGGGTGTGGGCGGGCCTGTTCGTGTTCGGCATCTCGGCACTGGCCTGGTTGACCACGCTGTCCCGGGTTCCGCTCAGCGTGGCCTACCCGTTCAACGCCCTCGGTCTGCTCACCATCGTCGGGGCCAGCGTCGTCATCCTGCACGAGAAGGTGACGCCCATGGCGTGGCTGGGAGTCTTCCTGGTCGCCGGAGGCCTGGTGCTGGTGGTCGTCGCGCAGAACGCCCAATAAGCGTGCCCGCCGAGCCGGGGGCGGACCGCCGGCCGAACGGTCTCGACCGAGGGCACCGCTCCGGGCTGCGGACCATCGGTCCCCGCTTATGGACCAGTCCACCGGCCGCCCGTCTGCTGGTCATTGTCGTCGGCGTGGTCATGCTGGCGATCAAGGTGTGGTTCGCCGGCAGCACGATGGGCACCACCGACGCCTTCTACTGGACCGCGTTCGCCGACGCCGTGCGCCAGGTCGGACCGATCCGGATCTATTCGTTCTTTCCGGACGGTGGGGAGATCCTCTACAACCACCCACCGGTGAGTGGCTACTGGCTGTGGTTCCTCAACGGGATCGAGTCGTCGTTCGGTCCGTCGATCCGGTTCCTCGTGCGGGTGACGGCGAGCCTTGCCGACCTGGTCACCACGATCGTCGTCTTCGAGATGATTCGGCGACGCCAAGACCTGCCGGTGGCCACGACCAGCGCCTTGCTGGTGGCGATGAGTCCGGTCCTGTTGATCATCTCGGGATTCCACGCCAACACCGACCCCGTCTTCATGATGCTGGTGATCCTGGCCGCATACCTGCTGGTCGATCGCAGCGCACCGCTCGGCGCCGGGGTGGCGCTCGGGCTCGCCTTCGGTGTCAAGATCGTCCCGGTGGTGGTCGTCCCGCTGTTCCTGGTCTGGGCGTTGATCGCCGGACGGCGCGTGCTGCTCCGGTTCGCCGCCACTCTCGTGCTGGTGGTGCTGATCACCTGGGCGCCCGCCCTGATCGAGGAGTGGGACCGCGTGACACACAATGTCATCGGCTACGCCGGGATCTCGGTCCGGCAATGGGGGCTGCCACAGATCGTGACGTGGTTGGGCAACCCGGACTGGGCGACCGCCCTGATGACCGGACCGTGGCGGTACGCAGCCCTGCTGATCGGCGCGGGTGTACCGGCGTGGCTGGTCTGGCGGCGACCGGCCGCGTTACCGGCCGCCCTCGGAATTGCGCTCGGCCTCCTGCTGGCTCTGAGCCCTGCCTTCGGCCATCAGTACCTGGTCTGGCCGGCCGCCGGGTTGTTTTTCGTCAGCCTTGTCGGCGGAGCGCTGTACAACCTGGCGGCCGGCCTGCTCATCGCGGTTGTCTACACCCGGTGGAACGGAGGATTCCCCTGGGACACCGCTTGGGGATCGCCGATGACCCAGACGGAGGTGCTCCTGGCCTTCGCCGTGTGGGTCCTGCTCCTGGCGGTCGTCGTTCGGGGCATCGTCGCGCAGGTGCGACAACCCGCCGAATCCTTCGGTCTGACGGAGCGGCTGACCCGTGCCGGCTACTTGCGGCCCAGTGCCCGGTAGGTCCATCCGGCCGCCCGCCAGGAATCCCTGTCCAGTGCGTTGCGACCGTCGAGAATGCGGCGGCTGGCAACGACCTTGCCCAACTCGACGGGGTCCAGTTTGCGGTATTCGTCCCATTCGGTCAGCACCATCACCAGGTCGGCGTCCTTTGCTGCGTCGAACGGCGAGTCGGCGTAGGCCAGATCCGGCCAGGCGCGCTGCGCGTTGGACACCGCCTCGGGGTCGGTGACCACGATGGATGCGCCCTGCAGCCGCATCTGGGCGGCCACGTTCAGGGCGGGGGAGTCGCGGATGTCGTCGCTGTTCGGCTTGAACGCCAGACCGAGCACCGCGATCCGGCGCCCGACGATCGACCCGCCGAGTTCCTCGCGGGCCAGGTCGACCATCCGCACCCGGCGGCGCAGATTGATCGAATCGATCTCCCGAAGGAAGGCCAGCGCCTGGTCGGCGCCCAACTCGCCGGCCCGCGCCATGAAGGCCCGGATGTCCTTGGGCAGGCAGCCGCCGCCGAAGCCGAGGCCCGCGTTGAGGAAGCGGCGCCCGATCCGGGTGTCGTGGCCGATCGCGTCGGCCAGCTGGGTGACGTCCGCGCCACTGGCCTCGCAGACTTCGGCCATGGCGTTGATGAAGGAGATCTTGGTCGCCAGGAACGAGTTCGCGGCGGCCTTGACCAGCTCGGCGGTCGGATAGTCGGTGACCACCAGCGGGGTGTCCGCCGCCAGCGGCGTCGCGTACACCTCGTCGAGCAGGGCGCGGGCCCGGTCGCCGTCCCGATCCTCGGGCAGGCCGTAGACGATGCGGTCCGGGTGCAGGGTGTCCTGCACCGCGAAGCCCTCCCGCAGGAACTCCGGGTTCCATGCCAGCAGGGCCTCCGGCTCGGCCGCGCGGACCAGTCCGGACAGTCGGGCTGCGGTGCCCACCGGCACGGTCGACTTGCCCACCACCAGGTCGCCGGGCGACAGATGGGGCAGCAGGGCGGTGGTCGCGGCGTCGACGTACGCCATGTCGGCGGCATACTCGTTGCGCTTCTGCGGTGTCCCGACGCAGACGAAGTGCACCTGGTGGCCCTTGGCGTCGGCGATGTCGGCGCTGAACCGGAGCCGGCCGCTGGCCAGCTGCTCGGCCAGCACCTCGGGGAATCCGGGCTCGTAGAACGGCGGAATGCCGTCGTTGAGCTTGGCAATCTTCGCCGCGTCCACGTCGATGCCGAGGACGTCGTGCCCGAGCTGGGCCATGCAGGCGGCGTGGACCGCCCCGAGGTAGCCGCAGCCGATCACGGTCATCCGGGTCATATGCTGGTCACCTGTTTCTGATCGATCGAAAGAAGTATCGGTCGGATCATTTCACGGTCCCGAGGGCCGGCCCGGCCGCTCGGCGGCCCCGAGCGTGAGGCCACCCACGTCCTCAGCCGGCGAATTCGACCTCCAGGCAGGCGCCTTCGAGGGTGCCGGCATACGGCGGCGGCTCGGCGATGGGGCAGCCGGAGTTCGCCACGACCCGCCATCCGGGCCGCGTCCACCGATCCAGTTCGGCCACGCAGCTATCGGCAGAGTCGTTGACGCACAAGGCTCGCGGGATCTCACCGGCCGTCATGAGCTCGTCGAGCCGGTGTCCGTAACGGCTCGGGTCGCCACCGGCCTTGTAGTTGGCGGCGAGGGCGGGCCGGCCGGCCGCCAGCAGGCGGTCGGTCAGCGGCCAGGCCACCCAGTAGTTACCGGCGACGAAGCTCACATTGGTGACCGATGCAAACTCCGCGGTGGGTCGGA
>DASTGF010000444.1:0-2378 GCA_035719255.1 Microlunatus sp. | reverse complement strand
GTCCTCCCATGACGTCCGGATCGATGATGTCCGGGGCTCGATGCTGTCCGCGCTTCTGTCCGCCCGAGACTAATCGAAGCATTCGCCATCCACTAATCCGACTCGCAGCCTCGCCGGAGCCCGCACCGACACAGGTTCGCCGGCCATTGGATCGGTGCTCGAATCGCGTTAACACTCCATTAAGACGCGCGCGCCAGTCTGACGGCGTCCGGGTCGACCCGGACGATGTGACATCTGCAGGAAGCGAGGATGGCGTTGGCTCTCGATACCCAGTTCCGCTTGGACGACCACGGGCCGGCCCTGCCCGACGACCGTCGCCTGCACCTGGTCACCGAGCATGAGGCTCGCTCGGTCGCCGACAGCCACCGAGACCCGGTCGGGGACCACCACGAGCATGAGATAGCCGTCGTGGTGTTGACTCAGGGCACGCGTCCGGCCGAGCTGGCATGCGCCCTGGCCTCGATCCGTGCCCAGCAACGGGTCGATGCGCAGGTGATCCTCGTGGTCAACGGCGGATCCACGCATGCTTCGGAATCGGTGGATCGACGGATCGAGCTCCCGCGCAACCTCGGCATTCCCTACGCACGCAATATCGGTGCCTGGGCGGCAGACGCGCGGCTGATCATGTTCCTTGACGACGATGCTCAACTGCTCGATCCGCACGCGCTGGCTACGGTCGTCCAACGGTTCGCCGAACGCCCCGACCTGGGCGCGATGGCCCTTCGGCTCGTCGACGAACAGGGACACACCCAGCGCCGTCATATTCCGCGGCTGGGCTCGAACTCAGCCGAGCGGTCAGGTCCGGTCACCCACTTCGTCGGCGCCGCGTGCGTGGTCCGTAACGAATCCTTCCGGCGGGTCGACGGTTTCGACCGTCGCTTCTTCTACGCGATGGAGGAGTCGGATCTGTCGTGGCGGCTGCTCGATGACGGATGGTCGATCTGGTATTCCGCCGATCTGCGGGCGTTCCATCCCCGGACCAGCCCATCCCGGCACGCAGGCTACGTCCGGCTGACAGCCCGCAACCGCATGTGGATGGCGTGGCGTTCCCTACCGGTCCCACTCCTCATGGGGTATCTGCTGACCTGGACCGCCGCCGCCACCCTCCGCGGGGCGTCGTGGCGGGAGGTGTTCGCGGGCTACCGAGAAGCATGGTCGGCGTTGCCGCCTCGCCGAACCATGCGGTGGCGCACGGTGGCCACGATGACCGCACTGGGCCGGCCGCCCATCGTCTGAGGAGTCCCTCCTGCGCGTCGGGTGAATGCTGGGCGTCGGGTGATTGCTGGGCGTCAGGTGACCTCCATCACGGCCAGCGACGCGACCTGGCGCACCAGGGTCAGCCCGGGGACGTCCTTCAGCCACCGGGACAGCGTCTCCTTCTCATCCCACTGACAGTCGTCCAGCATCACCGTCGCGCCGTGTCTCAGGCGATCGCGGAGCACCGGCAGAGCGGGATACCGAGTTGGGTGATTCGAGCGATCTCGGACCCCGTCCACCAGCAGCAGGTCGATGGTCTCGACGTCGGCCAACGCCGTGCTCGCGTACCACGTCGCCGTCCGCCCGCCGACCCCCACCGGTTCGATCGGCGCGTGCCGGATCTCCACGCTCCGCATTCCTTCGTGCTCCAACAGCCCGCTGAACGTCCCCACCCATTCCGAGGACGTCTCCAGGGAGATCAGCCGTCCCTCTCCCGCATGGTCGAGCGCTCGTCCGACCGACATCGTCGCCGCACCGGTCCCGCACTGCACCACCGTGCTCGGCTGGTGGGTCAGCACGTGCCGGACCACCTCCTGGATGACCGTCGAGGCCAGCGCTCGCGGCTCCCCGGGCATGCCGTTGGGAATCGCCGGGCGTTGTTGCGCGGCGATCAGGTCACGGAGCGCGAACTCTGCTCGCAGCAGCGCCTCGAGCCGGCGCTGCTCATCGCGCAGGGACTTCATCGACTGCTGCAGCTTCGCGAGATCACCGACGACGTGCCGGTGCCGTTCCCTGCCCGAGACGATGTCGACGACACGGCGTCCACGACCGACCCACCGCGCCCGGGCACCGGCGGGCCGCGCCGTGGCGTCGGGCCTCATCAGCGCGACTACGGCGGCCCAGTCGGACTCGGCGACGGCCGCCAGCTGCGCGGGGGTGACCTCGAGGAGATCGTCCGGTTCGAGCTCGGTCACGAGTGGATCGGCCAGCAGCTTGGATAGACGGCGAAGTGCACGGGGGCCCGAGTCGGGCCCGGCGCCGGCGATCGCGGTCAGGTATCCCGAATGGATCAAGGCTCGGGGCAACACCACGGTGCCCAGCGTCTGGGCTTGCTCGACCCGATCGAGGCTGCACCCGTGCAGCGTGGTGAGCATCGAGCGCAGGATCCGCTCGTTCTTCTC
>DASTGF010000443.1:0-2162 GCA_035719255.1 Microlunatus sp. | reverse complement strand
GTTGCCGTCGCACAACGCCTGCTCGGGCGCGACGTGGACATCGATGATCAGCGCGTCCGCACCGGCCGCGACCGCGGCCAGCGACAGTGGTTCCACCAGTTCTGGCCGGCCACCGGAATGGCTGGGATCCACCATGACGGGCAGGTGGGTGCGCTGTTTCCACAGTGCGACCGCGGTGAGGTCGAGCGTGAAGCGCGCCGACGGCTCGAACGTGCGGATGCCCCGCTCGCACAGCACCACCTGGTCATTGCCCTCGAGCAGCAGATATTCGGCGGCTGCAAGGGTTTCGTCCACGGTGCAGCCGAAACCGCGCTTGAGCACGACCGGAAGGCCGCTCTGGCCCGCAGCGGTCAGCAGGGCGAAGTTCTGCATGTTCCTGGCGCCGATCTGCAACCCGTCGACCACCGCAGACAGCCGCTTGACATGCTCCGGATCGACCACCTCGGTGACGACGGGAAGGCCGGTCCGCTCCCTGGCCTCGGTCAGCAGGTCAAGGCCGTCCCACTGGAGGCCCTGGAAGGAATGCGGCGAGGTGCGCGGTTTGAAAACGCCGCCCCGCAGGCCGACGGCGCCATGTTCGGCGACAATGGCGGCGGTAGTCAGCGTTTGCTCCGGCGATTCGACCGCACACGGTCCGGCGATCACCGCGACGGAGCCGTCTCCAATCGTGGTGGGGCCGAAGGAGATCTGGGTGCCGCTGGGACGTAATTCCTTGCGCCCCAACCAGACATCGCTGTTCCTCAGCACTTTGTGGGTCGGCCTGGGAAGATCCGGCCCCGCGTTGTCGATGAGGTCCACATCGGATACCGGAAGGACGAGAGTGTCGCCTAGCCGGTACATCTCGGTTGGTGCGCCTGCAGTTTCCAGGTGCCGTAGCCACCCCTCGATGCCGGCGCCGGCTACTGACTCGTCGAATACGAGCAGGGTGTCTGGTGTAGTCATTGCGGTTTCCGATCGGTCTAGGCGAGCGCAGCGCTCACGGCAAGGTTTTTGCCTCGGCTTTCACCGAGATATGCGACGAGGTCCTGGTACTTGTCGCGCAGGTAGCGCTTGAGCGACTTGCCGGTGACGCCGAGTGGGAAATCTCCGTCGGCGCTCGCGACCTCGACCATGGCCAGTTCCGGCTTTCCGTTGGCGCGCAACGCTTCATTGGCCGCGGACAGCACCTTTTCGGGGTCGATGTCCTCTCCGGTCACCACCGCAACGGCCACTTTTTCGTCTCGATAGCCACCGGCGATGACCGTGCAGTCCTCGACACCGACGACCTCGTTGAGGACAAGCTCCTCGATCTGCACCGAGTAGCCGGGTCCCTGGGCGGTGTGCACCACGTCGATCGCACGGTCGACTTGGTAGAAGTAGCCGTCCTCATCGCGGTAGGCGACGTCGCCGGTCAGCCAGTAGCCGGCGAGAATGCTGCGGTAATAGGTGTCCTGGTTGCCCCAGTAGCCCACCGTCATCGACGACGGTTTCGCCCCGAGCAACCCGTACTCGTAGGGCCCGGCGAGGGTGCCGTTCTCGCGCAGGATGGCGACCTCTGCGAAGCCGACCGAGCGGCCGACACAGCGGTCGTTGCGCTGGGTCGCCAGGGTGCGTGGCTGCATCAGGACGCCCCATCCCAGCTCGGTGGTGCCCAGGCGGTCAAGGAAGGTAGCCGGCGGGAGGTCTGCAGAGCGGCGCGAGAGCACGTTCTTCAGGTGCCGCTCGTGCACCGCATCCCCCATGGAGACCCAGATGTTCACCGAATCGAGGGCGCCGACGGGAGTCTGTCGCGCGGCGAGTTCGGGGTAGGCATGGCCGAAGGCCATCACCATCGTCGGCTTGTGCTCCGGGATGGCCGCCACCAGCTCCTCGCCGTGAACATCCCGCCAGGCCAGCAGCGGTTGTCCGGTCAGTACGGCGTAGGAGGTGAATGAGATGGTGCCCTGGTGCGCCTGCGGGAGCGCAGTCATGATCAGGGCGTTGGGTTCTTCCTTATAGTTGACGGCACGCCACTTGGGGCCCTCCAGAATCGTGCGGTGGGTGTGAATGACCGGCTTGGGCAGGCCCGTCGTGCCCGACGAGTGCATCATCCCCACCGGGTCGTCAGGATGATGCCGAAACCGTGCCTCGTCGCTCAGCGTCGCCGAAGCCGGGCTCGGCATCTCCTCGATGGTCTTGATCCA
>DASTGF010000442.1:0-7188 GCA_035719255.1 Microlunatus sp. | reverse complement strand
GTTAAACGACATCTCGGTGCCCGTGGTGACGTCGGTGAAGTCCGAGCCCACCACGAGCACGACGTCGTAGCGGTCGCTGAGATGCCCGAACTTCTCCACGATCTGGTGCAACGCCTCGTCGGCGTCGTCGCGCACCAGGTCGTACGAGACACCCATGGCGTCGTCGTAGGTCTGATCGATGCCGGGTTGGGTGAGCAGCATGTCGGCGATGGAGTCGAAGCCGGTCGGGACCAGAGGACGGAAGATCCCGACCGATCCGACTTCACGCACGAAGGCGTCCAGCAGGCCCAGCGCGACGGCAGACTTGCCGGTCAGGCCCTCCGGGGACGCGACGTAGACACTTCGGGTCACAGGCTGGACCCTAGCCTGCGCCGTGGCGACCGGTCGAACCTCGGACCGCGGGTTGAACAGCCGTAGGAATCCGCCCACGGCACAGGTTGTTCAATATGTCGGTCCGGATGGGAACCCGCTGGCCCACCGCAGCGCGAACATCGAGGGATAGCGGAGCGCGCGAGCCCCTCCACTGCGAGTTGTCAGGTCGTCAGAGGGTCCCAGCCCCCCGACGACCTGACAACCCGGCTCAGGTGAGGTGGTCGCGGAGCCAGGCGAGGTCGGCGGCCTGGCCCTCGCGGCCGCCGGGTGTCTCCACCACGACGGGAGCTCCGGCCCGACGCACGGTCTCCAGGATCGACTCGCCGGCGATCTCTCCGGCGCCGAAGTTGGCGTGCCGGTCGGCGCCGGAGTCGAAGGCGTCCCGGGAGTCGTTGGCGTGCACGAGATCGATCCGGCCGGTGATGCCCAGGATCTTGTCGACCAACCCGACCAGGTCCTCTCCGCCAGCATGCGCATGGCAGGTGTCCAGGCAGAAGCCGACGGAGTCTCCGCCCTCCGCCGCTGCGATGGCTTCCCACAGCCGGGCGATGCGGTCCAGGTGGCGGGCCATCGCGTTGTCGCCGCCGGCGGTGTTCTCGATCAGCAGCGGCACCGGCAGCTCCATCCGATCGATGCACTTGCGCCAGTTGTCGAAGCCCAACTCGGGATCGTCGCTCTTCAGCACGTGACCACCGTGGACGATCACGGCGGCCGCACCGACCTCGGCGGCGGCGGTCACCGTCTGCTGGAGCAGCTTGCGGCTCGGGATGCGGATCCGGTTGTTGCTGGTCGCGACGTTCAAGACGTAAGGCGCGTGGACATAGAGGCGGACGCCGGCCGCCTCGGCGTCGGCCCTGAGCCCGGCGGCACCCCCCGCGTACGCCACCTTCGGGCCTTTCCAGCCCTGCGGATCACCGAGGAAGAACTGGGCTAGCCCGGCCCCCCGAGCCCTGGCCTCAGCGATCGGGTCCTCCTGCTCCCCGTGGCCACCCATTACCAGCGTCGTCATGCCGCCGACCCTAGCTGCCGCCACCGACACCCTTCCGGCTTCCCAGACCCGGGCCCCCTTCCCCGCGAAGTGTGCACAGATGACGGCGACACGCCGGCGAAACCTGTCGTCCGGTCCCACTTTCGGGGAGAGCGGCGCCGCCGGCGGCCGGTACCGGCGCCCCCGCGGGCGGGGCGGTGGTGGGGTACTCGGCCACACCGCCGATCACCGCAGCAGCCGGCGGATCAGGACCCGGGGCGAGGGCCCTGGGGCCACCAGTCGCGAACCCGGCCGGCCGCCATCCCGCCCAGCCCGCCGGCCACCGTCCCGACCTTGCCGATCAGCTTGAACAGCGGGTCCCTGGAGGTCGTGAAGGCGTTCTTGTACGCGGCTGCGGCGGCTTTGACGTCCTCGGACATCGGTGCATCGCCATCCGCCGAGCGCCGCGCGTAGTCGCCGGACAGGATCGAACGGTAGATCTGCGAGCCGGCCCACTTCTGCAGCTCCGCGGCGCGCATCGCGGCGAGCGGATGGGACTGGCCGGTGATCTGCAGCAGCTTGATCAGGGAGTCGCGGACGTCGCCGGAGGACTCGTACTCGCTGGCCTGGTCCAAGAAGCCGGACACGTCCATCTCATCCGGATTCTCCGCACCCGCCAGCGAAGCGTGCACCCGGAGCGCGGCGTGCGGGTCCTGTCCGCACAGCAGCCCGGCCCGGTCGCCGGTCAGCTCGGCCTTGCGGTGCCACTCGTTCAGCCCGAGGATGATCGCTCGCAACCCCCAGGCCCCGATCGGCAGCCACTGGATCGAGGTTGCGATGTCGATCAGCTGGAGCAGCATCGTCTGGTAGACCGCGTGACCCGACAGCACGTGTCCGACCTCATGACCGACGACGAATCGCAGGCCGTCCTCATCCACCAGGTCGAGCATCCCCGTACTCACCACGATGACCGGGCGGTCCAGCCCGACGGCCATGGCGTTCGGCACGGGGTCGCGGGTCACGTACAGCTCGGGCACGGGCTGCAGGTCCAGCGTGGTCGCGCACTCCGCGACGATCTGGTGGATCTTGGGGTATTGCCGCGGCGACACACGGACCGAGGAGGCGAGGTAGAACAGCCGGACGCTGCGGTCTCCTATGGCAGCGGAGATGGCGCGGAGCACCTGGTCGAACCCCGGGATGGCGCGCAGCGCAACCAGCGCACCGCGGTCGGCGGGATGCTCGTACGCGCGCGAACTCAGGTCCGGGAACCGGACCCGACCCCCGCCGAGCGCCCAGCGGGATGACTCCTGCGTCATGAGCCGAGCGTACGCGCGGCCCGGACCGCCGTCGGGCCTCAGCTGGATCGAACGATGTCCAGGAAGTACGCATGCAGCCGCCGGTCGCCGCCCACCTCCGGATGGAACGACGTGGCCAGCAGCGCGCCCTGCCGGACCGCGACCGGATGCTCCGGGCCGCCGTGCGGACCGGGTGCGCTGGCGAGCACCTCCACCTCCGCACCGGCGGATTCCACCCACGGCGCGCGGATGAAGACGGCGTGGAACGGCCCGTCGGGGAGCCAGGCGCAGTCGAGGTCTGTCTCGAACGAGTCGACCTGGCGACCGAAGGCGTTGCGGCGCACCGTGATGTCGATCCCGCCGAAGGTCTGCTGATCCGCCGGCGCGTCGACCAACCGATCGGCCAGCATGATCATGCCCGCACAGCTGCCGTACGCCGGCAGCCCGGATCGCAGTGCGGCCACCAGCGGTTCGCGGAGCTCGAATGCGCGGGACAGTTTGTCGATCGTGGTCGACTCCCCGCCGGGGATGACGATCCCGGCCAGCCCCTCCAACTCCGCGGGCCGCCGGACAAGCCGCGGCTCGGCGGCGCAGGCCCGTAGCGCGGCCGCGTGCTCGCGGACGTCACCCTGCAGGGCGAGCACGCCGACCACGGGCCGGGCACCCGAGCCCCCGAGGGCCTGACCCGAGCGGACCGGCCCCGCGCTCACCAGCCGCGTTCGGCGAGCCGGTGCGGCTCGGGAACGTCCTCGACATTGATGCCCACCATGGCCTCGCCGAGACCGCGGGAGACCTTGGCGATGACGTCGGGGTCGTCGAAGAACGTGGTCGCCTTGACGATCGCGGCGGCCCGCTGCGCCGGGTTGCCGGACTTGAAGATGCCGGAGCCGACGAAGACGCCCTCGGCACCGAGCTGCATCATCATCGCCGCGTCGGCCGGGGTGGCGATGCCGCCGGCGGTGAACAGCACGACCGGCAGCTTGCCGGCGGCGGCCACCTCCGCCACCAGCTCGTACGGCGCCTGAAGCTCCTTCGCCGCGACGTACAGCTCGTCGGGGGGCAGCGAGGTCAGCCGCCGGATCTCGTCGCGGATCTGGCGCATGTGGGTGGTGGCGTTGGAGACGTCGCCGGTGCCGGCCTCGCCCTTGGAGCGGATCATCGCCGCACCCTCGGTGATCCGGCGCAGCGCCTCGCCGAGATTGGTGGCACCGCAGACGAACGGGACGGTGAAGGCCCACTTGTCGATGTGGTGGGCGTAGTCGGCCGGGGTCAGCACCTCGGACTCGTCGACGTAGTCGACACCGAGCGACTGCAGCACCTGCGCCTCGACGAAGTGCCCGATGCGCGCCTTGGCCATCACCGGGATGGAGACCGCGTCGATGATCCCGTCGATGAGGTCGGGGTCGCTCATCCGCGCGACGCCGCCCTGGGCGCGGATGTCGGCGGGGACCCGCTCGAGGGCCATCACCGCGACCGCGCCGGCATCTTCGGCGATCCTAGCCTGCTCGGCGGTGACGACGTCCATGATGACGCCACCCTTGAGCATCTCGGCCATACCGCGCTTGACCCGGCTCGTGCCGGTGGTGGGGGTGACGGGCGTGGACTCGGACATCTCTGGCTCTCCTGCTGGCGGAATGGTGCGGCCACATCCTACGTTTGCGGGCCGCGCTCGGCTGCTCCTCGCCGGTGGCCGTACGATTCGCGCCGACCCCGGTGCGTTGGGTAACCTACTGCGTTGGTGCTCGCCGGGGCCCTGTCCCCGGTCGCGGCACCGAGGGGGTTCCGCGCTCCGATGGCTGCGCGGGGCACCCGCCGCATCGCCCTCCTGCCATGGGACGTCCCCATGGCCGCCGAGACCAGAGGAGGTGGAGTTCGCGCATGCGCCCGTACGAGGTCATGGTCATCTTCGACCCCGACACCGAGGAGCGGTCGGTTCAGCCGACGCTCGAGCAGTACCTGAAGGTCATCACCAACGGTGGTGGCACCGTGGACAACCTGGACGTGTGGGGTCGTCGCCGGCTGGCGTACGAGATCCGCAAGAAGTCCGAGGGCATCTACGTGGTGATCAACCTGACGGCCAACCCGGCCGACGTGAAGGAACTGGATCGCCAGTTCACCATCAACGAGCAGATCATGCGGACGAAGGTCATCCGCCCCGACCTGCACTGAGATCGGCACACCGCGGATCTGTCAGCCCGGTCTGACACGCTGCGGATTGCACCCCGAATCCTCACGCACGGAGACACTTCATGGCAGGCGAAACCACCATCACCCTCGTCGGCAATCTCACCGCCGACCCCGAGCTGCGCTTCACCCCGTCGGGTGCAGCCGTGGCGAACTTCACCGTCGCGTCTACGCCGCGGACGTTCGACCGCAACTCAGGCGAGTGGCGCGACGGCGAGGCGATGTTCCTCAACTGCGCCGTCTGGCGGCAGGCCGCGGAGAATGTGGCCGAGTCCCTCCAGAAGGGCATGCGGGTCATCGTCCAGGGCCGGCTGAAGTCGCGCAGCTACGAGACCCGCGAGGGTGAGAAGCGGACCGTGTTCGAGGTCGATGTCGACGAGATCGGACCCGCGTTGCGGTATGCGACCGCACGCGTCACCCGCAGCAGCAGCGGTGGAGGCGGCGCCGGTGGTGGCCGCAGTCAAGGCGGCTACAGCGGCGGAGCCCCCGGTGGCGGCAGTGGTCAGGGCGGCGCTCAGGGCGGCAACTACGGCGACGACCCCTGGGCCTCCGGCTCCGGTGGCGGCGGCCGTTCCCAGAACGCCGATCCGTGGGGTGCTCCGCAGAGCGAAGAGCCTCCGTTCTGATCTCGCACCGCACCATGAAGATGTGCCCTGAGCCTGTCGAAGGGCACCGCAGCACCATCGTGCCCTGACCCTGTCGAGGGGCACAACGAGAAACACCAACGAAACGGCACATTCCGGCGCCGTCCCGCTCCTGGGTAGAGCGGGTCTCGGCGCCGGGCTCGGAAGGAGAGCACCGCAATGGCCAGCACCCCGCCCGCCCAGCGCAAGCCGAAGAAGAAGTCCAATCCGCTTCGCGCCGGGCAGCAGATCGATTACAAGGACACCGCCACGCTGCGGAAGTTCATCTCCGAGCGCGGCAAGATCCGCGCTCGCCGGGTGACCGGCCTCTCCGTCCAGGAGCAGCGCCGTGTCGCCATCGCCATCAAGAACGCCCGCGAGGTTGCGCTGCTGCCGTACGCCTCGACGGCCCGCTGAGTCGAGAGGAAAGCGCGATGAAGCTCATTCTCACCGCAGCGGTGGACAATCTCGGCATCGCCGGCGACGTGGTCGAGGTCAAGGACGGTTACGGCCGCAACTACCTCGTCCCGCGTGGCTACGCGATTCTATGGACCAAGGGCGCCGAGAAGCAGATCGCTGGCATCAAGCGGAGCCGGGACGCCCGCGAGATCCGTGGTCTGGATCACGCCCAGGAGGTCCGCGCGCAGATCGAGGCCCTCACGGTCACACTGTCCGCCCGGGCCGGCGCCACCGGCAAGCTGTTCGGTGCCGTCACGGCGAACGACGTGGCCGGGGCCATCAAGAAGGCCGGCGGCCCGTCGGTCGACAAGCGATCGGTCGAGATCGCCAAGCCGATCAAGAACCTGGGCAACCACACGGTCGGTGTGAAGCTGCACGACGCGGTCACCGCGCACGTTCAGCTCGCTGTCGTCTCCGACTGAGAGATCGTGGCGCGCGAGCCGAGCCGGCCCGGGTCTCGTCCCGGACGGCTCGGCTCGCGTGTCTTCCGGCACCGGCCGCCCCGAAGCCGTGCCGGACGTACGCTCGGGGAGATGGTGATGAGGATGCCGGCATGATCCAACTCGACCCGGAGCTGCAGTTCCGTCGCGAACGGGATGCGAAGATCCGCCTGATCGTCACGATCGCGGCCGCCGCGTGCATGCTCGCCAGCGTGCTGCTGCCGCACATCACCGTGGTCAGCGCCGAGTACTACGGCCGGTCCCTGCTGCGCGTGCAGTACTTCTTCCTCAAGGCCGACGCCACCGCCGCCGGCTGGGGCTCGGGAGTGGACACGTTGGCGCTGAGCGCCGGGATCAACCTGACCTATTACGGCCTCGCCGCCCAGGAAGCCGGTCTGGTGATGTCGATGTTCTCCATCTGGGCGCTGCTGACGGAGGGAGTCGGCCGCTGGGTCCGCCGGATCGCTCTCGTCGCCGGTTGGTTCCTCATCGCCAGCGCGCCCCTGGTCATCACCGGCTGGCGGCTGATCAACGCCTCCGGCGTGCCCGCCGAGCTCGGGGTGGCGAGCATCTTCGCGCTCGCGGCCGGCATCATCATGGTGGTCGGCGCTCGGGCCGCCAAGAAGCGCCTCGACTCCACCTGGTACTGGAGCAAGCCCGATCTCATCACCTGACCTCCAACCCTCCTGGGAGAGGTCAGATCAGCCGTGGGATGCCGCCCCCTTGCTGGGTCGCGGTCCTGATGAGACGCCGGAGGTCTCTGGCCGGTGCAGGAGTGAGCTCTGTCATCCGTCATGCCATCGAACGTGCGGTACGCGCCCTCGCCCTCGCCCACCCCGCGAGTTGTT
>DASTGF010000441.1:0-5411 GCA_035719255.1 Microlunatus sp. | reverse complement strand
CCGGCACCCAGGTCGAGGTCGCCGCGCCCGACGGTCGGACGTACGCCGCGGTCGGGGTGGACGTCGGCAACCCGCACGCGGTGAGCTTCGTGGCCGATCCTGCCGAGCTGGCGTCGCTGCCGCTGTGGACGCCGCCGCGTTGGAGCCCCGAGGAGGCGTTCCCGGCCGGGGTGAACCAGGAGTTCGTCGCGGTGCTCGGCGATGGGCACGTGGCCATGCGGGTGTACGAGCGCGGGTCCGGTGAGACGCGGTCCTGCGGCACCGGCACGGTCGCCGTCGCCGCCGCTACCCACGCCCGTCTGGGCGCGACCGCGGGACCTGATCCGACCATCTTCCGGGTGGATGTGCCCGGTGGCCGGGTCGAGGTCGAACTCGCCGACGGCCAAGCGTGGCTGACCGGGCCGGCGGTGATCGTGGCGCACGGGGAGGTGGCCGTCCCGGGCGGCCGGCGGCACAACACTCTGGAGGATTGAATGGCGGTTCTGGACACCTTCTCCCTCGGCGGGAAGGTCTCGGTCGTCACCGGGGCCAACCGGGGCATCGGCCGCGCGCTCGCTCTTGCTCTGGCGGAGGCCGGCAGCGACGTCGTGCTGCTGGTCCGCAACCCGGAGTCGGCGGCACCGGTGCTGGCCGAGATCACCGAGCTCGGGGTCCAGGCGGTCGTCGTGGCCGGTGACGTCACCGAGCCGGATTCGATCGTCGGGGCGGTGAGCGAGATCGTGCAGCAGTTCGGGCGGGTCGACGTGCTCGTGAACAACGCGGGCGCCTGCATCCACCGGCCGGCTCTGGAGGTCACCCAGGAGGAGTTCAACCTGGTGATGTCGGTGAACGTCAACGGTGTGTGGAACTGCGCCCAAGCGTTCGGGCGGCAGATGGTGGAGCAACGAAGCGGTTCGATCGTGAACATCGGCTCGATCTCGGCATTCATCGTCAACCGGCCGCAGTGGCAGCCCGCGTACAACGCCTCGAAGGCCGCGGTGCACCAGCTGACCCGGTCGCTGGCCGCCGAGTGGGCCCCGCACGGGGTCCGCGTCAACGCGGTCGCGCCGGGCTACACGCGGACGGAGATGGCCCCCGTCGACGATCCGCGCTTCAGGGCGCGCTGGATCGACGACGCGCCGATGCGGCGCGCGGCCGAGCCGGAGGAGCTGGGCCCGAGCGTGGTCTTCCTCGCCTCCCCGGCGTCGAGCTTCGTCACCGGCGAGGTCTTGGTCATCGACGGCGGCTACACGCTGTTTTAGGCCCCGTCGGTGCTGATGGCCTCGCTCGGCGCAACACTCTCGGCCTCACGCGGCGTCGCATCCTCGGCCTCACTCGACAAGCCTCGCTCAGCACTCGGCTGCGCTCAGGTCGCGTCGTCGGTGCTGGTCAGGCACCCGGACGGCTATCCGGACGCTCTTCCCTGAGCGAAATCGTTCGATTCTGTCGGACCAGCGTGAGAGTCTGGGTGCAGTATGAGTGCTGCTGACTATTCCCGTGACGACGACGCGCGACGTCTCTACCGCACCGGCCCGCCCGGACACGACTCCGCCATCGCCGTCTCCGATCCGCCGGCCGGCGACGGTGACCAGCTGGATCTGGAGGAGCGTCACTCGCTCCGCCGGGTCGCCGGACTCTCGACCGAGCTCACCGACATTACCGAGGTCGAATACCGCCAGCTCCGCCTCGAGCGAGTGGTGCTGGTCAGTGTCTGGACCGCGGGCAGCGAGGTCGACGCCGAGAACGCGATCACCGAGCTGAAGCTTCTCGCCGAGACCGCGGGGTCCGAAGTCCTCGAAGGGCTCATCCAGCGGCGCACCCGGCCCGACCCGGCGACCTACATCGGCCGTGGCAAGGTCGAGGAGCTGCGTGAGGTCGTCGTGGCTACCGGAGCCGACACCGTCATCTGTGACGGTGAGCTGGCGCCCGCTCAGCTGCGCAACCTCGAGGACCGGGTCAAGGTCAAGGTCATCGACCGGACGGCGTTGATTCTCGACATCTTCGCCCAGCACGCCAAGAGCGCCGAGGGCAAGGCTCAGGTCGAACTGGCCCAGCTTCAATACCTCAAGCAGCGCCTGCGCGGCTGGGGTGGCAACCTGTCCCGCCAGGCCGGTGGTCGGGCCGCCGGCGGCGCCGGCATCGGCGGTCGTGGTCCGGGTGAGACCAAGCTGGAGACCGATCGTCGCCGCATCAACCATCGGATCGCCCGACTCCGGGCCGATCTGCGCGGCATGGACAGCACGCGAGAGACGAAACGCGCCGAGCGCCGGCGGCACCAGGTGCCCTCGGTCGCCATCGTCGGATACACGAATGCCGGCAAGTCGAGTCTGCTCAACCGGCTCACCAACGCCGGCGTGCTGGTAGAGAATGCGCTGTTCGCCACCCTGGATCCGACGACCCGGCGAGCGCAGACCGCGGACGGTCGGGTCTTCACCCTGACTGACACGGTCGGTTTCGTTCGGCACCTGCCACACGATCTCGTCGAGGCCTTCGCCTCCACCCTGGAAGAGACCGCGCAGGCCGATCTGCTGGTGCACGTGGTGGACGGGTCCGACCCCGATCCGACGGGCCAGATCAGCGCGGTGCGGGCGGTCCTGGCCGACGTCGGCGCCGGCGAGCTGCCGGAGCTGATCGTGGTCAACAAGGCCGATGTGGCCAGCGATACCGAACTCGCCGGTCTGCGCAGTCAGTATCCGGACTGCGTCGTGGTCTCGGCGCGCACTGGCCGCGGCATCGATCTGCTCCGCAGCCGGATCGAGGCGGGTCTGCCCCGGCCGGAGGTCGAGGTCCGGGTGCTGCTGCCGTACGAGCGGGGGGACCTGGTCGACAAGATCCATCGCGGCGGTGAGCTCGGCGTGCTCGAGCACACCGAGCATGGCACGCTGATCACCGCCCGGGTTCATCCGAGCCTCGCGGGTGAGCTCGAGAGGTACGCTCTCGCGGGTGATGAGCGCCGCGGATAGCAGTTCCGTGGACGATCGGGCCCTTCGACAGGCTCAGGAGACTGCTCGACAGGCTCAGGCCACAACTCGACAGGCTCAGGCCTCATGAGTGCTGCGCGACCCTCGACCGGATCCGTTCACGACGTCGACCTGTCCGCGGAGCCCGTCGAGGCGACGGGTCATCGGGCCGTCCTGCACGCCGCGGTCAGAGAGATCGGTGGAGCCGAACGGTCCGGCCAGGTGGCCATGGCCGACGCCGTTGCGGAGGCGCTGGAGACCGGCCGACACCTCCTCGTCCAAGCCGGCACCGGCACGGGCAAGTCGCTCGGCTATCTCGCTCCCACGCTGATCCGTCTCGCCGAACACGATCGCGAACGAATCGTCATTGCCACGGCCACCCTCGCCCTCCAGCGACAGCTGGCCAGCAAGGACATTCCGGCCGCCCTCGACGCGGTGGAAGCCGTCACCGGCAAGCGTCCGCGCCACGCCATCCTCAAGGGCCGGACCAACTACGTCTGCCGGCTCAAGGCGACCGACGGCGTCGCGGAGGAGCAGGCGAGCCTGCTCGGCATGGAGGAGATGACCGCCGGCCTGGTGGCCTCCGCGGCCCCGAGCTCCGTCCTCGCCGCGGAAGTGCTCGCGCTGCGGACCTGGGCCGACGAGGAGCACCGCAAGGGCAGGTTGGCCGACCGCGACGATGCGCCGACGCATACCGAACGGGGCTGGCAGCAGGTGTCGATCCCGGTCCGGGAGTGTCTCGGGCGGGACCGGTGCCCGCTGGGCGATACGTGCTTCGTCGAGCGGTCCCGCGACGTCGCGCGTGGAGCCGATCTGGTGGTGACCAACCACGCACTGCTGGCCATCGACGCCATGCACGGCGGAACCGCGCTGCCCGAGCACGATGCCGTGATCATCGACGAGGCGCACGAGCTGGTCGCTCGGGTCACCGGTGCCGCCTCCGCGGAGCTCAGCCCGCAGCTGATCGAACGGGTCGGCCGTCGTGCGCTGCCGTATCTGTCGGACGAGACCGCGCTCGCGCTGCTCGAGTCGGCCGACGCGCTGCGGACCGCGCTGGACGAGACCGATCCCGGACGGATCGAGGACCCCGACTCCGCGGTGGCGCAGGCCTGCGGGGTGGTGCGGGCCGCCGCCCGGGCCGCGGTCAGCGGGTTGACCAGCTCCGACACCAAGACCGAGCCCGAACAGCGGCAGGTGGCGGCGGCGGTCAAGGAGGTGTTCGACGTCGCCGAGCGGCTGGTCACGATGGCCGGGCACGACGTCGTCTGGATCGCTGAGAGCGAGCGGGACGGTCGGGACCTGCGGGTGGCGCCGCTCTCGGTGGCCGGGCTGATGCGCTCACAGGTGTTCGGGCGCCAGACCACCGTGCTCACCTCCGCCACGCTCAAACTGGGTGGCGACTTCGAGCGCGTCGCCAGTTCGGTCGGGTTGCGGCTGGACGAGCGTGACATCGAGCCGGTCCGGGTCGAGCTCGATCCGGGCGAGATCCTCGCCGCCGACGACGTCGACGCCGCCGGCGCGGGTCCGGACTCGGACGTGGACGAGCCCGTCGACTTCGCCGACGCCGCACCGTCGCGAACCGGCGATATCGACCGCGGTGACCTGCCCCAGGCCTGGCACGGACTCGACGTCGGGTCGCCGTTCGACTACCGGCGCCAGGGCATCCTGTACGTCGCCCGCCACCTCCCGCTCCCGGGCCGGGACGGTCTGGCGGACGCGACCGTCGCCGAAATCGCCGAGCTGGTGTGGGCCGCCGGCGGGCGGACGCTCGGTCTGTTCTCCTCCCGGCGTGCCGCCGAGACCGCCGCGGTGCGGGTCCGCAAGGAGCTGCCCAAACTGACCGTGCTGTGCCAGGGCGACGCCCAGCTCAGTGAGCTGACCCGGCGCTTCGTCGAGGACGACACCGCCAGCCTGTTCGGCACCCTCTCGCTGTGGCAGGGCGTCGACGTGCCGGGGGAGACCTGCCAGCTGGTCATCATCGACCGGATCCCGTTCCCGCGACCCGACGACCCGCTGACCACCGCCCGCCAGCGCGCGGTCGCCGAGGCCGGCGGCAACGGCTTCATGGCGGTGGCCGCCACCCACGCCGCGCTGCTGCTGGCCCAGGGAGCGGGCCGGCTGATCCGCCGGGTCGACGACCGCGGCATGGTGGCGGTGCTCGACCCGCGCCTGGTCACGGCCCGCTACGGCACCTTCCTGCGCGCCTCGATGCCCGACATGTGGCAGACCACCGACCGCGAGACCGCCATCGGCGCCCTCCGCCGCCTCACCGGCACGACCTGACCCGGCCGCCCTTCCCGGAAAGGGTGAACGAACGACGGCGACACGCCGGACGGACTTGTCGTACGCGCACAGTCTGCCGAGGAGGGTCCGGCACCGGGGACGGCATACGCGGTGACGTCCCCCGCCGGCTCCGCGCGATGTCACCCCATCCGGCTCCTCGACGTGGCGATACAGATCCGTTACGCGGGT
>DASTGF010000440.1:0-2380 GCA_035719255.1 Microlunatus sp. | reverse complement strand
CGCTCGGCTCCTGGTCCAGATCGGTGACGACCACCGGCTCGCCGTGGCGGTAGGCATCTCGCCCGGGTCCCTCGCCGAGGGTGAACTGCAGCTCGCCGAGATGTTCGGCGATCGCATCGGTAGCGTGCACCAATTCGGTGTGGTCGGCTCCGGCCATGATCGACACCGCGGCGCCGTCGACCGGAAGGTACTGCACCGCAGCCCAGCACAAGCTCGACAGGTCGGCGGCCGGATCCACGGCCGGATCGGGGAACTCGTGGAGTCCGATCTTCCGCGCGCGCACCTCGGGCCTTTCGGCACCCCGCCGGCGCTGACCGCGCAACGGCCGGGAGCCGCGGTGATGCCGGTCGACACTTCGCATCCGTACGCCTTCCGCCGCTGCAGCTGACCAGGAGATCGAGAACGGGTCCGGGGCCGTGATTCCTCCAGGGTGAGCCGCCTCGAGGGGTGAGGGAAGGGTCATTCGGCCTCGACCGGCCCAACCGGAGTCCTTCCAGACCGGGATCCACCGCTCGGCCTGGACCACCTTGCCCGTCGTCGGCCGGGACGAAGTCCCTTGTCGTGCCGGCGAATCGGCGAATAGCCTTTCTCGCGTTCGACAGAGTCGTGCCCCAGACCCCGGCACCAGGATCGCACGCTTGCGGGGAGGTGCCGGTGGCTTCGACAGGTCGGGTTGACCGTCGTCCGAGACATCTGAGTGGCCACGTCCCGGACGGTCTGGAATCCGGTCACGCGATCTCGATCCGCTCGCCGCAGTGGGTGATCGGCCATGTGATGAACGCGGTCCTCGAGCCGTGGTGGTCCCCGGCGGGCATCGGCCCGGCACCTGCTGACCCATGCGGTGGAGGAGCCGGTGCTGCGTGCGGCGCGGCTGTGGTTGCAGATGGCCACCGCCGAACGCACCACCTTGGCACAGGCTCGCGCATTGGCCACCGTGAATGTCGCGCTCGCCCTGGTGGACGAGCGATTGAGGCCCGAGCTGCGCGGACGCGGGGACGCGGTGCCGGGGGAGGTCCCATGACGGCGGGTCAGAACACGACACGCTCGTCATGGTCTGTGGCGGCGGAGCCCGGCAAGCTGCGGAGGGGGAACCGCATCTCGTCCGGGATCCGCCGCCACGGCTCCCCACGAAGCCGGTCGGCCGCCTGATCGCCCGCCTCGTCGCGTGATCTCGGGCGAGGGAATCGGGATGAGCCGGCGGAACCGGTGGAGGCGTTGACCCGCTCTGCACGATCGGGTTCGAGCTGATGGCCGCGGCATCGCTGGTCAACGGCGTCACGCGCCAGCCCAGAGGTGGGGCTGGACGTCAGGCCGGGGGTGCGAAGAACTCCAACGGCAGGTTGTCGGGGTCGCGGAAGGCCAGGCCCGAGCCGTAGCCGGCGTCCTCGATGTCGCCATGGCTGATGCCAAGCTGGTCGAGACGCTTCTCCCAGCGTTCCAGCTCGAACCGGTCGGTGACGCCGAACGCGACGTGGTCCAGGCCGACCCGGCGCTCGGTGAACGGGGTCGCACCGTCGGTATCGGGAAACTCGTGGAGCCCGAACAGCGTGTCCCCGACCAGCCATACGACGTGCCGGAATGGACCCGTGTCCTCATCGAGCACGGGTTCGTTCTCGAACAGCTCGGTGTACCACGCAACGCTGCGACCAAGGTCTCGCACCGTCAGCGCCACGTGACCGATCGACGGAAATGCAGACATGACTCTCCTCCTGGAGCTAGATAGCACGATCGTTCGTGCTCAAGTAGAGTACGACCGTTCGTGCTAATATGCAAGCCATGGTCGGAGCATCGACGCCCACGCCGAGCAGCGGCCCGCGCAGGCGCAGCGACGGCGAGCGAAGCCGAGCCGCGATCCTCGATGAGGCCGCCCGGCTCGCGACCGTCGAAGGCCTCGGTGGGCTCTCCATCGGACGACTTGCGGACGCGGTGGGGATGAGCAAGAGCGGTCTGTTCGCTCATTTCGGCTCCAAGGAGGAGCTCCAGCTAGCGACGGTGGAGTGGGCGAACGCCATCTTCGACGCGCGCGTGATCGAGCCGGCCTCGTCGGCGGTGAGCGGCCTCGATCGGCTCCGTCGGCTGGCCGATGGCTACCTCGGGTATGTCGAGGCGGACATCTTCCCGGGGGGATGTTTCTTCGCCTCCGCCATGGTGGAGACCAGCATGCAACCCGGACCGGTGCGCGACCGCCTTGTCGACTTCCTGACCGACTGGCTGACCCGACTCGAGTCCGCTGCCCGCGCCGCCCAGACAGAGGGTGCTCTCGATCCCGCCGAGGATGCCGCTCAGATCGCCTTCGAGGTCGAGGCCGCCCTGTTCCTCGCCAACGCCCAACATGCCTTGACCCGGTCCGCTGAGCCGATCCAACGCGCCCGCCGAACCA
>DASTGF010000439.1:0-7278 GCA_035719255.1 Microlunatus sp. | reverse complement strand
GAACGCCTGCTGGCTGGGCGTGATCCGCTGCGGCCACTCGTACGTCCCGATCCTGGCCACTGCCGCCGCCAGCTCGGTGACCGCGTTGTCGTCGTTGCGGAACGAGCCGTGCCCGGCCCGCCCGTCGGCGATCAGGTCGAGCCAGGCCATCCCCTTCTCGGCGGTCTGGATCAGATAGAGCCGCAGGTCGTCGCGGACGGTGAGGGAGAACCCGCCGACCTCGCCGACCGCTTCCTCACAGCCCTCGAACAGCTCCGGGTGGCGGTCCACCAGCCAGGTCGCACCCAGCCCGCTACCCGCCTCCTCGTCGGCGGTGAAGACCAGCCGGATCGGGCGGCGCGGGGCGATCCCGGCGCGGGCACGAGCCCGCACGACGCTGAGCACCATCGCGTCGAAGTCCTTCATGTCCACCGCCCCGCGGCCCCAGACGCAACCGTCGGCGATCTCGCCGGAAAACGGGGGAACGGTCCAGTCGTCGGCGTTCGCGGGCACGACATCGAGATGACCATGCACCAGCAGTGGGCTCGCGTCCGCCTCGACACCGTCCGGAGCCCAGTCCGCCACCAGCGACGTCCGGTTCGGGGCCGGCTCGAACAGCTCTGAGTGGATGCCCACCTCGTCGAGCAGGGCGGCGACGTGCTCAGCCGCCAGCCGCTCCCCCGGACCGGGTTGCGGGCCGAAGTTCGTGGTGTCGATCCGGATCAGATCGCGACAGATCTCGACGACCTCGGCATCGGGTGCGTACGCCCCGGTGTCGGCCACAGCTTCGCTCATGTCGTGCCAGTCTTCCATCCGTGGCTCGACGAAGGGTGCGCGCACTGGATCGCTCAGGGAGGGCGCCAGCTGCCGGGCCGGGGTTGAGAGGATGAGCGGCGTGCTTCGAACGACTCGCCGTGCCTGGTTCGTCTGGGGCGTCGGGGTCCTTGCGTACGCGGTGGCCGTGTTCCAGCGGACGTCGCTGAGTGTCGCGGCGGAGCCGGCCAAGGCCAGGTTCGGGGTCGGCGCCGCCATGTTGTCGATCTTCGCCGTGGCACAGCTGATCATGTACGCGGCCATGCAGATCCCGGTGGGCGTGCTGGTCGACCGCTTCGGGTCGCGGTTGGTGATCGCCGCCGGGGCGTTGGTGATGGCCGCCGGGCAGGCCCTGCTGGCGGTCACGGTCGACCCGGCCGGCGCCCTGACGGCGAGGATCCTCGTCGGAACCGGCGATGCGATGACGTTCATCTGCGTCCTGAGGCTGATCCCTGCCTGGTTCGCGGTCAGCCAGGTTCCGTTGGTCACCCAGCTGACCGGCCTACTGGGGCAGGCGGGTCAGGTCGCCAGCACCATCCCGCTGGTGGCCGCGCTGGCCGGTCCGGGCTGGACGGCGACCTACCTCGGCGCGGCCATGATCGGCGTCGTGATCTCGGTCGCCGTGCTGGCGGGTGTGCGCGACGTCCCGCCGGGATCGACGACCCGGGTGACCGTCGGCAGCTGGCGCCAGGCCGGCAACGACCTGGTGGACTCGTTCAAGTCCCCGGGCACGCGGCTCGGGCTGTGGTCGCACTTCACCGCCCAGTTCTCCGGCATGGTGTTCGCACTGCTGTGGGGCTACCCGTTCATGACCGTTGGACTCGGTTACAGTCCCGAGCTCGCCGGCAGTCTGCTCACCATGATGGTGCTGGCCGCCATGGTCATCGGTCCGGTGCTCGGCCGGCTGACCGCGACCTTCCCGATGCGCCGGTCGAATCTGATCTTCGCCATCCTCGTGCTGACCATCGCGATGTGGACCGTGGTGCTGCTCTGGCCCGGCGCGGCGCCGTTGCCGGTGTTCGTGGTCCTCGTCCTCGTGCTCTCCGCGTACGGTCCCGGTTCGGCGGTCGGCTTCGATTTCGCCCGAACGTTCAACCCGGCCACGCGGCTCGGTGCGGCGACCGGCATCGTCAACATGGGCGGATTCGTGGCGTCGCTGACCACCATCTTCGTGATCGGCGTCCTCCTCGATCTCCTGGCCGGGGACGGCACCTACACCTTGTTCGACTTCAAGGTCGCCTTCTCGTTCCAGTACGTCGTGTGGGCCGTCGGCATCGCGAGCCTGCTGCGGACCCGCCGCCGTGCCCGCGCCGAGCTGGCGGCCCAGGGCACCGTGATCGATCCCCTCACCCAGGCGATCGCGCGGCGCTGGCGGGCCCGACGGTGATGGGCCCGACCCGCGCCCGAGTCGGCTTGGCCCCCTCGCGGATGTTGCTATAGTTCACTCCGCCGTCCGATGAGGACGGCGCTCCACGATCTCGTGGAGACCCGGGTCCGGGTGGCGGAATAGGTAGACGCGCTAGCTTGAGGTGCTAGTGCCCGTATTAGGGCATGGGGGTTCAAGTCCCCCCTCGGACACAAAGTCTGTCCTGAACGATGCTTCTGCACGATGTGTCGTTGCGACCGACGTGATCGTCGGGTCCCGTCGGGCTGAACTATTCGGGCGGCTCGTCCGTGTTCAGCTGTAGAGGCCTCGGCTGGCGCAGGCCGACGGGAGTTAGGCAGGGCAGGACATGTCATCACAGTCTTCGGCAACCGGTTCACTGCAGACCGGTGTCAGCCACCGCACGCTGATGGTCTGGCGACTCCTGAGTGCGATCGTGTTGCTGGCGATGGGTGGAATCCATCTCTATCTGGTGTTCTACGGAGTAGGCGGCCTGCTCGGTGCCCTCTTTGTGATGAACGCGGTTGGCGCGCTCGCGTTGGCTATCGCGGTCTTGGTGCTGCGTGGGCGGCTCTTGTTGCTGGGACTGGTACTGAGCCTGCTGTTCATGCTGGGCACGCTGTTTTCGCTCGTGCTGGCGCTGACCGTTGGACTGTTCGGCATCCACGAGGTGTTGAGCTTCACGCTGGTTCCCACCACGCTGGTGGTGGAGTCCATCGGCACGATCATCCTGGCGATCACCGTCGCGCTGGTATTTCGGTCGCGGCGAGCACACTGACGGCGCTCACCCTCAATCACCCGGGACTGGATGGGCCCGTCAGCCACCCGGGACTGGATGGGCCCGATCAGCCATCGCCCGATCAACGAGGTAGGGCCTGCGTCGATCGTTGCGGCCCGCGCTCCCGGGTCACACGGAAACCGTCGATGGTCATGGCCGCTAGCCGGCGGTGACGACCAACGTGTGATGGCCCTTGCCGGCTGCGACTGTCACCTCGATTCCGCGGTTGGTGTCGCGGGTCAGGTAGTGACTCACCTGCTGGCCGTCGAGAACGACCGTGCTGATCTGGGCACCCGCCGGAAGGGTGTGCCCGACCATGATCGTCTTGGCTCCGACCCGCGAAGTGACGTCGATGTCGGTACGGTAGCGGCTGCCGTGGTGGCTGGCCCGCACGTCGACCGAGCCGTTTCCGACGCGGATGTCCCGTCCCCGCACGGAGGTTTGGCCCTGCGGCACTTGCGGCACGAAGTCGATCCGACCGTGACCGAGATCGGGCCGTACGCCCAGCCACTGGTGAACGACCGCCCACGCGGTTCCGTAGTTGCCCCAGGCCTGCATGAACATCGATCGGCAGGTCCAGCAGCGGTCGATATTCGCGCCCTGATCCGGGGAGGGGAAGATCTCCGGCATCGCTCCGGGCTGCTCGTCTGGTGTGTTGCCGGTCGCGGGCTCAGAGAACATCGGCTCCGCGAGCGCATGGGTGTAGCGCTGCTGTTGCCTGGCGCCCAGCCGGCCGTAGTTGCCCTCGCCGATCGACTGGATCGATGTGGTCAACCCGAAGATGACCTTCTCGCCGTTGCCTTCGGGACCGCCGCCGCAGCCGGTGTGGAAGAGACCCGGATTGAACTGCGGGGTTCCGCTGAAGCAGTCGTCCTCGCGACCGGCCAGCGCGGTTGTCCCGTGCGTGAGCGGCGCCAACCCCGGCACCGTCTGGCCGTTGACACGGAGCTCCGCCTCCATCGGTGTCTGGCCGATCCAGTGCTTCTGGAAGGACTGGACGTCGCCGGGGTCGGTGAGTGAGTCGGCGTACTGAGACGCCGCCTGGTACCACCAGGTGTGGTCGAAACGCTGGCGAAGCGACTCGGCGAGACTCAGGGCCCAGGCGCGGGTGGCCTGGTCGTGCTTGGCCGCTGCCATGTCGGCCAGGTCGTAGAGACCGCGGATGAAGTAGACGGTGTTGTCCAGCTTTTCCGGCCCCATGCCGGTGCGCTCGACGTTGCCGAGCCCTTCGGGCCAGCCGTCGTGGTCGGCGTCCAGGTTGCGGACGACGTAGCGCAGGTTGCGCACCGAGAAGTCGTACATGTCGTTCAGGAAGGCTGTGTCGCCCGTCCACCGCCACAGCAGTGCGACAGTGCTCGGGAACTTCACGGTCTCGTCGGTGTTGAAGTCGTAGGCGATGGTGCCGTCGGGATTCTTCTGCCGCGAATCGTGCCCGAACCAGATGGAGCCGTCGGAGACGACTTCGTGGGTGACGACACCCGAACGGTCATTGAGGATGTCCGAGACGTCTCGAAGGGTGCGCAGGTGACCCTTGATCGCCTCGAACTGGCCGACCGATACCGCGGCAAAAGCGGTGTACTCGGCATCGGTGCCGAAGATCCATGGATAGTCGGGGTAGCCGGCACCGATCCAGGTCGCCTTCGACACGGTGCCTGAAGGGGCCGGGAACTGCTTGCCCTGGTTGGTCCACCGGACGTTCAGGTCGGTCGCCTGCTGCGTCAGGTCGGCGATGTTCTGCTTTCCCCACTCGATCGCGTGTTCGACAAGGGGGTCGCCCGGAAGCGACAGCCGGGTCATCTGCGCCAGCTGCCGACGAGACGCGATCTTCGCGGCCAGATCGGCGGACGGGTTCTTGAGAGTGCGATCCAGTTCCTGCTTGGCCTTCGCCAGGCCATCGTCGGATCCGGCGACCGCCAACCAGACCGTCTTCGCGCCGCCCGCCGGCAGAGACAGCTCATAGGTGAGCTGGCCGCCCGTGCCGCGGCCGAAGGGTCCGTCGTCACACTGCGACGGTTTCGGGTCGGCAGGGGCGCCGGACTCGGTGCCCGTGCAGCGATGACCTGCCTGCGGCCCCCAGTACTGGGGGCCGATGGCCCCCGTGCTCGGTGTCAGTGAGGTACCGACCACTGCGGCATAGTGGTGCGTCGGGGCACCGGGCAGCGCGCCGTCGTCGGTGAAGACCAGCCGGTGACCGTCGAAGCTGCCCTTGTCCGGGAGGTTGTCACTGGCATTGGGCGTGACGCCTGAGAAGCCCCACGGGTACTGCCCCATCAACTCTGAATGCGTGTTCACGGTCAGCTTCGCGGTACGCGCCGCACCAGGGTTGGTGATCGTGAGACCGAACAACGCGCCGCGGCGTCCGTCCGGCACGAAGTCCGTACGCTGCACGCCCAATCCGGCTGTGGTGGGCAGGTCGTAACGGGTGTAGCCCCAACCGCTGGAGAACGTGGTCGCCGGCCCGACCCAGTGGTCGTCGAGTCCGAACCACACGCCGTCGACCAGCTTGAGCGGGGGTGTCCAAACCCCACCCATCTCCCCGGTGATGTGCCACCCGTTGGCGTAGAACCGGCCGTCCTCGAAGCCGATCGAATACGCCCGCGTGCCGGCGGCGACCTCCCGGCGGTCCGCAAGTCGGGTGGCGACGGCCAACTCCGGCGTACCCCCGGGCGAACCGGGGGTGTGCGCTGGCGACGGGCGCGCGGCCGCCGGTCCCCCACCTCCCCAACCCAGGCCGACGATCACCGTCACGGACAGCACTGTCATGAACCGACGTCTCATAACGCCTTCCCCAGTGGTGAGGATTGAATCAACGAGCCGACGCACGTCCAACGGCATCAGCCAGGGCACGGGATGAACGCCGTGGCAGCCCTGGGGCGCAAGACCACACCTGCGCTCCACCGCCATGATTCGCGGTCCCGGCGGGACGACGGGGGGATGTCGTCACCGTTGGCACGCTAGCGCGGCCGTCTTGGTGAAGCAAGCATGATGGAGATCTGGTCGCCGGCGAACCGAGGACGAGCGGCAGTCTCGGCCCGGTGATCCGTACGTTCCGGCCGGCCGGGCGAGCCAGGCGAATCGGGCCGGCATACTGGTTCGCTGATGGGCCGTCGTGCGCTCCTGGCGCTGGGCGCCGTGACCCGCGAGGCCTCGACGCAGCCCGGTTGATGATCAGCGCTGGACCGCCTTGAGGATCGTGGTGGCGATGGTGACCCAGTCGTGCTCCAGCGGCGTCCGGTCGCGGAGATGGCTTTCGTACGCCCACAGCACGGTGCAAACCTCACGGACGACGATCCAGTCGCGGACCCGGTCCTCGTCCAGGCCGGCCGTGTCCACCACGGCGTAGAGCCGCTCCAGCAACGCCTGGCGTGGTGACGTGGAGGCCATCACCTCGTCCCAGCGGTTCCACAGCAGGGGCGCGACCTCGTAGGCGGGGTCGCCGGCGAGTGGTTTGGGGTCGATCACCAGCCAGGGTTCGCGCTCGGCGGCGAGCACGTTGGCGAAGTGCAGGTCGGTGTGGATCAGGGCCGCGTCGGTCGCCGACTCCTCCGCGAAGTCGCGCATCAACCGCTCGCCCTGGCTGACGAACCGGCGCGAGACCAGGTTGACGTCGCGCAGCGCCGGAAGCCGGTCCGCCCAATCGCGGCACAGGTCGCTCAGCCGCCGCAGCTGGGGCAGTGGCGCGCGGTGCAGCCTGCCGTACAGGGCAGCCACCGTCTTGCAGGCCTCGATCGCGTGGACCGCGTGGAGATCGCGGTCGGAGCGGGCGCGTTCCAGCAGCAGGGCGAACCGGCGCGGATCGGCCCGCCACAGCTCCACGGTGCCGTTGCCGGCCCAGGCCCGCAGCGCCAGGTGCTCGGTCTCGGCCTCCCAATGCGGCCAACCGATCTTCAGCACCGCGTCGCGGCCGGCATCGGTCCGCACCGGGACCACCATCGCGGCGTGTCCGGAGACGGCCATGCCGTCGACCCGGAGCCCCCACTCGTCGATCAGTTCGGCCGTGAGGCGCGGCGCCCGGTCGAGCCAGTCCAGCCACCCAGCTCGACCCGCGGCGCGGGCACGCAACGCAGCGGGGACTTCGACCACCCGGTGACCCTACTCGTCGCTCGTCGGGACCTTCTCCTCTGCGACCCGCACGCGTCACGCGTCTACCGTCGGCCGTGGGGATGGAGTCGAAGGAGATCGAGATGGCGCATCGGGTTGTGCACTGGGAGATCGGCGGGGAGGATCTGCCGGGACTGCGGGATTTCTACACCAAGGCGTTCGGCTGGGAGATCAGCACGGCAGACCCGAGCTACGCGATGGTCGCTCCGCCCGACGGCGGCCT
>DASTGF010000438.1:0-5833 GCA_035719255.1 Microlunatus sp. | reverse complement strand
GGAGACATGAACTGGCGACGTCGGCACTTCGATCCATGCGGAATCGGCACGGCGGGTCGACCTGGCGATCGGCCGGTGCCCGAGAGGCGTTCAACGGCGAGATATTGGGACTTTTCCAGCTCGGACCCCGGCCTTCGATGCCTGGACCGTCGGAGTGAGCAACGAATGTCGCTTCGGGAATGCTGGGCGGCAAAGAGGGTCGCGCCCTCCTGGCAGCGGTCGAGCGGGCTCGACGGCGTACCGGCCCCAAGCCGGCTGTGAGTTTCAGCAACCGGTGAAGTACCCAAGGGTGTGCGGATGAGACAGCCGATCATGGTTTTTCGGCGCCCCGGTGTGCGGGCCGGCGCCGGGTCGTGCGGTGATCAGCAGGTGTAGACTGGTCTTGCTGGTCACAACAGCCGGCCTGAGGCCGAAGTCGCCGTGGGTATGCCGCCGCGGCTTTGAGGGTGGTTGCTCCGCCCTTCGCTCAGGAGACATTCACAATCACAATCCTTGGCCCGCCGGCGGCGTCGACGACGAACCGGCTCCCGTCGGTTGCCGCGGTCACTGCCAGGATCAGCGACGTCTGCGTGCCGCCCCGCCAGTTCGATTCTCGGGGCGAGCCCTCCCGATCCGGCGACGCTTCCCGGGGGACGCCGTGGACCGAGGCCGAAGTACCACCGTGTTGGGTCGATCGACCGGCGCGTATCGCACAGCAAGGAGCACATGCCGATGACCACGACCGATCGCTCTTGGCGCAGTCTGAAGCGCGGCGTCGAGGTCGGTCCTGCCGGGACCGCGTTGTCCCGCAACGACCCCGCCGGCACCACGTCGAGCGAGGCCGGCGAGCACACCGCGGCTCAACCCGGTCGTTGACCCCTACCCGGCCCGACCGGCCCGAGCCCGATGATCAGGAGCGTTCGGAGGAGCCCGAACGGTCCGAGCCGGGCTGCGGACGCTCCCCCCGATGGCTCTGTCCCGTCCGCTGCGTCTCCCGCCGACGACATCCACGGAACACCGGCGGCGCAAGACCGGGCCGACCAGCTCGACGTCCGCGGCACTGAACGTCGCCTCGTCGCCTGCATCACCCCAAAAGCCAGGTGCTGAGACGGATATGCCGTCCGTCGCGGCACCTCACCTTCCGAACCCTTCCCGAAACCTCCGAACTTTCGAACGATGATGGAGAACACCCGATGAGAACTCGAAACACCTTGGCCCGCAGTATGCATGACGTCGGCCTCGCCGTCTGGTCCGGCGGCTCCCTGATGGGGGCGGTCGGGCTCAACGGGGCGGCCAACGACGTCGGCGACGTCACCGATCGGGCCCGGGCCGCTTCCGCCGGGTGGGCCCGCTGGGCGCCCGTGAATGCCGCGGCCATCGGCGCCCACCTGATCGGCGGCGTCGGCCTGATCCTGGCCAACCGGAAGCGGCTGGGCCATCAGGGCGGCGGGCGCACCAACACCGTCGTCAAGTCGGCGCTGACCGGGATCGCGCTGGCCAGCACCGTGTTCAGCGGTGTGAAGGGCGCCCAGGTCGCCGCGGCGGGCCGGGTTCCCGCCGACGGCGGAACCATTCCCGGCCCGACCACCCCACCCGACGTCGCGTCGGCAATGCAGCAGTTGCGAATCGCTCAGTGGATCACTCCCGCGCTCACCGCGGTGCTCATCGTGCTCGGTGCCCAACAGGGCGAACAGCAAAGGCCCGGGCCGCTGCTGAAGGCCCTGGGCGGCTGAGCCTCGTCCCGGTCGCGACCCAGCGGTCGAGGTCCGACCATCGCCCACATCGGAATCCACGCTCCAGCGCGGGCGTCATCGCAAGCGCGAGCACGAAGGAGACAACCTCATGAGCACACCCCGGACGTCCCCGGAGGCCGGTGGCGACGCCACTCACGGGTCAAACCCGACGGCGCAGTCGCAGTACGGATCCGATCCGTCGCGCGACCACATGCGCACGCGGGAACCCGGAACCTCGCAGGCGTTCTCCGGGCCACCGGCGGACCCGTCCACGCGCACGGCCGCGGCGCCGGATCGAGCGGTCATGGCCGCCCGGCAGAAGGAGCGCTTCGGCGGCGTGAAGCTCGGCTGTGCCTTCTTCGGATGGCTGACCGCCACCGGCATGGCCGTCATTCTGATCGCCCTGCTTGCCGCAGCCGGTGTCGCTTTCGGAGTCGCCACCGACACCACCGCCGACGAAGCCACCCAGCAGGCGGAAAGTGGAACCGGCACGGCCCAGACCGTCGGCCTGATCGGGGCCATCACCTTGCTGGTGATCATCTTTGTCGCCTACTACTGCGGCGGTTACGTCGCCGGGCGCATGGCGCGCTTCAACGGCCTTCGCCAAGGCCTCGCCGTCTGGGTGTGGGGCCTGCTGATGGTCCTCGTCACCGCGGCCATCGCCGCCATTGCCGGCTCCCAGTACGACATCTTCGCGAGCCTGAACCTCCCACGCCTTCCCGTTAACGAGGGCGACGTCACCGCGGTCGGCGCCATTGCCATCGGCGCAGCCCTCTTGGCCGCCCTGGTCGCCGCGATGCTGGGTGGCCTGGCGGGGATGCACTTCCATCGGAAGGTCGACAAGTCCGGACTCGGCCCCGTGCGCTCGGAGATTGATGATCGCTGACCGAGTGACGCGATCGCTGATCGCGACCACCCGCCCAGGGCCGTCGTGATTCGGCGGGATTATGGGTTGGTAGCGCGACCGACCGGCAGCGTGCTGAGATCCTCGGACGGGGCCGCGCACGAGGCGGCGTCATGAGTGCAACGGTGCCGGATGAAGGGACGCTTGGTGGATCTCGACATGGTGGCCGATGCGGGCGGAGAGCGGGAAACCCTTAGCGACGGCCGAGAGGTGACGGTCCGCCCGATCCGACCCGGTGACGGAGACGCTTTGGTGGAGGCATTCGAGCGACTCTCGGCCCGGTCGAAGCAACTCAGGTTCGGTTCGGCGCCACATGCGCTGGGAGCCAGCACACTCCGGCACCTCATCGACTCCGTCGACGGGGTCAACCATGTCGCCTTCGCGGCGTTCGACGACGCCGCGCGACTGGTGGGTGTGGCCAGAATCCTTCGATATCCCGACGACCCCGACACCTTGGACGTCGGCATGGTCATCGCCGATGACTACCAGGATGCCGGACTTGGTCACGTTCTCGGCGACCTGTTGGCCACCCACCGGCCACGTCCGGCCAAACGTATCCTCACCTCGGTCTCCGCCGACAACAGCCGGGTCATGAGTCTGCTCCGCAGCTTCGGGGTGACCCCGGAATGGTCCGGCACCGGCGTGGTGATCGAGATTCCGGAATGACGTCGGCCATCGGACTGTGCTCGGTCGACCGGATCGGCGGTTTCATCGCACCGGGGTATGGGGAATACTGAACACAAGGTGTGATCGTTCGGCCAGGTTTGAGCCGTCTGGAGCGCGCCGCACGCACGGGGTAGACAGCCACCCGTCTCCGATCGGTCCGCTCGCACCCCTCCTGCCGGCTCACCGTGGTCGGTCATGCACCTGGCACGCCCTGCATCAGCGGTGCGTGCCAGGACGATGACCAAGACAGGTCAGTCAAGGTGAGGCACCGGCCTCTCGGAGATGTCCAGGTGCCGGTGGGTGTGGCCCCTGACGTCCCGCTCATTCCGACCTGAGGATCGTCTTGACCACCTACCTGCCGTTCCCGGACCAGCACCCGGCGAAGTCCACACCCTTTGGCTTCGAGCGACCGCTCCGCACACCCCGGCGCCGGGTGATGATCGCTGAGCCGGAGTCGGCCGCCCGCGACGATCTGGCCGGGCTGCTCACGGGCGAGGGCTTCGTCGTCGTTGCGCAGCTCGATGACGGTGAACAGGCCGTCGCGACGGCCACGAACCTACGGCCGGACCTATTGCTGATGGGCGCACCGTGCTTCCGAGCCGGCCTGACCGCCACGGCAGCCCTCACCGTCCGTCGGATCGCGTTGGTCCTGATTCTCGCCTCCGGTGACCATCCTCAGTCGATCGTCGAGCAGGCGCGCACCGCGGGTGCGATGACGGCCGTGCCGAGGCCGACCATCGGGGCGAACCTCTACGCGGCAATCGAACTGTCCCTGGCTCGGTTCGCCGAGATCACCTTGCTCGAAGATCAACTCGCCGAACTCACGCACTACCTGACGGCCCGGAAAGTCATCGAACGCGCCAAGGGGATGCTCATGACCGACCGCGGGATCACCGAATCAGAGGCTTTGCGGCACCTCCACTGCACCGCAATGGACCACGAAACGTCGTTGCTGCACGTCGCCGCCGCAATGATCAACACTCCCCGCGGCGGTTGACGCCGCACCAGGAGGGCGTCGCCGACCGCTGCGACGCCGGACGCGGATTCATTGTCCGCCGATCCGTTTGCTGCTTCCCGCCCAAGGGCACTTGAACTGTGTCACCTCGCGGGCCGAACGTTCTGGCCGCGGGAGACCTTATCCGAGGTCAGATGATCCACCACTTCCCAGATTCCGATTCGACCTGTCCTGCCGGCAGCGCCGGCAGGACTCCGACATCGGAAGAGAAAAGAGGCACCATGACCACCGCCGTCAACAACGGGTCCACCAGCACCGACACCAGTGATCTCTACGAGCGCGTGCATGCCGTGGAGGTGGCCCAGGCCACCGGCGCAGCCACGCTGGCAGGGGCGCAGGCCACTCAGGCGGCCGCACAGGCCGGTACCACGGCGACCACGACCGCGATGCAGGCCGGCACCGTCGGCATGATGGCCACCGGAAGCGTCGCCCTGGTCGTCGGCATCTTCCTGGGCATCGTCATCCGCCCGCGCTGACGAACCGTGCCCGAGATCCTCGGGCGCTCTCACCGGTCACCGAGCGGGACACGAACGTCGCCCCGCTCGGTGACCGGAGGCCACCCCGCTTCCTCCACAACGGTTTCGAATGGTGATCACCATGACCCAGGGCCACACCGACCTGCAGACCCGTTCGTCGCGCCTGGCGGACGGCCGGGCCATGGTCACTCGCCGCATCCACGCCTCGGCGGACGACGTGTGGTCCGTTCTGGCCGACGGCTGGCTGTACGCGAACTGGGTCGTCGGCGCCTCACGAGTCCGCGACGTCGACGAGCACTGGCCGCAGCCGGGGAGTCGACTGCACCACTCCTTCGGCGCCTGGCCGATCCTGATAGACGATCACACCGAGGTCGTGTCCTGCGATCCGGGCCGGGAACTGCTGCTCAAGGCCCGCGGCCGGCCGGTCGGGGAGGCCCACGTGCAGATCAAGGTGAGCGCCGCCGGCACCCACGGCAGTGTCGTCAGCATCGCCGAGGACGCCACCGGAGGCCCCGGCACGCTCCTACCTCGCCCGGCTCGGCAGTTGCTGATCACCCCCAGAAACACCGAGGCGCTGCGCCGGCTGGCGCTGATCGCCGAAGGCCGTCATAAGGCCGATCTGCTGTCCGCACCATCGCCCACGGTGGTCCACCACGACCACATCGATTCACTGTCGCAGCTGCGGCGCCGATCAGGGTGAGCCGGACGACGAGCGCCGCAGGTCGGCGCCATCATCCGGAAACGGTCCACACCGCCGAAACTTAGAAAGGGGCACCCATGAGGGCAGTGACATGGCAGGGAAAACGTGATGTGCGCGTCGAGGAGGTTCCGGACCCGCAGATCGAACTCGCGACTGATGCGATCATCAAGGTCACCTCCTCGGCCATCTGCGGATCGGACCTGCACCTGTATGAGGTACTCGGCCCGTACATGAAACCCGGCGACGTCCTGGGTCACGAGCCGATGGGCATCGTGCAGGAGGTCGGTTCGGAGGTCACCCACATCGCAGTGGGAGATCGGGTCGTCATCCCGTTCAACATTTCCTGCGGGCACTGTGTGA
>DASTGF010000437.1:0-2022 GCA_035719255.1 Microlunatus sp. | reverse complement strand
TCTTCGCAATCGACAACTTCCTGATGTTCGTCGTCGCCATCGCGGCCGGTACGGTCGTGAGTGCGTTCGCCGTGATCGGGCTCAAGCGCTGGGCAGTGAAGAAGCCGGTTGGTACGGTGGAATCGGTTCCCGTAGCCGCCTGAGCCAGTCGTCGCCGACAGTCCAGACGATTTTTCCAAAAGATATTCACAGCTGATATTCACAAGCTGACTTCAAGGAGCAGAAATGACCGAACGTAACGCCACCATTGCCAGCCGCGTTGGGCTCCACGCCCGTCCGGCCGCCATCTTCGCCGAGGCAGCGGGCGAGTTCGACAACCTCGAGATCACGATTGCCCGCCTGGGCGAGCCGGAGGACGAGGCCATGGACGCCGCCAGCATCCTGTCGCTGATGAGTCTGGGCGCCTCGCACGGCGAGGTTGTGGTGTTGCGTGCCGAAGGCGAAGGCGCCGACGTCGCCCTGGACCGTCTCGTCCAGATCCTCGAGACGGATCACGACGCCGAATAGCCTCACCCACCGGCGCCCGCGCATGGAGACCCGGCAGTAACCGGCAACCCGGCAGTATCAGAAGGCCCGGCCGGCCCCCACCCAGGGGCCGGCCGGGCCTTCGCGTTGCCGGGCGGCGCCTGATTCAGAAGCAACGCGGGGTCACTTACGGCCCATTCCGTCGGCTCAAAGTCAACCGGTCGTTGCAACAACGGGGGGGGTTCAGGCTGCGGCGGCGATGAGTTGGCGCATGCGTTGTTTGGGGGTTTCGAGGTCCAGGGTGGGCCGGGGCCGGTTGTTGAGTTTCTCGGCAATGGTGTCGAGGTCCTCGGCGGTGAAGACCGAGAGGTCGGTGCCCTTTTCGAACCAGTGCCGCAGCAGCCGGTTGGTGTTCTCGTTGGTGCCGCGCTGCCAGGGAGAGTGCGGGTCGCAGAAGTACACCCCCGCGTCCAGGGCCATTTGGATGCGGGGGTACTGCACCATCTCAACACCCCGGTCCCAGGTCACGGTTTTGACCAGCTGATCCGGGAGCCGGCGCATCTGGCTGATCATGGCATCGGCGACTTCCTCGGCGGTGTGCCGTCCGGGCAGGTGCAGCAGGACCGTGTAGCGGGTGCTGCGTTCGACCAGGGTGCCGATGGCACTGCGGCCGTCCTTGCCGATAATCAAGTCCCCTTCCCAGTGCCCCGGCACGGCGCGGTCGGTTGCTTCGGCGGGGCGTTCTGAGATCTTCGGAGCATCCTTGTAATGCTGGCCCGCGTTTCCCCGGGGCCGCTCACCGCGGGGTGTTCGTTTGCTCCTGCTGGTGCTCAGGCACCGGTAAAGGTCCTTGCGCAGCTCGCCGCGGCCCTGGACGTAGAGGCTCTGATAGATCGTTTCGTGGCTGACCTGCATGCTCCCATCGTGACCGAAGGTCTGCTTCAGAGCCAAAGACACCAGCTTCGGGGACCATCCATCATCCATGGCGTCCTCGACGTATCTGGCCAGGTCCGGGTTCTGAAGCCTGAAAGCCTTGGGACGCCTGGCCCGCTGATGCGCACGAATCTGGGCCACATCGGCCTGATACGTCCCGTCAGCGCACCCGTTCCGGCGGATCTCCCTCCACACCACAGACCTGTCCCTGCCGATTTCCCGGGCGATCGCCGCGACCTTGACGCCCTCGCGGACCCTGATCATGATCACCGCCCGATCCACCAGATCAAGCCGGTTGGACCCCGGCCGGACAGCCGGCACCGGGCCCGCCTCAACGCCGCCCTCAACACCCATCCGCATGCGCATGCCGCCAGTTTTCCCGAGCCACCGCTGCGTATTACTGCGCCACACCCCAATCCGGGCGGAGGATTCCTTAACCGACACCCCCTGCCGCAGAAGCGAAAAGAACTCATCCTTCAGCGCATCGGGCGCCCGACAACCACTCGGCATGGCAACCTCCAAAAATCAGATGTTGCAACGACCGTATGATTCTGCCCCTTCCGGATGGGCGCGAAGTGACCCCGCGTTGCCGTTGGAAGGGGATACTTCTGCAGCACCGGGTTC
>DASTGF010000436.1:0-2031 GCA_035719255.1 Microlunatus sp. | reverse complement strand
GCCGACGAGGAGGCGGGCAGCGGGCTGGGTGCCACCTGGCTGGTGCAGAACCACCCCGAGCTGCTGGAGGGCTGCCGGGAGGCGATCGGCGAGGTGGGCGGGTTCTCACTGACTGTTCGCGACGACCTGCGGCTCTACTTGATCCAGACCGCCGAGAAGGGCATGGCGTGGTTGGACCTGATCGCCGACGGCCGAGCCGGGCACGGCTCGTTCCGCAACGACGACAACGCGGTGACCGAGCTTGCCGCCGCGGTGGCACGGATCGGGACGTACGCCTGGCCGCACAAGATCACCGACGCCCAGCGGGCCTTCCTCGAAGCGGTTTCTGAGGCGTTCGAGATCCAGCTCGATCCCGATCGTGCGGAGGAGACGCTCGCCCGGCTCGGCAGCATCGCCCGCATGGTGGGGGCGACCATGTCCAACACCGCCAATCCGACGATGTTGCAGGCTGGCTACAAGCACAATGTGATCCCGAGCCGCGCCACGGCCGCCATCGACGGCCGGTTCGTGCCCGGCGGCCGTGAGGAGTTCTTCGCCACCATCACCGAACTGCTCGGTGACAAGGTGCGATACGAGGTCGCCACCGAAAACGCCGCGGTCGAAACCGAGTTCAGCGGTGCCTTGGTCGAGGCGATGCAGGCCTGCCTGGCCGCGGAGGATCCGGGCGCGCGAGCGGTGCCGTACCTGATGAGCGGGGGGACCGACGCCAAGGCCTGGACCAAGCTCGGCATCCGCTGCTTCGGATTCGCACCCCTGCGGCTGCCGCCGGATCTGGACTTCGTCGGGCTGTTCCACGGTGTGGACGAGCGGGTCCCGACCGATGCCCTGGAGTTCGGTGCCCGCGTCCTGGACCGCTTCCTCACCCTCGCCTGAGGCCGCCATTACGCTGGTTCAACGATGAGGAACATCGAGTACGTCGTCGAGCGAGTCCGGGTCGAGCCCCACGTGTCGCGCAGTGCCGTCCGGCAGCTGCTCACCGAGCATGCCGAGTACGGCGGCTGGGAGCTGGCTCGGCTGCGGCGCTACCGGGACGGCACTCGCGACATCTGGATCCGTCGCAAGATCATCCGGGTGACACCCTCTCTCTGATCCCGCTCGCGCCGCCGGCTTCGGACGTTCCTGCCGCTGGGGCATCCTCTGGTTGATCCGGGCATCGGCTGCAGACGGTGCCGCGGTCGACCACCCGATGCCTCGGTGAATGTGGGGGTGTCTGCGCCAGGTCGGGGAATACCTGCCCGGGTGCCCGGGGTTTGGCCTTGACGAGATGACTGTTCCAACGATTTCCCTGCTCGACCTCATTCCGGTCCGGTCCGGACAGACCACCGGTGACGCGCTGAGAGCGAGTGTGAGTCTGGCTCGGGCGGCCGAGGAAGCCGGCGTCCATCGTTACTGGGTGGCCGAGCACCACAACATGCCGGCGGTGGCGTCAACGAACCCGCCGGTGCTGATCGCGATGCTGGCGGCGGCGACGAACCGGATGCGGATCGGGTCGGGCGGTGTGATGCTGCCGAACCACGCGCCGCTGGTGGTGGCCGAGCAGTTCGCGTTGCTCGAGGCGGCGTATCCGGGTCGAATCGATCTGGGCATCGGCCGCGCACCGGGCAGCGATCCGGTGACCAACTGGGCGCTGCGGCATGGCGGCCCCGAGACCGCCGATCCCGAGCGGTTCTCCGAGCACGTCACGAATCTCGTCGCGATGCTCGAGCCGAACGGGGTGGGCCTCAACCTGCAGGGTCGGACGTACGGGCTTCGCGCCACGCCACAGGCCGTCGGCACCCCGGCGGTCTGGCTCCTGGGCTCCTCCGACTACTCCGCCAAGCTGGCCGCGGTTCTCGGACTGCCGTACGTGTTCGCCCACCACTTCTCCGGTAGCGGCACCGCTGAAGCGCTCGACCTCTACCGCGGCAACTTCAGTCCGTCCGGCTTCGGGGACGAGCCGCGGACGTTCCTGACCGTCAACGTGGCGGTGGCCGACAGCATGGCCGCGGCTCGGCGCCTCGCCCGTCCGCAGCAGCTGGCCATGGTCGCGCT
>DASTGF010000435.1:0-32215 GCA_035719255.1 Microlunatus sp. | reverse complement strand
AGTTGCGGAAGCTGCTGGGTGGCTGCGCTCAGCTGGGTCTGCAGCCGAGCTCGCGTGGTGGTCAGCTGGTCGATCGCATCAGCGACCTTGTCCAGCGCCTTCTCGATGTCGTGCTGCCGGGCGTACGTTTCGTCGATCGCGCTGTCCAGCACGGGAACCTGGCGCGCGGCCACGGTCTCGTCGGCAGCGGCCATCGCGGTGCCGGACCGCAGGGTGGCATCGTCGAGTCTCAGCAGAACCTGGCCTACGGTCACCGACTGGCCGAGGTGGACCTCGACGTCGCTGATCGGGTGCTGGCTGCCGATCGCAGTGATCGAGCCGATCGCGGTCGCTGCGCTGGTTGCATCGTTCGTGCTCGCCGATGAGTCTGAGGACGTTCTCGTGCCGGCGGCGAAGCCGGCATCCGGATCCGGCATCGGAACGATCAGGTCGGGCGCCTGGACGACCACGAGGCGGTCGTCGACCTGACCGGAGAGGCTGATCGTGTCGGGCGCCCCGCACGCCGACAGACCCGGCGTGATACCGGCAGCGGCCAACAGCGCGACCAGCCGTCGGAACCTCCGGCGATCTGATCGGCCGGCCACGGCAAACCCCAATCTCGCCCGACGAACGAGAATTCATCGTCAGATGACTTCAGCCTACAGCCGAAGCCAGTCCGAACAGCATCACCGTTCGATCTGACCCTGACCGCCTGTGGCGGGACGGCCCTCGGCACCATGTGGGGCGCAGACCGAGCTCGAACGATGATGACCGAGGCCGGCTTCACCCATGTGTCAACCGTGCATCTCCCCGGCATTCTGATCAACTGCTGTCACTTAGGATCGATCGACTGAGCTTGGCACGACCGCCGGACGGTCTCGCCGTTGGGGTCACGATGTTCCAGCCGGCGTACGACTGGTGTTGACCACCGCAATCGCCTCAGAGGACGATGAAAAGGTGGGAGCCCCGAAGGCAACCGCACCGGATGGTCCTCGCGCCTTGGGAGGCAACCCGATGACACGTTCACCTCAGGAGGCGTTCGCTGACCACCTGGCCGCGTTGGCGCTACGCGACGTCACCACGATCGGCAAGGACTACGCCGAAGATGCGCAGCTCCTGACGTCCCAGGGCGCCGTGGAAGGGCGCGAGGGTGTCGAACAGTTCTTTCGACAAGCGCTCGAGATGCTGCCTGACGTCGAGTTCCAGATTGGACAAAAGGTCTTCGGTGGCGATGCGTTGCTCGTCTGGTGGACCGCGACCGCTACAGCCGGTCACGTCGACGACGGGGTCGACACCCTGCGCTTCTCCGACGGCTTGATCCGGCTCCAGGCAAGCTCCTTCACAATCCAGCCGAACAACCCGGCCAGCTCCTGACGAATGTCCCCTATCGCTTATACCCGGGGGTGCCGTTGGTTGGATCGTCCTCTCACGTGACCAGAGCAACGCGTGGTGCAGCAGCCGTTTCGTAAAGGCATTCTCCTCCTACCCATGGGTGTTGTGACCACTAACACCTTCGCTGCCTCCTCGTCGAGCACCGTGGCGGGAACCCAGACACTCGATTTCATGCATCACCGGACACGGACTCCCCGCGCTGATCGGCTCCGTCGGACGATCAGCGGCGCTCCATCGCCCCCAACCAAGCCACCAGGAAGAATGTGATCGGCGACGGTGATCGCGGAGAGTGCCGGGATTCCACCTGCAGCCCGCGAGGCGAGGGACAGGTTCGTCGAGCCGAAACGCCGCATGGCTGACAACGTTTCGCGTCCGGGCGTGGGCGGTGAGGAGGTCGGCGTTGTGGGCCGGGCCGATGACGGGTCGCCGATTCGGCAGCTGGTCACCACCTGGTCGATTCCTCAACACTATGGCGGCCAGACAGCGGCCATGCTGCGCCGGGTATCTGAACAGGCACGTCGGAGCGGCTGTTGTGTGGAACTACTGACCTTCGGCGCTCTTTGGGAGAATCGTGAGGTCGAGGACCATCTGCGGGTGCGCGGGGTGTTCCCTCCCGGCTTGATCTTGCGAAATCTGTGGCATGACTTCCGGGTCTGGGACGGGCAGGGCAGCCTACAGAGCCGTCTCGCCCGCCTGCCTCAGGTGGAGCCGGCGACGCCGATCGGCGCGGTCGAGGTCACCTGTGAGCGGGGTTCGGCCGGCGAACGCAGCTACGACCAGCACGGAGAGCCGCTGCGCGTCGACAGCTACCGGGCCGACGGGACCCTGCTGTGCCGAGGGATGCCTGTCATCGTCGATGGCCAGCATCGGCGACATCACCAGTTCTTCTGGCCCGACGGCTCTGCCTCGGTGCTCCTGGGCTCGGCGTGGGACTTCTACTACCTGTGGCTCGACGAGTTGATCGGCACCGACCCGGCGATCATCGTCAACGAGAGCAAGACCACCGCCAGGTTCATGTCCCGCTACGCCAACCCCCACGCCACGGTGATCCATAAGTTCCACGAGTCCCACCTGGCCGGGGAAGCTAGCCACGATCCGTACAAGGGTGCGCTCGTAGAACCGCACCGGCGAATCCTGCCGCACCTGGACCGGTTCGATGCCGTGGTGTTCCTCACCGAACGTCAGCGGCGTGACGTGATCGCACGATTCGGCGGCGGAGCCAACCTGCACACCATCACCAACGCGGGCCCTCAGCCCGTCCAGCTGCAGCGCACATGGTTCGACCATTCCCGCCGGGGAGATCGCGGGATCGTCGTGGCGACCCTCAACCCTTTGAAGCGCCTCGAGCATGCGGTCCGGGCCATCGCCGAGGTGCGCGGCCACGGCCTGTCGCCGACCCTCGACGTGTTCGGCCGAGACGCCGGCAGTCGCGCCGACATCGAAGCCTCAATCGCTCAGACCGGGACGCAGTCGGCGATCACCCTGCACGGGTACACCGTTGGGGCCGCCCAGCACTTCGCCGAGGCCTCGTTCAGTCTGATGACGAGCATCACGGAAGGTCAATCGCTCGTCCTGCTGGAGGCCATGGCCGCGGGCTGTGTCCCGATCAGCTACGACATCCGGTACGGCCCCAGCGAACTCATCGTGGACGGGGAAACCGGCTTCCTCGTTCCAGCGGGCGACCTCGATGCGCTGGCCGCGACGCTCCGACGGTTCCTCGGGCTGTCCGGTCGTACCCTGCGCCGGTTGCGTCGCCAGTGCCAGGAGCGGGTGACCGCCTTCAGCGATGACGTGGTGTTCGACCGCTGGGTCCAGGTACAACGCGCGGCGGTCACGCGGTCCACCCGTCGACTCCTGCTGACCGATCTCGCGGTGCAGCGCGTGGAGGTTGCCGAAGACAGCGACACCTTGACCGTCGCGGCCGAGCTCTCGGCCTGCTGGGATGCGACGAGGTGGACCTCGGAGGGCCGGCCGGTCCCCGAGGCGTCCTTGCTACTGGTCGGACGCCGCACCGGCGTGCCCAGCCGCCTACCTATGCGCCTGCAGCCGACGGTTGAGCCGGGCCCAGGCGCGGCACCCCCAACCGGGTTCCGGGCCTTCCTCGCCTTCGATCCGCAACAGCTGGGGCTGATGGAGAAGGTCAACGACGTCTACGTCGAGTTGGCGTGCGAGGCCACCGCGCGGCGTGTTCGGTTGCGTGGAGAAGCCCGGGCCAGCGTCGCAGGGGGTGAAATCTTCGCGACCAACCGTGGCAACACCAGCCTTCGCGCCTTGGGGCGTGGCTGACAGAACACAGTCCCCAAGATGGCGTACTTCCGGCCCATGGTGAGCTGCCGTTCGAGCAGGTCGAGGCCGAGGTGGCCCCAGTTGGGAGCCTTTCCGGCTGCGCGGTTGACCCAGCGGCGCACGTCGTCGACCTCGACCGCGGATGGTCATTTGGCGCCGGCCGGGTCGAGCTGCGAGCTGATCGGGCCAGGCCGAGTCTGCGTGGTGCGCTGCTCGCGCCACAGGGAGTAACCGAGGCCGATCAGGGCGACGCTGACCGGAATGGCGAACAGGCGTTGGGTCAGCTCCGGCAGTTGAGAGGTCGCGACGGTCGCAACGGCGCCGACGGACAGCAGCACTGCCGCCCACCGGGCGAGGATCCGTGCCCGGAAGAGGGCGATGCCGAAGATGATCCCGCCGGCGATGTAGGCGACGCCGGCGCCGTTGATGAGGATGCCGAGCTGGCCGATGTCGCCGACGGGGGTGCCGTGTGTGGCCACCCCGAGCACGTCGTTGACATAGCCGGGCTGGCCGGCCGCAAGGGCTGGGAGGACGAACACACCGACCACCTGGACGCTGAAGATACCGAGGTAGCCGAGGCCGAGGACGAGGTAGCCGATCAGCCCGAGCACGCCGGTCTGCCTGACCTGCCGCAGGTAGATCCCGGTAATGCCGATCAGCGAGAAGACGGCCATGAAGATCTTCGCGGTTTCCCGGATCGTGTATTCCGTGGTGGTGGTGAACGGGGCGTTCAGGAGGGGGTGGTTGATCTGGACGGCGATGAACAGCAGGCCGCCGGCGACGGCGGCCAGCCCGGTCGCCCGGGTGAGTGTGCTCGTGGTGATGGTCATGTCTGACTCCCTGGCGTTCGAGGGTCCGCGGTGGTTCCGGGGATGACTTGAACCTAGGGATGGGGAGGGTGAGCGGGCGTCACCCAATGATGTGACTGACAGGGTGAGATCCTTCAGCCGCGAGACGAGATGTCGGCCTGAATCGCGGCGATGCACCTCTCCAGAGCGCTGCGCACGTCACCGTTTGGCCCACGCGGCCCGGAGGAGCATCTCGCGTGTGGAGGTCGGGCAGGATTCCTCGGCTTCGCCGCCAGGAAGTTAGCGCGCTCAGCGCAGACGTGTTGAGGCTGGCTCCGGCCTTGGCGGTCACCCGGCGAGTTCCTTGCGATGAGCGCCGCGCACAAGCCGCTGTTCGCACCCGGCACCGGCAGCCAGTGCTCCAGCCATCAGGGGTTGAGGCGGCTTCTCAGCCGGTGATCGAGCCGACTGCGCGCGCGATGACGATCAAGGTGACCAAGAGGGCGGATGTTGCCTGGATCGCCATCAGCGCTTTCGCTCGGGTGCTCAGCGGCATGGTGTCCGTCGGGCTGAAAGCGCTGGAGTTCGTGACGGACAGGTAGAGGTAGTCGACGAAGATCGGAACCCAGCCGCTCTTCTCACTGGATCCGACGGCGACCTCGGTGACCGCGTCGTCGTTCTCGTCCTGGGAGAATCTCCAGTCCGCGGGTGGCAGTTCGGAACGGTCTTCGGTTCGGCGCGCCACGGGTCCGCCGCGGTCGAGTTCCCAATACAGCAGGGCGAATCCGATCACGTTGGTGAGCCATACCTGCATCGCTGCCATGAGTAGCGACGGTGCCGACGGGCTGCCGGTGACCAGTTGAGCGACGAGAATGCCGAGCGCGATGAGGTTGGTGATGATCACGATCGCGGCGAGCACGGTGGAAAGGATCCGCGACCACTGCGTCTGGCGAACGAACCGGACGGGGTTGGTGATGACAAGCGCCACGAGGAGGGCGAGCTCGATGACCGGGAGAATGAAACGGGGCCCGATCAGCAGTGGTTCCGGAAGCAGTGCATACGTGGCGGCCGCGACCAGGACCGCGATTGCGGGCGGGATCCGGTTCTCACCGCGGTGGTCGCGACGATTGCTGATCGAGAGATCGATCGGGTCGTCTCGCGCCATGAGTCGATGGTCACACGGATGGCCGCCGCACCGCGGCAGGCGCGGCATGGATTCTGCCGATGCTCGGGTCGCGGCGCGTCAGCGCGGGTCGGATCGAGCGCTGACAGGACGGCGTTGGTGACACGACCTGCGGTGTCGACAGCGATGTGCGGCTGATCGACAATCCTGAGGTGACGAGAGGACGCGTTCTGATCTCGGGCGCCAGCGTCGCCGGCCCCGTGCTGGCCTACTGGCTCAACCGGTTCGGTTTTCGGCCCACCGTAGTCGAGAGGACCGAGGAGCTTCGGTTCGGCGGGGGCGGCCACGCCGTTGACCTTTTCGATCCAGCGCTGCAGATCATCGACTGGATGGGCGCCCTGCGGCAGGTTCAAGATGCCCGGACGCAGACCGAGATCATCTCCTTCGTCCGGGACGGACGCCGCCCGCTCGACGTGGCGGCGGACTTGGGGTCGGAAGGTGTCTCGGAGCGGCACGTCGAGATCATGCGCGGCGAGTTGGCCAGGATCATCCACGCCGTCGGCCGCGACGAGATCGAGTATCGATTCGGAACCTCGATTCGTTCCCTGGACCAGTTGGATCACGAGGTGGCCGTCACGTTCGAGGACGGGTCGGTCCAGACGTTCGATCTGGTCATCGGGGCGGACGGGCTCCATTCGATCACCCGCCGGCTGGTGTTCGGTGAGGAGGATCAGTTCCTGCACTTCCTGGGCGGCTACCTGGCCGTGTTCAGCGTCCCGAACTACCTCCACCTTCACCGGCAGATGCTCGGCTACGCTGACGTCGGCCGGACAGCCGCCATCTACCCGGTCCGCGACACCGACCAGGCCCGGGTCATCTTCCTGTGGCGCACACCGAGGCCGTACGGCTACGACCGGCACGACGCCACTGCCCAGCGGCGAGTGATCCGTGGCGTGTTCGGCGACCTGGGTTGGGAAGTGCCGCGCCTGCTCGCCGAGCTGGACAGCGCCAACGATCTCTATCTCGATTCGATCAGCACGATCGTGATGGATGCCTGGACCCGTGGGCGGGTTGGCCTCGTGGGGGATGCGGGTTATTCCCCAGGTCCGGCCGTCGGGGGTGGAACGAGCCTCGCCGTCGTGGGTGCGTACGTCCTCGCGTCCGAGCTCGCGGCGGCCAGGGGTGATCATGTCTGCGGGTTCGCGGCCTATGAACGGGCGCTGGCCCCGGCCGTGCTGCACAGTCGGCGGATCGGTCCGACCGTTCTGAAGACCATCGTTCCCCGGTCACGGGTCCAGGTGTGGGCGATGGCCCAGGTCATGTGGCTACTTCCCCGACTGCCGGCGCCGGCGCGCCGGCGGCTCACCGCCTTCGGAGATGCGCCGGCAGCGATGCTCGAGGCGGTGAAGCTGCGCGATCCATCGGCCCTACTTTGATGAGGTGTGAGACTCACACCTGGGGCGGACGACCAGCCGGTGCACGCGCTGACCGTTCGAACCTCGGCGGAGTGGGTCCTTGCGTCGATGAGCCCAGGGACGGCCGGTGAGGAGTTCGTCGCCGGCGGCGGCCAGCAATCCGCACTACACGGTGAGCTGGCGTCGGTGGTGCTCGTAGTGTTCGGTGCCGTAGTGGTAAACCTCCTCCACGCTCATCGTCGAGCGAAAGTAGGGGTCCCAGCCAACCGGGAAATGCATGCGCAACGACAGGCTGTCATCGGTTTCCCTCGCGAGCCGACGCTGCAGCGCCCGCACGGTGCGATCCATCAGCGCAACCATTGCGGCCGGACGCAGGAGTTGCCCTCCGCCCACTGAGCCGAGGTAATTGATCACGTGAAATGGGCCCCGGGCTGCGTTCAACACCGCGGCGAAGCGGCGGCTCCACCCGAGCCGGCCCAGCAGGTGCACCAGCGGCATCAGCGTCCGGACAATCAGGTAGCCGAACAGCATGTGGAACAACAGTTGCCGGTTGGTCCACCGCGTCCCGGCGGATCGGCGCCGCAACTGTGCCGCCGACGCGTCGGCGACAAGGGCGCGGAAGTCGGCTCCGACCCGTTGCAGTTCATCGGCGATCTCGACCCGACTCATGGCACCTCCCAACCTCGACGCTAAGACCGGCCTGCCATCGGTGGATAGTGCTGACGGACGGGTTCCTGGTGATTGCCGCCCAGAACTGCGGGGCCGGCCGTAGCCATCAATCGACGAATGTCAATGGGTATGGCAGACTTGCGATATGCCGATCCCTGCCATGCCACTGTTGGTCGCTCCGGTCGCGTGCTGCGCACCGGTGACTGCGGGGGTCCTCGACGACGACACCGCCGCCCGGCTGGCTCACCTGTTCAAGGCGCTCGCCGACCCCACCCGCGTCAAACTCGTCTCGCTCATCGCCGCCGCCGACGGCGGAGAAGCCTGCGTCTGCGACCTCATCGAGCCGGTCCAACTCTCTCAGCCGACCGTGTCGCACCATATGAAACTGCTCGTCGACGCCGGGCTCGTCACCCGCGAACAACGCGGCAAATGGGCCTATTACCGAGTCGTTAACACCACCCTGTCCGCAATGGCGCAGGCGCTCACCCCGGCCTGACCCAAGCCCGGCCTGACCCAGCCGACGTCAGCCCAACCGATCGCCGCGGAACAGCTGAGTCCGGGCGATCACCCGGTCTCGCTCGTCGGCCTCCGCGATGCGGCGCGGATCGCTCAGATAGCTGTCATACCCAGCGTTGTCGACGAACGTGATCACCTGCAGTTCGGTCGGCGCTTCAGGCTCGGTGGACCGGATCCGGGCGTCGACCCGACCGCTGTGATCGACCAGCAACGCCAGCACGCGGTCCTCGTACGCGGTGAGGTCGTCGGCCGTGCCCGGGCGGGCCCACAACAAGACGCCCACAGTGATGGCCATGCCCGCAATGCTAGAGAGCGACCGGGTTCGAACGAGAGTGTGTAGCAGCTAGCGGGCGGGATGGGTGTCCGGACGGGTGTACTGGATCATCGCGTCGATGTAGCGCTCCGTCACCCTGTTCTGCATGGCGCGTCCCAGCGAACCCGAGGTCTGCGCCAGACGGGTGGCCGGCTTGGAGAACGCCACGATGTCGAACCGGACCCGCCCCGCCTCATCCATGCTGATCATGAACGACTCCTCGCCCTGCTCGGGGTGACCCGGCAGCGTGCCGTACGCGAAACCGGCCCGCCCGGGTTCGTCAACGACGTAGACGATCTTCACCGGCGCCTTGAGAGCCAGCGGCCCGACCCCGATCCGGACCACGGCCACGGTGTCGTCGGCGACCAGCAGGCTCGAGGACACCACCTTGGGTCCGGCGGCGCGGTGCACGTGCCAACCGAACAGGGCCGTCCGCGCCAGGTCGAAGAACTCCTGACCGGCACCGATATGGACTTCGCGCCGCAGCGGGGTGTACCCCGCAGGCAGGTCGCCGCGCGTCGCGCCGACCTCCGGATAGCTGAACGGCGTGGCGCGCAGCTCGGCTGCCTCCTGAGCATCGAGCAACTCTGATCTCATGGCAGGACAGTCTGACGGATGACTCAAGAGTCGGGTGCACCTGCCCGCCGGTTGCCGTCTGTGGCTGGGTAGCGTGCGGTTCATGGTCTATGTCGCCGATGATTCACGCTACGACGTCCAGCCCTACCGGCGGTGCGGACGCAGCGGTCTCCTGCTCCCGGCCGTCTCGCTCGGTTTCTGGCACAACTTCGGCGACGACAAGCCGCTGGAGACCCAGCGCGCCGTCATGCGTCGAGCCTTCGACCTGGGGGTGACCCACTTCGACCTGGCGAACAACTACGGTCCGCCGTACGGAGCTGCCGAGAGCAACGTCGGCACCATCTTGTCCCAGGACTTCCGCCCATACCGAGACGAACTGGTCATCTCCAGCAAGGCCGGTTGGGACATGTGGCCCGGTCCGTACGGCGACCTCGGCTCGCGGAAGTACCTCACGGCCAGTCTCGACCAGTCGCTGCGCCGGCTCGGGCTGGACTATGTCGACATCTTCTACCACCACCGTCCCGATCCGGAGACGCCGCTGGAGGAGACGATGTCGGCGCTCGACGCGGCGGTCCGCGCGGGCAAGGCGCTCTACGTCGGGGTGTCGTCCTACTCACCGGAGGCCACCGCCCAGGCGGCGGCCATCCTGCGTGACCTCGGGACTCCCCTGCTGATCCACCAGCCGTCGTACTCGATGTTCAATCGCTGGATCGAGGGTGGTTTGCTCGACGTGCTGGATCGCGAGGGCGTGGGCTGCATCGCCTTCACCGCCCTCGCCCAGGGTCTGCTCACCGATCGCTACCTGAACGGGATCCCGGAGGACTCGCGTGCCGCCCAGGGCAAGTCGCTCGATCCCGGGGTGATCAACGAGGACAACCTCGCCCGGATCCGGGCGCTCAACGACATCGCCTCCGCTCGCGGCCAGACACTGGCACAGCTGGCGCTGTCCTGGGTGCTGCGCGACCGGCGGATGACCTCAACCCTGATCGGCGCCAGCAGCGTCGCGCAGCTCGAGGACAACGTCGCGGCGACGGCGAAGCTGGACTTCACCGACGACGAGCTGGCCGCGATCGAGCAGCACGCGGTCGACTCCGGCGTCGATCTGTGGGCGCAGGCCCGCGAAGCTCGCTGACCGCGCAGCCGGTCCGGGCGATCGCCCGGGCTAGATCTTCGGGTGCCGAGCCCAGAAGAAGCAGTACAGCCCGAAGGCCGCGAGTCCGAGGGACACGGCGATCAGGATCGCGGGACCGAACGGCTGGTTCCGGATCGCGGTCAGCGCCTGGTCCATGCCGCCGGCCTTCTTCGCGTCATAGGTCCCTGCGGCGAGCACGAACAGCCCGCCGACCGCTCCGAGGGCCACGCCCTTCGCGACCCAGCCCACGGTGCCGAGGCGGCCGACGAGACGTCCTGCCGACGCGTCGAGATCCCGTTCGATGAACTTGCGCCGGACTCCCTTCACCACCTGTGACACCGCCACGGCGATCACCGCCGCACCGACGGCACCGACGAGCAGCCGGCCGGCCGGAAGCTGCATCAAGCGCGCTGAGAGGGTGTCCTCGGCTTGTCCGGAGGATGAGCGGGAGCCGAGCGCCACCCGGATCGCCAGCACACCGAGGGCCAGATAGACCACGGCGCGCCCGATCGAGGACAGCCGGCGCCGCAGCCGGCGCCACGAGTCGTCGGCACCGCCGCGTCCGACGATCGCCTCGAGAACCTGCCAGGCGACCAGGCCGAACAGTCCGATGGCCATCACCCACAACAACACCGCGCCCAGCGGCTGGCGAGCCACCTCGCGCAAGGCGCCCTGGCTGGAGGCGTCTCCCCCGCTACCCAGGGCCACCCGGGCCGCCAGCCAGGCCAGCAGCAGGTGCACGATGCCGTAGCTGACCAGACCGACCGCGATCAACACGCGATACGCGTGGCTCGCGCGGATCCGAGCCGTGTCCATGGGTCAGATCCTTGCATCATCAGGCTCCAACGGCAGGCGAACTGCGACCAGCGGCAGGAAGAACTGGACCAGTGGGCCGATCGCCAACGCGTAGAGCACGGTGCCGACGCCGACCACGCCACCGAGGGCGAAGCCGAGCACGAGCACGCTCAGCTCGATGCCGATCCTGATCAGCCGCAGGCTCCCGCCGGTCCGCGCCGCGAGTCCGGTCATCAGCCCGTCGCGAGGACCGGGTCCGAGATGCGTACCGATGTAGCCGGCGCCGGCCAGGCCGTTCAGCACGATCGCGGAAAGGAGCATGGCGACCCGACCTGCCCAGGTCTCGGGAGCCGGCAGCAACCACAGTCCCGCGTCGGCGGCCAGCCCGATCACCACGACGTTGCTGATGGTCCCGATGCCCGGCCACTGTCGCAGTGGAATCCAGGCCAGCAGCACGACCGCCCCGACCAGCATCGTCACCGCGCCGAAGCTCATCGGCAGGAGGCGGGACAGGCCCTGGTGGAAGACGTCCCAGGGATCGAGTCCCAGTCCGGACTTGATCATCATGGCCATCGACCAGCCATAGAGGATCAATCCGGCGAGCAGCTGCGGGATCCGGCGGCCCAGCCGACCGGCCCTGAGCTGGGCGAGCGGGGCGAGGGCCGGCAGCCGGTACGCCGGGCGCGAGGAGAGGCGAGAGCTCATGCTGGGAAGTGTCAGACAAAGTGGCTATCTTTGCCATAGCCAATTCGGATAAAGTGGCTCATTGGCCTGGTGCAAGCGATCGCCGCCAGCGAGACTGGACCGGTGACAGCGCGAACGCTGACGGCGGCGAGTCTCGCCACGATGCTACCTCCGGAGCCACTGGCCTCGCCGACCTATGCCAGTTTGGCGGACCGGCTGCGGTTATTGATCGTGGACGGGCGCGTGGTGGTGGATCAACGGCTGCCCAGCGAGCGCGAACTCGCCGTGTCGCTCGGACTGAGCCGGACGACGGTCACCGCCGCCTACGGACGTCTCCGCGACTCCGGCTATCTCCGTGCCCGACGGGGGTCGGGGAACTTCGTGGCCCTGCCTCACCCACGATCGGTGAGCGGCTTCCTTCCCGGCGCGTTTCGGACCGGAGCCGACCAGATCGGCTGGAACTGTGCCAGCGGAGCAGCCGTGCCGGGAGTAGCCGCTGCCTATGCCCGAGCTGCCCACCGGTTGCCCGAGCTGTTGGTCGGTTCCGGTTATCTGCCCGACGGCCTGGACGAACTCCGCGAGCGGATCGCCACCTGGTACGTCGGGCGCGGCCTGCCCACCGATCCGGACCAGATCGTGGTGACCACCGGAGCGCTGTCGGCGCTGACCGTCACCGTGTCGGCGGTGATGGACCGGGGCGAGCGGCTGTTGCTGGAATCGCCGACCTACACCAACGCCATCGAAGCCTCCCGCCGGATCGGGGTACGACCGGTCGGCTATCCCCTGCCTGAGGACGGCTGGCGCCCCGGCGAGCTCGCCCGGACCCTGGACCAGACCGGTGCCCGGGCCGCATACCTGATCCTCGACCACCAGAACCCGACGGGGCTGACCATGCCCGACCCGGATCGCGCCCGGCTGGCCGTCGAGCTCCGGCGGCGACAGGTGACGACGATCGTCGACGAGACCCTCGTCGAGCTCGCGCTGGATCACGGGCCGGCGGTGCCGCTGGCGGCTCTACTGCCGGGTGCGATCAGTCTTGGATCGGCCAGCAAGGCCTTCTGGGGTGGTCTGCGGGTCGGGTGGATCCGCGCCCCTCACCCCATAGTGTCGAGGCTGGTCGAGACCCGCGCCACGCTCGACCTGGGCACCGCGCCGCTGGAACAACTCGTGCTCGCCGAGGTGCTGCGCGATCCCGGGCCCGCGCTGACCGCGCAGCGCGACCGGCTGCGCCGACAGCGGGACCACCTCGTGCGCCGGGTCGCCGAGCGCCTGCCCGAGTGGCGGCTGCGCGTGCCCGAGGGCGGCCTCAGCCTGTGGTTCCGGCTCCCTCTCCCCCGATCCAGCCAGCTGGCCGAGGCGGCAGATGCCCGTGGTCTGGTGATCACTCCGGGTCACCGCTTCTTCGTGGAGGGGGGCGGAGAGCGGTACGTCCGGTTGCCGTTCACCCATCCCCCGGACGTGCTGGACGAGGCGGTCGTGCGTCTCGGTGACGCCTGGCGCGCAGCGTGCACCGGTCGCCCGATCCTCGGGCACGCCTCCTCGGTGATCGACCTCAGCGCCTGAGCGAGGTCGATCGACAGAGGATCCGTCCCGAACCTGGCACCGACGTCAGCCAGAGGCAGACGCCTTCTTGGCGGCCTTGACCGACTTCTTGGTCTCCCGGACCCGGGCGAGGCTGTCGGGGTCGGTGATGTCGGCGACCGAGCGGTACACACCCGGCTCACCGAACGGCCCGGCCGCCAGTTGCCAGCCCTCCGGGGCGACGCCGCGCTGCTTGCCCAGCAGGGCCACGAAGATCTGCGCCTTTTCGGCGCCGAATCCGGGCAGCGCCTGCAGGCGCTTCTTCAGCTCCGCTCCGCTGTCCACCCCGGTCCAGACGTTGGTGGCCTGCGCGTCGTAGTCCTCGGTAAGCACCTGACACAGCGTCCGGACCCGCTTCGCCATCGAGCCCGGGAACCGGTGGATCGCCGGGCGCTCGCTGCACAGCGCCACGAAGTCGTCCTCGCTCATCTCTGCGATCGCTCGGGGGTCCAGCGTCCCGCCCATCCGTTCGGCGATCACGGCCGGACCGCTGAACGCCTTCTCCATCGGAACCTGCTGATCGAGCAGCATGCCGATCAACAAGGCGTTGTCGTCATCGGTGAGCAGGGCGTCGGCGGTGTCGTTCCCGGTCAGGCGGATCGGCGAGGTCATGGCCCGATTCTGCCCCTACGGCCACGCTCACTCGTACAGGACATAGGCCGGCCGGGGGCGCAGCGCCAGCACCTGCGCCGGCGTCATCAGTCGACCGAGCGCCTTGTCCTCGTCGAAGAAGAGCTTGAAGCCGGGCTGGACGAAGCGTGGTGTGGTCTTGCTGACGGCGCGATAGGTCGCCATTTTCGCGGCCCGGCTGCCGATCCCGTCGACGGACTTCACCAGCGCCACGCCGGGGTGCGGCTTCAGGTCCGACTCGGCGCGCACGATCCGGGGTGCCAGCTGGTGGTACACCATGATCTTCTCCGGCAGCCGGTTCTGCGCGACGATCCCCGAGAGGTAGGCCGCTACCGTGTCGAGCTCGCGGCCCGTCGTGTGCCCGAACACCCGCCCCGGCACCTGGTGGGCGTCCATCGCCCACTCCGGGTCGAGCGCCACCCCGACGTCGGGCTCGCGCAGCCACCGTCGGTACGCCTTGACCTCGTCGAGGAAGTCGGCCCGGCCGGGCTGGATGTTCAGCAGCAGCACCGCCTTGTGCTTGCGGGCCACCCGGAGATAGGTCTCGATCTTGTCGTCGGACAGCCTGACGCGGTACATCCCGTCGCGTCCAGGACTGCCCTGGACGATCGTGGTGATCACCTCGACGACGGGCAGGATCTGCCGGCCGGCGGCGTACGGCGTGGCGCGCCGCTCGATCTCGGCGACCCGCTGGTCCAGCGGTCCGGTGCCCAGTCGACCGAGGGTCTTCGCCCCGGTCAGGCCGGCGTACCCGACCAGCCGGTAGCGCGGAAAGACCTTGGTGCCGCCGCGCGGCAGCTGGGCCCGGGCCGCGGAGGGCGTTGTCGTGGGTGCCGGCGTGGGTCCGGACCGGGCCGACGCGCTGGATGTCGCACCGGACGGTGCCGGCGGCGCCGGGCTGGTGGCGGGGAGCGGCGGTGTGGTGCCACAGCCGACCAGGGTGGAGATCAGGATGAGAACGAGAACGGGAAAGGACGATCGAGACAGAACAGCAACCATTCCTGCGGGGTCAGGGACCTTCACCGTACCCCGGCCCAGCCGCTAGCCTTCCCGCAAGGAGGTCCAACGATGCACATCCGCGAGATCCTGATGACCAAGGGCTCCTCGGTCGTGGTGATCCACCCCACCGCCACCGTCACGGAGCTGGTGGCCATGCTCAAACACCACAATCTCGGGGCGGTCGTGGTTTCCGAGGACGGCCGTACCGTCGACGGCATTGTCACCGAGCGTGACGTCGTGCGCCAGCTCGCCGACGGCTCCGCCTTCTTGTCCGAGCCGGTGTCCACCATCATGACGAGCCGGGTGCACACCTGCACCGTCGATGACACCGTTCAGTCGCTGATGCAGACCATGACGAACGAACGGATCCGCCACCTTCCGGTGGTGGACGAGGAGGGTCACCTCAGTGGCATCGTGAGTATCGGCGACATCGTCAAGTCCCACATCAGCGAGGTCGAGTTCGAGCGGGACCAGCTCGTCGGGTACGTCCACGGCTGAGTCGCGCGCCCAGGAGGCCGCTCGACCCTGGTGAAGCGGACGTCCGCGAAGAAATTGTCCGACAGATGCATGAGAGCGCTCTCACCGCCCGCTAGTATCTGCGGCATGACGCCGACCGGTCCGCCGACGCTGGAGATGGTGGCGGCTGCCGCCGGGGTGAGCCGCGCGACGGTCTCACGCGTGGTCAACGGCTCGCCCAAGGTGAGCCCCCAGGTGGTGGACGCCGTCAACCAGGCGATCAGCCGTCTCAACTACGTGCCGAACCGGGCGGCCCGGACCCTCGCCAGCCGCCAGGCCATGGCGATCGCCCTGCTGATCCCCGAGGACATCGGGCGGTTCTACTCCGATCCCTACTTCGCCTCCGTGGTCCGCGGCATCACCGAGCGCCTCGAGGAGACCGACTACGTCCTCAACCTGCTGTTGTCGAGCTCGGATCCGCGGCACAAGACGCGTCGCTATCTCGGCGGAGGTGCCGTCGACGGTGCGCTCGTCGTCTCCCACCACGCCGGTGACCGCGACCTGATCGAGCTGTCACGGATCGTGCCGACGGTGTTCGGGGGCGACCCGACGACGATGCTGGGCCTGCAGGACCGGTACGTCGTCGACGTGGACAACCGGGGTGGGGCCCGCGAGGCGACCCGGCATCTCATCCGGCTGGGGCGGCGCCGGATCGGCACAGTCACCGGCGCGATGGACATGCATGCGGCGGTTCACCGGCTGCAGGGCTGGCGATCGGCGATGCAGGAGGCCGGGCTGGACGACAGCGCGGTGGCCAACGGCGACTTCACCAGCTACGGCGGCGCGACCGCCATGCGAGAGCTGATCAGCCACTACCCGGATCTGGATGCGGTGTTCGTGGCCAACGACCTGATGGCGCGGGGCGCCCTCATCACGCTCGGGGCGGCCGGCCGGGAGGTGCCCTCCGACGTAGCCCTGATCGGGTTCGACGACAGCTTCGCCGCCACCAACGAACCACCCCAGCTCTCCACCGTGCGGCAGAACACCAAGCTGATGGGCTGGTCGATGGCGGACCTGCTGCTCGACCTGCTCGCCGGGCGGACGCCCGCGCACCGGACCCGGATCCTGCCTACCTCGCTGGTGCTCCGCGAGACGGCCTGACACGCGCCGGTGGCGGCGCCCAGTCGCTGGGTCAGCCGATGCCGGCGGTGCCCAGGAGGGAACCCAGGCCGTAGGTCGCGGTCAGCGCCAGGGCACCCCCGACGACCACCCGCACGCTGGCGCGCCGGCGTGACCCGCCACCGATGGTGGCCGCCAGGCCCCCGGTGAATGCCAGCGCGACCAGCACGACGACGAAGGTGACGGGCACCCGCCAGGCCGGCGGCGGAAGCAGGATGGCGAGCATCGGCAGGATCGCGCCGACGGTGAAGGCGATCGCGGACGCCACCGCGGCGTGCCAAGGGTTCACCACGTCCTCGGGGTCGATGTTCAGCTCGGCCGAGAGGTGAGCCGCGAGTGCGTCGTGCTCGGTCAGCTCCCGGGCCACTTGACGTGCCGTCTCCTGCTTGAGACCCCGCGCCTGATAGAGCGCGGTCAGCTCCTCCAACTCGGCCTCGGGGTCCTCGCGCAGCTCGCGAGTCTCCTTGGCGATCAGGTCGCGTTCGCTGTCGCGCTGGCTGCTGACCGAGACGTACTCCCCCAGCGCCATCGAGATCGCCCCGCCGACCAATCCGGCCGCACCCGCGGTGAGGATCGGCGCGGTCGCGGTGCTCACGCCGGCGACGCCGACGACGATGGCCGCAACCGAGACGATCCCGTCGTTGGCGCCGAGCACGCCGGCCCGCAGCCAGTTCAGCCGTTGGGCGACACCCTCACCGTGCGGTTCGTCGTCGTGGGTCGTCGCTGCCGGCCCGTCCCGATCGGCGGCCGGCCGGTTCGCTTCGGCATCGGACATGTCCTCCACACAACCACGGACGGTCGGGCGACCGCCAGGCAGTGAAGGCTTGCCTCCACTGGACCGCGGGGATGCACTCAGATGTTGATCATGTGGCCCGAGATGCCGTGGGCCGCTTCCTTCATTGCCTCCGACAGCGTGGGGTGGGCGTGGATGTTGCGGGCCACCTCCTCGGCCCGCAGGTCCCACAGCTGGGCCAGCGTCAGCTCGGGCAGCAGTTCGGTCACGTCCGGTCCGATCAGGCTGCCCCCCAGCAGTTCGCCGGTGGTGGCGTCGGCCACCAGTTTGACAAAGCCGGTCGCCTCACCGAGCCCGTGCGCCTTGCCGTTGGCACTGAACGGGAACTTGGCCGTGGTGACCTCGTACCCCTGGTCCTTGGCTTGCGCTTCGGTGTAGCCGAACGAGCCGATCTGCGGCTGGCAGTACGTGGCCCGCGGCACCATGGCGTAGTCGATCGGCATGGTCTCGGCGCCGGCGATCGTCTCGGCGGCGACGATGCCCTGCGCTTCGGCGAGGTGCGCCAGCATCAGCTTGGCGGTGCAGTCGCCGATCGCGTAGATGCCCGCCACGTTCGTACGCATGTAGTCGTCGATGGCGATCGCGCCGCGCTCGGTCAGTTCGACGCCGGTGTTCTCCAGCCCGTAGCCCTGTGTACGCGGCGCGAAACCGATGGCTTGCAGCACCTTGTCCGCCTCGAGGACCTCGGTGTCACCGCCGGCCGCTGGGGAGACGGTGACCTTGACCTTGGCGCCGGAGTCGTCGATCGACTCGACCTTGGTCGCGGTCTTCACCGTGACGCCCAGCTTGCGGTAGGCCTTGGCCAACTCGGCGGAGACCTCCGCGTCCTCCAGTGGCACCATCCGGTCGAGGAACTCCACGATCGTGACCTTGGTGCCGTAGTTGGCCATCACGTAGGCGAACTCCACGCCGATCGCACCGGCGCCGGCGATGATGATCGACTCGGGCAGGCCGTCGGTCATGATCTGCTCTTCGTAGGTGACCACCCGCTCGCTCAGGGACGTCCCCGGCAGCAGCCGGGTCGTCGCGCCGGCGGCGATGATGCAGTTGTCGAAGGTGATCGTGCCGGTGTCCTTGCCGCCGCTGACCTCGATCGTCTTGGCGTCGGTGAAGGTCCCCCAGCCGTCGATCTCGGTGATCTTGTTCTTCTTCATCAGGAAATGGACGCCCTTGGTCATCCGCTCCGAGACGGTACGGCTGCGCTTGAAGGCGGCCCCGAAGTCGAAGCTGACATCCCCGGAGATCCCGAACGTCTTCGCCTCGGCGTTGAAGATGTGCGCCAGCTCGGCGTTCCGCAGCAACGCCTTGGTGGGGATGCAGCCGACGTTGAGGCACACCCCGCCCCAGTACTTCTTCTCGACGATGGCGGTCGACAGGCCGAGCTGGGCGGCGCGGATGGCGGCGACGTACCCACCGGGGCCGGCACCGAGCACGACGACGTCATAGTGGTCAGTCATGGTGCACACTCTAGGGGGATCGTCTCGGGGGTCACCATCGGCTCAGGCTGCGTGTGTCGGGCCCAGATCGGGCAGGAACGGATTTCTCGTGACGGGCCCACAGATCACCCTGCGACACCCTCGTCGAAGGGGCCGTCCGCCGGTGGCGGGCTGGTAGCTTCCGCGCATGAGCCGAGGTTCAGATGCCAATCCGAGCGCATTGCTCTCGACGACCTCCCGGCTCGTGACCGCGCCTGTCGTCAGCGACCCCGAGAACCCGCTCCGGGCCGCCCTCGGAGCGGCCTACGACCTCCGGCTGGTCGATCGGACCACGCGCCGGCGGACCCACCTCGACACCCCGGACCAACGGCTTCGGGCCGCCGGGTTGTCGCTGACCCAGTTGGAGAACGGCGTGCTGGTGGCCCGCCGGGGTCGCGAGCTGGCGGTGCGCCAGGACGTCGGCAGCAGCATGAGCTGGCCGGTACTGGCCACCGACCTGCCGCCCGGGCCGGTTCGTGAGCTGATCGCGCCGGTCGCCTCCATCCGCGCGATCGTGGAGCTGGCCACGGTGCAGACCCGGTCGACGAGCTTCGCGGTGCTCAACGCCGATCACAAGACCGTGGCTCGGATCGGCTGGACCGAGGGTGAGCTGATCAATCCCACGGCGCGACCGCTCGGCGTGCAGGTGGAGGTCGAGAAGCTCCGCGGCTACGCGACCGAGGCGAAGGACGTACGTCGGCGGATGGCCGCCGCCGGTCTCGACGTCGCCGACGGTGAGCCCTGGCACGACGCGGTGCTCGCCCTGTCAGGAGCGGGGCGCCCGGCGACGCGCCGGTTCGGCATGCGTCCGGACCAGCCCGGTGACCTCGCGGTGGCCGACGCCCTGCTCGGCTACCTCGCCGAGATGGAGACCACCGTCGACGGGGTCGTGGCCGACATCGACACCGAATACCTGCACGACTTCCGGGTCGCGGTCCGGCGCACACGCTCGGTGGTCAAGCTGCTCGGCGACCAGTTGCCGGCCGACGCCGTGGCCTGGGCGCTCGCGGAGTTCCGCTGGCTGGGCGACGTCACCACCCCGACCCGGGATCTCGACGTGTACCTGCTCGGGATGGACGGCATGCGCGCGGCGGTGAGCCGGCCCGAGGACCTGGCCCCGTTCGAGCGGCACATCCGCAGGCGCCGCCAGGCGGCGCAGGCCGAGCTGGCCGAGGCCTTGCGCTCGCCGCGCTACGCCACGCTGGTCCGGCGCTGGCGGTCGGCCCTGGCCGACGTCATCACCGCACCGACGAACAGTCCCGAGACGGCGGCCGATCTGGCCCGCGAGCGGATCGGGCACACCTTCACCCAGGTCTCCCGCCGAGCCCGGTCGATCAAGACCAGCTCGCCGTCGGTCCAGGTGCACGCCCTGCGCAAGAAGTGCAAGGAGCTGCGGTATCTGCTCGAGGTGTTCCGCCCGCTCTGCGACGCCCTCACGTACAAGAAGGTGGTCGGCGACCTCAAGCAGCTGCAGGAGGTGCTCGGGCAGTTCCAGGACGGGGAGGTGCAGGCCGCCGGTCTCCGCGACTTCGCCGCCGAGATGGTGCGGTCCGGCGATACCCCGGTGGACACGCTGATGGCCATGGGACAGCTGTCGGCGGAGTTCGACCGCCGCCAGCGCAGTGCTCGGGCCGAGCTCGACGCCCACCACGAGAGCTATCTGGGCCACAAGGCGGCGGGCCACCTGGCGCAGCTGATCGACCTCGGTGACGGCCGGATCGCGGCACGGTGAAGGTCCTGGCGAGCTACAACCTCAAGGGTGGGGTCGGCAAGACCACCGCCGCGGTGAATCTCGCCTACCTCGCGTCCCGGCATGGTCATCGCACCCTGCTGTGGGACCTCGACCCGCAGGGTGCGGCGACGTACCTGTTCCGGGTCAAGCCGCGGGTGAAGGGCGGCGGAGCCCGGCTCGTCCGCGGCCGCCGACCCATCATCGATGCGGTCAAGGCCACGGACTTCGACCGGCTGGACCTGCTCCCGGCGGACTTCACCTACCGCATGATGGACATCGACCTCAACGAGCGGCCCAAGCCCAACAAGACGCTGCGCCGGCTGCTCAGCCCGCTGAGGAACGACTACGACCTCGTGGTCCTGGACACCCCGCCGAGCCTGTCCCTGGTCTCGGAGAACGTGTTGCAGGCCTCCGACCTGGTCCTCGTTCCGCTGATCCCGACGGTGCTGTCGGTCCGCACATTCGAGCAGCTGGCCGACTTCGTCCAGGACGCTCAGGGACGTCGACCGGTGCTGCGCGGCTACTTCTCCATGTTGGACCGGCGCCGCAAGCTGCACACCGAGATCCTCACCGGGCTGCCGGCGGAACGGAAAGACGTCAGCTCCGTCGCGATCCCCGCGGCCAGTGCCGTCGAGCAGATGTCCGTACGCCGGATGCCGCTGGCGGTCTTCGCGCCCGCCAGTCCCGCCGCCGCGGCCTTCGGTGAGCTGTGGGACGAGGTGGCCCGGGTGTTGAAGATGCGGACGTCGGAACGCGACTCCGTGTGACAACGCGACGGCCCAGCGGGTAAATTGGCACCGCCGAGGGCAAGATCGGGCCGATGTGACGTGTCCGACACGCCCTCAATGCCAGAAAAAACTCACATATGAGTTACGGTCGTCGCGTGACTGAAACATCTCTCGGCCGAATCGGTGGTCTGATCCGTGACGCCCGCAAGCACCGCGGCCTCACTCAGACCCAGCTCGCCAGTGTCCTCGGCACCAGCCAGAGCGCGGTGCACCGGATCGAGGCCGGCAACCAGAATCTCAGTCTCGACATGGTCAACCGGATCGCTGCCGCGCTCGACGCGCCGATCATCTCCTTCGGCCCGAGCGGCCCCACGCATCTGCGGGTGCAGGGCGGCGCCAAGCTCAACGGCCGGATCGCCGTCCGCAGCTCGAAGAACGCCGCGGTGGCCCTGCTGTGCGCGAGCCTGCTCAACCACGGTCGTACCGTCATCCGCGGCATCGCCAAGATCGAGGAGGTCAACCGGATCCTCGAGGTGCTGACCAGCATCGGCGTCCGGGCGAGCTGGTCCGACGACGGCAACGACCTCGAGCTCATCCGGCCCGACGAGCTCGACCTGGACGGCATGGACGTCGCGGCCGCGCGCCGGACCCGCAGCGTGATCATGTTCCTGGGGCCGCTGCTGCACTCCTACAGCGACTTCCGGCTGCCGTACGCGGGCGGCTGCGACCTCGGCGCCCGCACCATCGAGCCCCATCTCCAGGTGCTGAGCAGATTCGGCTTGGACGTCGTCGCCACCGACGGCTACTACCAGTGCTCGGTGGACGAGTCGACCGAGCCGACCCGCCCGATCACACTGACCGAACGCGGCGACACCGTGACCGAGAACGCGCTGCTGGCCGCGGCGCTGTCCCCTGCTCTGACCGTGATCCGCAACGCCAGCCCGAACTACATGGTCCAGGACCTGTGCGTCTTCCTGACCCACCTCGGCGTGGAGATCGACGGCATCGGCACCACCACCTTGAAGGTGCGCGGCGTGGAGTCGATCAACACCGACGTGGAGTTCGCCCCGTCGGAGGACCCGATCGAGGCGATGAGCCTGTTGACCGCCGCGATCGTGACCCAGTCCGAGCTGACCATCGAGCGCGCGCCGATCGAGTTCCTCGAGATCGAGTTGGCGATCCTGGAGGAGATGGGTCTGGATTTCGATCTCTCCGACGAGTACGTCGCCGCCAACGGACACACCCGGCTCGTCGACGTCAGCGTCCGGCCCTCCCAGCTCCGGTCGCCGATCGACAAGATCCACCCCATGCCGTTCCCGGGGCTCAACATCGACAACCTGCCGTTCTTCGCGGTGATCGCCGCGACCGCGGAGGGCAAGACGATCATCCACGACTGGGTGTACGAGAACCGGGCCATCTATCTGACGGAGCTGAACCGGCTCGGTGCCCGTGTTCAGTTGCTGGACCCGCACCGGGTCATCGTCGAGGGTCCGACCCGCTGGCGAGGTCACCAGGTGATCTGCCCGCCGGCCCTGCGTCCCGCGGTCTGCATCCTGCTCGGGATGCTCGCCGCCAAGGGCACCTCGGAACTTCGCGACGTGTACGTCATCAACCGCGGGTATGAGGATCTGGCCAACCGGCTCAACGCCCTGGGCGCCAACATCGAGGTCTTCCGGGATTGAGTTGCTCCGCTCGCGCTGACGGCTCCGCTCGGCATTCCTCGAGTGGTGGCTGAAGGCGGCCCGGTACCCCTCAGTCCAGGTGGGTCACCTCGAAGTGATGGGTCGGGGCGACGAACTCGTCTTGAGCGGCGACCAGGGCGAGTTCCCAACGTCGGGCCGCGTGGGTCGCGGACAGCAGCCCGTACATGGCGGCAGCTGTCGCGCCGAGGGCTTCGACGATGTCGCCGCCGCGGAGCAGGTGGGCCAGGAAGATCGCGGAGGTGACGTCCCCGGCTCCGGTGAAGGTCTGCGGGATGGCCGGGGTCGTGACCGACCAGGCGCCGTCACCGGTGACCGCGACCATGGACACGGTGTCCGGAGCAGTATCGGCGACCACGCTGGTCACGAGCACGGTGCGAGGTCCGGCTGCCCGCAGCTCTCGAGCCGCCCGGACCACGTCGTCCAGCGTCCGCAGGGTCTGTCCGGTGAGGAACTCCAACTCGAACTGGTTCGGCGTCACGATGTCGGCCGCCGGCACCACCAGGTCGCGCATCATCGCCGGGATCTCCGGACGGACGAAGAAGCCGCGGCCGACGTCGCCCATCACCGGATCGCAGCAGTACACCGCACCCTGATTCCGCGAGCGGACCAGGTCGACGGCGTCGAGCACGACCTGACCGATCTCCACGCTCCCCTGGTATCCCGACAGCACAGCGTCACAGCGATCCAGCACACCGCGCTCGTCGATCCCCGTCACGACCGCAGCCACCTCGGCGGGTGGGATGAGCGGACCGCGCCAGGCGCCGTACCCGGTGTGGTTGGAGAAGTTGACGGTCAGCACTGGCCACACCTCCACCCCCATCCGCATCAACGGGAAGGTGGCGGCGCTGTTGCCGGCGTGGCCGTAGGCGACCGCGGACTGGATGGACAGGATGCTCGTCACCGCGCCAGTGTGCCGGACCGGGCCCGAACGGGCCGGCTGGGAGCGCTGTGAGGGTCGTGACACCGTTTGGCGAATCCCCTTAGAGTGAGGTCATGTCTGCCGGCGCCGAGGACGACGACGCCCTGGCCGCCCGACGTTCTCGGCACACTGGCCGGCCGAATCTGGAGGTCGTGGGCGGGCAGGCCGCGCAAGCGCGGCAACGGACGCCCGGTGCGCGCTCGGCTCGGCGCCCGGACGAGGCGGATCATCCGAACCCGGAACACCACCAGCACCACATCCTGATCGAGCCCGAGGAGGATCGCTGGCGCTGGCGCCGGCGCATCCGGCAGGATCCGCGCAAGCTCTTCTTCTATCGCTGGGCGGTCGGTTTCGCCGGGCTGTTCTTCATCGTGCTCGGGCTCGTAACGGGCCCGCTCCCCGGGCCGGGCGGGATCCCGCTGGTGCTGCTGGGGTTGGCGGTCTGGGCGAGCGAGTTCGAGTGGGCCCACAAGCTCATGATGTGGTTCAAGGTCCAACTGCACCGATATCGGGGCTGGCCGGCCAAGCGCAAGGTCGTGTTCTGGATCTGCTTCATCACCGCCTGTGGTCTGCTCGGCTATCTGTACCTGTTGCTGATCGGCTTCCCGTCCTGGATGCCGCAGTTCATGCACGATCTCGCCGACCGCCTGCCGGGCGTCGGCTGAGTAGCCTGCCGTGCGCTCAGCCGAGGAGTACCCGTACTTCCGTGCGCCGTTTCTGGCCTTCGCGCACCGTGGCGGGGCCGCGTACGCGCCCAACGTGCACCGGGAGAACACGGTGCACGCCTTTCGGCAGGCGACCGCGCTCGGGTACGGCTATCTCGAGACCGACGTCCACCCCACCCGGGACGGGGTGCTGGTGGCGTTCCACGACGCCCTGCTGGACCGGGTGAGCGGCCGGTCCGGCCGGATCGAGGACCTCACGGCCGAGCAGGTCGCCGACGTCCGGATCGGCGGTGTCGACCCCATTCCCACCATGGCCGAGTTGTTCGAGACGTTCCCGCACGCCCGGTTCAATATCGATGCCAAGTCCGACCGGTCGGTCGATCTGCTGGCCCGGCTGATCGCCGAGCACGAGGCGTACGACCGGGTCTGCGTCAGTTCGTTCGGGATCGCCCGGCTGCACCGGCTGCGCCAGCTGCTCGGACCGCGGGTGCCGTCGGCGGTGAGCATCCTCGGTGTGGTGGCCAACCGGTTCACCCCGTGGGTGACCCGGGCGCTGAACAGCCCGGGCCAGGCCCTGCAGATGCCCGAGTACCAGCGGATCGCCGGCCGGCGGGTCCGGGCGGTCACCCCCGGCCTGGTGCGCACCGCCCACCGGGCGGGCAAGCAGGTGCACGTCTGGACCGTGGACGACGCCGAGACCATGAATCGCCTGATCGATCTCGGTGTCGACGGGATTTTCACCGACCGGATCGATACGTTGAAAGACGTGCTGCAGCATCGGTGTCTGTGGAACGAACCCCCATGACCGTACTCGATGGTCGCGCTCCGGCGCGGGTCCACCGCGGGCGGGTTCTCGCCTGGGGGCTGTGGGACTGGGGTTCAGCGGCGTACAACGCCGTCATCACGACCTTCGTCTTCGGGCCGTACGTCGTCGAGGGCGTGGTCGGCACCGCCAAGCCCGGCGGGCTGACCGGTCAGACCTGGTTCGGAATCTCCGGAGCCGTGGCCGGACTGGCGATCGCCCTCATCGCTCCCGTCATGGGCCAGCGGGCCGACGCGGGCGGGCACCGGCGGCGCAGCCTGGGCATCTGGACCGGGCTGGTGGTCGCCACCATGCTGGGGCTGTTCTTCATCAAGGATCAGCCCGCATACCTGTGGGCCGCGCTGATCCTGATGGGTGTCGGCTCGATCTTCTCCGAGTTCGCGGGCGTCTCCTACAACGCGATGCTGCCGCAGGTCTCCACCCCCGCGACGATCGGAAGGGTGTCGGGCTTCGGCTGGTCCCTGGGTTACGTCGGCGGCATCTTCCTGCTGCTGATCTGTTACGTCGGCTTCATCGCGCCCGAGGTCGGCTGGTTCGGCGTCACCCGTACCGACGGGCTGGCGTTCCGCACGGTGGCCGTGTTCGCGGCCGCCTGGTTCGCGGTCTTCGCCATCCCGGTGCTCGTCGCGGTGCCCGAGAAGCCGCCGGGACCGGCGCAGCGCCGGGTCGGCTTCTTCGCCTCCTACCGGCTGCTGATCGGGGACATCAAGCAGCTGTGGCGGCTCGAGCGCAACGCGCTCGGGTTCCTGATCGCATCAGCGCTCTATCGAGACGGGTTGGCGGCGGTGTTCACCTACGGAGCGATCCTGGCGGTCACCGTGTACGGGATGGCACCCGACACGGTGCTCATCTTCGGTGTCGCGGCCAATGTGGTCGCCGCGATCGGCGCGCTGGTGATGGGCCGGGTCGAGGACTGGATCGGACCGAAGACTGTGATCCTCATCTCACTCGGTGGTCTGATCGTCTCCGCGACTGTGCTGCTGTTCGCCCACGGCACCACGATGTTCTGGATCTTCGGGCTGCTGCTGTGCCTGTGGGTCGGGCCGGCCCAGGCCAGCTCCCGCTCGTACCTGGCCCGGATGGCGCCGGTGGGGCGTGAGGGTCAGATGTTCGGTCTGTACGCGACCACCGGGCGGGCGGCGTCGTTCCTGGCCCCGGCGCTGTTCGCGCTGTTCTCGGGGCTCTACTCCGACCGCGCGGGAATCATCGGTATCGCTGTGGTGTTGTTGGCCGGTGGCGTGGTTCTCTGGTTCATCACGCCACCTCCGCACCGGCAGCCTCGACTCGGCTGACCGGCCCGTCGGTTGCCCAAACCGAGGTTGCCCCGTTGATTGCGGAACAATCGGGGTAGACGCGGAGTTGACAACAATGGGGAAGCTGGACCGTCGACATCACTGGAGGTCATCGTGGCGGATCGTTCATTGAAGGGCACCGGGCTCGGTGCCAAGAGCTTCGAAGACGAGGCAGGTGTCGAGTTCGCGGCACGCCAGGACATCACGTACGACTGCCCGCGCGGCCACAACTTCACACTGACCTTCGCGGCCGAGGCTGACATCCCCTCGATCTGGGAGTGCCCTCGCTGCGGCGCGGAGTCGCTCCGCGCCAATCACGAGCGTCCGGTGGCCAAGGACGAGAAGCCCCCGCGGACCCACTGGGACATGCTCCGTGAGCGCCGCTCCATCGCCGAACTGGAAGATCTGCTGGCCGAGCGGCTCGATCTGTTGCGATCGGGCGCCCTCGGACCGAACTATCATTCAACGTCGAAGAAGACGGCCTGACACCCAGGCCCCCTGATCGCGCGGGGCCGCCCTCGGATTGCACTGGTCGGTGATCCGAGAGCGGCCCCGTTGCTTTGCCCCTGGGCTTAGCGTGGGTGGATGCTGACCAACCGCTCCGCACCGCATGCCCGGATTACTCCGGTCCTCACCGTCGCCGACGTACGCGCGGCGGTCGCTTGGTATTCGCTCGTCTTCGGGCTGGTCGAGCACGTCCGGATCGGCGAGGGGCATCGCGCGCAGCTGGGCTTCTCGGACGGACCGCCCGCGGAGCTCGTCGTCGCCGAGGTGCGGCCCGGGCGCCGCACGCCGACCCCGGAGCGCTCGCACCAGATCATGCTCAAGGTCGCCGACGCGTCGGCCGTCGTCGATGTCGCGATCGCCCACGGTGCCACGCTGGACGACCCGTTGCATGACTGGCAGTACGGGGAGCGCCAGGCGGCCATGACCGACCCGTTCGGGCACCAGTGGGTGCTCAACCAGACGCTGACCGACGTCGCTCCGGAGGACTGGGGCGGCCGTACCATCGTGCCGCGTCCGACCTCCTGACGCTCCGCGCCCCGGCGGGCGTGCGGGTCAGGCGGACGGCTTGCGGTCGGGGTCGGACTCGATCTCACCCCGGATCACCAGGGGACCGGAGTCGTCGGCCCGGGAGTCGTGGGTACTGGGTGGCGTGTCGGAGGGCTCGACCACCTCGCCCTCGATCAGGTTCCCCGGGTCGGTCCGGGCTCGCATCACGTCGACGTCGACCCCGAGTCGAGCCACCCGGCGCGCCACGATGAAACCGAGCACGCGGCGCGCGTACGGGCGGGTGAACGCCAGCAGGAAGACGAACCCGAAGATGTCGGTGATGAACCCCGGCAGCATCAGCAGCAGCCCGCCGACCAGCACGAGCGCCGCGTCGGCCAGCTCACCGCTCGGCAGCTTCCCGCTGGCGAACGCGGTGTTCAGGGCCGCCCAGGCACGACTACCCTCCCGCTGCATCAGCCATGCGCCGAGGACAGCCTCCGCCACCAGGATCGCGATGGTCGGCAGCGCGCCGATCGCCCGGCCGACCTGCACCAGGAGATAGACCTCGGCGATCGGGATCGCGATCAGCAAGACCACGATCAGCAGGCCCAGCCAGCTCCGCCGCTGACGCGGCGGAGCTCCTGAGCTCATCGGGGACCAGGCACTCATGGTGCCCGCCGGCTCATCGCGACCTCACGACCGCCCGCCGACCGCCTGCTGCGGACCGCCGGCGCCGGAGGACGAACGGTGGCCCAGGGTCCGCAGCTGGTGCGCCCGGTGCGCGATGCCCCAGGCGGTCGTCCGGGCCAGGGCCTCGATGACGATCCGCTGGCTCATCTTGGAGTCGCCGTACTGGCGTTCGACGAAGGTGATCGGCACCTCGACCACCCGAAACCCCGCCTTCAGGGCCCGCCACGCCAGGTCGACCTGGAAGCAGTAGCCGGCCGAGGCGACGTCGTCCAGTCCCAGGCCGAGCAGCGTCTCGCGCCGGAAGGCTCGATAGCCGCCGGTCGCGTCCTTCAGCGGGATGCCCAGGGCGATCCGAGTCCACAGGTTTCCGCCCCGCGACAGCACCTCGCGCGACTTCGGCCAGTTGACCACCCGACCACCCTGCACCCAGCGCGATCCGAGCACCAGGTCCGCCGAGCCGAGAGCGTCCAGCAGCTTGGGCAGCTGCTCCGGCTGGTGCGAGCCGTCCGCGTCCATCTCGACCAGGACGTCGTAGCCGCGCTCCAGACCCCATTCGAAGCCGGCCAGGTACGCCGCTCCGAGCCCCTCCTTGCCGAGCCGGTGCATGACGTGGATGCGGTCATCGGCCGAGGCGAGCGCATCGGCGAGCTTGCCGGTGCCGTCCGGGGAGTGGTCGTCGGCGATCAGGACGTGTGCCTCCGGCACCGCGGTCCGCAGCCGGGACACGATGCTGTCGATGTTCTCGGCCTCGTTGTAGGTGGGGATGATGACGAGGATCTCGCCGAGTCCGCGGTCGGCCGGGGCATCGCTCACGGTCAGTGCCTTTCGTCGCTGTCGACCTGCGCCGCAGCCTTCGGCGACGAGGTTCCGTCCAGTGTTCCAGACCGGGCACCGGCCTGTCTGCGCACGCCGATGCGCGTCGAGGCGACGACGCAGAACACCAGTCCGGCCAACGCCAGCCCTCGATCCAGCCACGGAGCAACGCGCAGCGCGGGGGTGATCGCCGAGCGCAGCGGCATGGCTTCCACGAACGCGTCATGGGTGAACTCGTCGGTCCGGCGAACGATGGTGCCGTCGCGATCGATGTAGCCCGACACGCTGTTCGTGGTGGCCACGGCGATCTCGCGTCGAGCCTCCATCGCGCGGGCCCGGGTGATCGCGAACTGCTGTTCCACCTGCCCGGTGCCGCCGTACGTGGCGTTGTTGCTCTGCACCATGAGCACCTGGCTGCCGCGGACCGCGTCGTAGACGGTCGCGTCGTAGGCCAGCTCGAAGCAGATCACGTCACCGACCCGCAACTCCCGGCCACCCACCGGAACCCTCAGCACACCGGGCTGCGTACCCGGGACCGACTGCGCGCCGACATCGGCCAGGATCGGCACCAGCGGCAGCAGTTGGTCCCGGAACGGGATCCACTCACCGAAGGGCACCAGATTGCGCTTGTGGTACGTCGCCAACACACCGTACGTCGGGTCCCACCACATTGCCGTGGTCTGGCGTTCGTCGTCCCCCGGCCCCTGGGTCACCGCACCGACGAGGATCGGGCGGCCGGCGATCCGGGCCGCCGACCACACCACGCTCCGGGTGATCGAGTCCAGCTGGGGATCGATGTCGGTCGAGTTCTCCGGCCAGAGGATGAAGTCGGGCATCGGCACCTGGCCGAGCCGGGCCTGCGCCATCAGGTCGACGGTCTCGGTCAGATGGTTGTTGGTCACCGAGCGGGCGCGTCCGAGGGCTTCGATGCCCCGGCCGGGCACGTTGCCCTGGACCACCCCCACGTCGACGGTGCCGGCGGACGGCACGGCCGGTTCCGGTTCGTATGTCCGCAGTGCGATCCCGCCGAGCGCCAGCGCGAGCGCGACGCCGGCGCTGACCGCGACCCGGGTCCGGCGGCCGGCGGTCGTGCTGGAGCTGGCCGGCGCCGCCGCCCAGGCGATCAGCTGACCCACCAGCGCGACCAGGAATGACAGACCGGCCACCCCGATCATCGGCAGCCAGCCGGCCAGGGGCGTGTCCACCGCGGCGTACGCGATCCGGGTCCAGCCGAAGCCGCCGAACGGAGCCCGGGCGTAGGCGAACTCGATCATCACCCAGCAGCAGGCAGCCGCCAGCGGCCACCAGCGCAGCCGCGAGACCAGGCTCAGGGCCAGCCCCAGCAGCCCGAAGAACAGCGCCTCGAACACGATCAGCAGCACCGCGACCCACCAGCCGAGGACATGCACCCAGTTCACCGCCACCCCGAGCATGCCGAGCCCGAACGCGTAGCCGAGCCCGAACGAGCGGCGCAGCGGCTGTCCGAAGACGGTCAGGGTGAACGCCGGCAGGCTGAGGGCCAGCAGCGGCCAGAGGGCGTACGGCTCGAAGCTCAGCCCGGTCGCGAGGCCGGCAAGCGCCGCGACCAGCAGGCGCAGCCAACCATGGCGACGGCCTACCGGCGGGGCATCGAGCTCGGGACCGGCGCTGGCCAGGGCGGATGACACGCGACGAGACTACCCAGCGAGCCCGAGCGGGCGCCCGGGTCAGGCCCGGCTCAGCCCCAGCGGCCCGCGACCAGGCGTCCGTCGACCATGGTGGCCCGCCAGGCCGGTAGCGGCGCGTTGTCGCTCAGCCGCGGCAGGCCGTCGGGCCCCGACGATTCCGGCACGCGGTCCCAGATCGCCAGATCCGCCGGTTCGCCTGCCGCCAGGCGCCCTGCGCTCGACCGGGCCGCCGTGTGCCCGCCACGCGTGGCCGCGGCGAACGCATCACCGACACTCAGCCGCTGGTCCGGCCGGTGGTGGGTGACCGCGGCGCGTACCGTCTCCCAGCCCGCCAGCGGGGTGACCGGTGCATCCGAGCCGAAGGCCAGCACCACGCGGGCCGCGGCCAGCGTACCGAGCGGGTTCATCGAGTCGGCACGTTCGACCCCGAGACGCTGCTCGTAGAGCTCGCCGGGGCCACCCCAGATCGCGTCGAAAGCGGGCTGCATGCTGGCCACCACCCCGTACGTCGCCAGCGTCGCGGCATCGCCGTGAGCCAGCATCTCGACGTGCTCCAGCCGGTGCCGGGCGGCGATCATCGCGTCGCGGCCGAGCACCTCGGCGGCGCGGCGCAGCCCGTCGACCGCAGCGGCCACCGCATCGTCACCGATGCAATGGAAGCCGGCCTGCAGCCCGGCGCGGGTGCACGCGATCAGGTGTCCGGCGATCTCCTCGTCGTCCAGGTAGCGCGCGCCCAGCCCGGGGTCGTCGCGGTACGGCTCCCGCAACGCGGCGGTCCGTGAGCCGATCGCTCCGTCGATGCACAGATCGCCGGCGAGTCCGAGGGCGCCGACCGCGGCGGCCCGGTCGAAGGCCTCCGCGGAGGCGAGCTCGCCCCAGTAGCTCACCGTCCGCACGCCCAGCCGCTCCGCCTCCTGCCGTACTCGCAGGAGGTCCTCGATCGGTCCGAGGTGTGGCCCACCCAGTTCGTGGACCGTCCCCAGGCCCTGTTCCGCCGCCTGCATTAGCGCGGTGCTCGCCGCGGTCCGGCGCTGCTCGTCGGTGGTCAGCGCGCCGACCGCGGTCCGCACCGCATGGTGGGCGTCCCGGCTGAGCAGATCACCGGATCCCGATCCGGCCAGGGTCTCGACGCCGGGGACGGCGGCGAGCAGTGCTGAGGACGCGACCGCGGAGTGCACGTCCACCCGAGCCAGATAGACCGGCCGGTCTCGCCCGGCCCGGTCGAGCTCGGCCCTGGTCGGCGGCCGGGGGTCGGGCCAGTCACGCTCGTCCCAGCCCTGACCGATCACGGGACCCGCTCCCGGGTGTGTACGGACGTATGCGGCGAGCCGGTCGAGGACGTCCTCGCGCCGCCGGACGTCGTGCAGATCGAGGCCGGCCGCCATCAGACCGGTCTGGACCAGATGCGC
>DASTGF010000434.1:0-5418 GCA_035719255.1 Microlunatus sp. | reverse complement strand
ACCGCAAACCCGGTTCAGCGGCCGCCCTGAGCTGGCCGGCCGCAACCCGAACCTCCCTAACCGTGCGAAACTAACTCCTCAGCGCTTCGCGCTGAGGTTCTTAGGAGGCGGGGCAAGCCCCGCTGCGTCGCTGCACTCTTTGCCACCCGCCTCGCGGGGGCCGCCGTTCATGATCATGGTGCACATGATCAAACTGTGCTGGCGATCGAACGAGCAATCCGAGAACCCACCGACCAGACACGCCGGGTGGTCCCATGACTGGCAATCCGCTCGCGTGCGCCAGCGCAGCCTTCTCGGGTCGGCCGCGGAACTGGGCACAACTCTGTGTTGCTAACTACCGGTACTTAGTGTTACCGTCTACTCGTAGATAGCGACACAGAGTAGATGGGGCGGTCCGGTGGGCAGTCAGATGACCGAGATGTTGAAGGGCACCCTCGAGGGGATGGTGCTGGCGATCCTGGCCGCCCGACCGGCGTACGGGTACGAGATCACGGCACGGCTGCGGGACCAGGGATTCTCCGATCTCGTTGAAGGCACGGTCTACGCGCTGCTCGTCCGGATCGAGCAGCGGGGCTTCGTGGACGTGGAGAAGGTCCCGTCCGAGAAGGGTCCCCCACGCAAGGTGTACACGCTCAACGCGAGCGGTCGAGCCCAGCTCGACGTGTTCTGGAAGACCTGGAGCTTCCTCGCCGAACGAATCGAACAGCTCCGCAGCGCAACCACAGAGGGAGAGAACTGAGATGGCCGCCAAATGGATCGAGACACTCACTGGGTCACTGGAGCAGAAGAAGCAGTACCGGCAGTACAAGACCCGGATCGAGGCGCTACCCGAGCCTTACCGGACCTCGGCGAAGGCCTTCCAGCGGTACTTCATGTACTACGGGGCCGTCTCCGACGGTGACATCCTGATCACGATGCTCGGCGACTTCGCGGATCTGTGGGAACGCGCCGCCGCCGACCAGACCCCGGTCCGTCAGATCGTCGGCGACGACCCGGTCGAGTTCGCCGAGACCTTCGCCAACGCCTACACCGGCAAGCAGTGGATCGACAAGGAACGCGCCCGGCTGACCAAGGCCGTCGAGGACGCGGAAGGGGAGGAACTGAAATGACCACCCAGACAGCTATCCGGGTTAGGGGCATCGAGAAGTCGTTCAAGGACCTCCAGGTGTTGCGCGGCGTCGACTTCGACGTGGCGCCGGGCAGCATCTTCGCCCTCCTCGGCTCCAACGGCGCCGGCAAGACCACCCTGGTGAACATCTTGTCGACGTTGCTGAAGGCGGACGCGGGCAGCGCCACCGTGCACGACTTCGACGTCGCCGGACAGGCCGGCGACGTGCGCGAGTCGATCAGCCTGACCGGTCAGTTCGCCGCGGTCGATGAGGTCCTCACCGGCAGGGAGAACCTCATCCTGGTCGCGAAGCTGCGCCACCTGACCAACCCGGCCGCGATCGCCGACGACCTGCTCGCCCGCTTCTCACTCACCGACGCGGGCAACCGCCGAGCCTCGACCTACTCCGGCGGCATGCGGCGCCGGCTCGACATCGCGATGAGTCTGATCGGCAACCCGCCGATCATCTTCCTCGACGAACCCACCACCGGCCTCGACCCGCAGGCCAGGATCGAAGTCTGGCAGACCGTCAAAGGTCTCGCCCACGGCGGCACGACCGTGCTGCTGACCACCCAGTACCTGGACGAGGCCGAACAACTCGCCGACCGCATCGCCATCCTGCACGAGGGCACCATCATCCAAAACGGCACCCTCACCGAACTCAAGCAACTCCTCCCACCCGCGAAGGTCGAGTACGTCGAGAAGCAACCCTCGCTCGAGGACGTCTTCCTGGCCCTCGTCGGCCAGCCCGCAGACACCGACACCACCGACCCGGGGCGGATCGACGGGGTCGGGGCGAAGCCCGCTGACCACGACCGCTCTGTCTCGGCGCGAAAGGAACCGCGATGACCACCCACGTGCTCGGCGACACCGCCGTCTTGACCAACCGTTCGCTGCGCCACATCCTCCGCAGCCCGGACACCATCATCACCACCGCGGTCAGCCCGGTCGCCTTGATGCTTTTGTTCACATATGTGTTCGGCGGCGCGATCAACACCGGCTCCGACCAGTCCTACGTCAACTACATGCTTCCGGGCATCCTGCTGATCACGATCGCCTCCGGTGTCGCCTACACCGCCTACCGGCTCTTCCTCGACATGCAGGGCGGCATCTTCCAACGGTTCCAATCCATGCCGATCGCAAGATCGAGCGTGCTCTGGGCGCACGTGCTCACCTCACTCACCGCAAACCTGGTCTCGGTCGCGATCGTGATCGGCGTCGCCCTGATCATGGGCTTCCGCACCGGCGCCTCCGCGGCCGCCTGGCTCGCGGTCGCCGGAATCTTGATCTTGTTCACTCTCGCCCTGACCTGGATCGCGGTGATCGCCGGACTGTCGGCGAAGACGGTCGACGGCGCCAGCGCGTTCAGCTACCCGTTGATCTTCCTGCCGTTCATCAGCTCCGCGTTCGTGCCGACCGAATCGATGCCCGCACCGGTCGCCTGGTTCGCCGAACACCAGCCGGTCACCGCCATCGTCGACACCCTCCGCGCCCTGTTCGCCCAGCAGCCCGTCGGCGACGACATCTGGATCGCCCTGACCTGGCTGGTCGGCATCCTCCTCGTCGCCTACGCCTTCGCGATCGCCATCTACCACCGCAAGATCAGGTGAGACCGGACCCCGGATCGGTCCCGGAGGCGACCACCTGCCGAGCGATCCCCCCGTCACCGGTCGATTCCGAACACACCTGTGATCGCCGGTGCCGGTCCTCGACTGGGCGGTCGAGCTCGGCATCGTTGATCGGCCGACGGTCCTCGACGCCGTGGGTCGGGTTAGCGACGGGTCGACAGCTCCGACGTCTCTCGACGACCCGTCGGGTCGGGGCCGGCTCCAAAGCACCAATCGCCTGGACGCGACCCGGGCGGTGGCGTACTCGGCGAAGGCGTTCGCGGTGTTGAATCCCATTGCAGTTGGTTTGCCATTCCGGCCGCCAGGATTCGAAAGTCTGGCTCCATCTCGGAGAAGGTCGCGTGCATCAACTGGATGTCATCGGCTAGTTCCGGGACTGGGACGCGGCTGAAGCCTTCGGCGCATCTGTAGCCGATGGACAACAGCCGGTACGCCTGCCCGTAACGGGTGCCCACGGCTCCTATTGATGTGGTCATGCCAAGCCGGGCGGCGACGGAAGAGCCGGCCGCAACCACCTTGGCACCCAACACCCCTCCCCGTCGGGTGGGGTGTACCGCCCATCCCGACCCTTCCCAGACTGCGCCGCGGTTTAGCCCGAGTCGAACGAGTAACCGATCCACGCCGTCTGAGCCAAAGATGCGTTCGCAGACACCGTCGCGGGTTGTCGCGATCGGGACGACCCGCAGAGTCGCGGCCAGCTCACCTTCGTATGTCGCAGTGACGTGATAGGCGGCGAGATCGGCCGGGTCGTCATCGTGAAAGGTGCCGTCGGTATTGCGAAACACTGGCCTACGGCCATTGTCATACAGCACTTCCGCCCTGAACCGACGAATCGCACCCAGCCAGCCGCCGACCGGGCCGGTGCCGCCCAGCGGGAGATGAACCTGCCATTGGTGATCTATCGACTGTCTAACCATCGTCGTGCGAACCCCGTCAGGCCGGGGATCGGTCCCGTCATATGTCATTTGATTCCATCGTCCATGCCCGTTGCGGCAGCGCGGGTTCTCTCGGTGTCTTCTAGACTGTAGAACTGAACCAGGAAGTTATTCCCAGCCCTCACAAGATCCAGCATCGGCAGCACCTGACATGGCGACGCAATCCGACAAAAAGGCACGGTAGGCGTCAAGCGCTTCGGTACCCGCCGTTACTAGCGCGTCAACCGTTTTAGTGGCGGTGCCATTGCTGTCTTGGGCTTCCAGAAACGCCGCCATCTGCCGCCGATTGAACTTGGTGTGGCCGGCATCGAGTTCGACGTGTTCGGTCAAAAAGCTCAGCTCGGTCACAAAATCTGAGCCAAGGAGAGCGCTGGCGTTGTTAAGCAGGTCAGGTCCGAGTTCTACAGATAACATTTCAATTTCGTTCTCTATGGCGATCTGGGCGTACGGCGCACTTCCTGCGATGACGACCTCGTGCATCCTCCGATAGCGATGGACGGACTCGGGCCAGTCCAGGGCTAGCATGTGCTCGGCGGTCGGGGCGGCCCTGCCTGCCCCTTTGCGGCGCTGGCACAGTCGACCGAGATCTTCAATCATGAGCAGATGGTGGTCGGCCTCGGCCTTGGCGTGGCCGATCAAGGCCTTGCCGAGTTTCGGCTGACCCACTGCAATGCACGCTTCTCCCGCTTGGCGAATCCACCCGTCCACAGGCTGGGTCATGCCGACCCCGAAAGCGCAAAAGTAGATGTAGAACGCCTCCAGGTGCGACGCGCCGATCTCCGGACTCTTGAGGAGTTGAATGGCCTGATCGTCGTAGAACCGCCGCCGAGCTGATGCCACGCCGTGGTCGTACCGATCGATGTAGGTCAGCATGACGCTGCTGACATTGGACGAGTTCACTGAACCTCCAAAAGACTGACACTGCCGAGAAAGGTCTTGATGTACGTTGGCGCGTCCGGGTGTCGCCCGATGCTCTACCGCTTAGTGACCCGTCGCGACGTTGTGAACTGAGCAGCGTTGCACGTATTGCCGCCGCACCCGCGAGGGCGTGGATCACGCGCTCCGATGCACCGAGATCCTGCGAGCGACCCGACGCTCCTCTCCGATCGTTCGTGGCTTTCTCTCATGGCTGCGACTGCTAAGTGGCTCGGCCATCCGCAGCCCCGGCCGCCACATGTAAGTCTCGGACAGCTGCCCACGCGTGTGACAATCCCGGCCGAGTCTTCGGTCCAGCGACTGCCTGGGCAGGGCGACAGCGTTCGCGGCGTCGCTGGCGGCGCTGTCGCGCTCACGAGTCCCCAAGCCCGGGTGATGTTGCGAATCTTGATCGAGCTTGCGGACAGAGGTCAGTGACTGATGATCTTGTCGCCGGAACCTTCGGCGGCTGAGGCAACGGAAACCGAAGCCCCCGCCACGAAAGACCCTGCAAGTGCAGCGACCAGAACCATCGCCGCGACCCGCTTCCTGACCGGGTTAGCTGATGCTTTCATCAATGGGGCCTTCCCAGTTGCGTGGCTCCCCGCATCCATTCGGGGGAGCATCGAGGGGCACAATCTGCCCCAACTCGCTCGAAGCGGTCTATACGCATAAGTGCGCATATTGGATGAGGGCTGCTTCGGCGCGTTTGCGGCGCTCGAGCAGCCAGCCGGGGAAGTAGGAGCCTTCGCGGAGTTTCGGGATCGCGACGTCGATCGTGCCGGCCCGGGTGTCCAGGTCGCGGTGTCGGTAGCCGTTGCGCTGGTTGGTC
>DASTGF010000433.1:0-6929 GCA_035719255.1 Microlunatus sp. | reverse complement strand
GCCAAGGCCTACCTCGAATACCTCTATTCCGACGAGGCCCAGGACATCATCGGCAAAAACTACTACCGTCCGACCTCCGAGAAGGCCAAGGCCAAGTATGCCTCCTTCTTTCCCAAGTGACCCGGACCCGACGCGCCGTGGACCCCAGTGACCGGCGCCATGTTTCGGCTCGGTGAATCCCCCCGGATGTTCGATCCCCCGCAACGATGCATTTCCCCGCACGGAACCTTAAGCGGTTAACGCGGCTGTTGGAAAGAACCTGTCCACATGCCGATGTGACGTGAAGGGTGGTTCGTGGGCCATCTTGGGCTGACCAACACCAACCAAGATCCGCCGGAACGACCCTACGACGATCCGGCGGCTGGCGCACAACCGTTTGGCCGGCGGCCAACGACCTTGCTGGTCGCGGTCCGCCGTTACCGCTGTTCGAACACCGCGTCGCTGAACCCGGACTCGGTGTCGATCGTGAAAAATGCCCCCCCGATGTGCCCACATCGGACCACACCATCCGCTGGGGCAGCTCGATCGACCTTGGCTGAGTATGGTCGCGGCTTGACGCGTGCGGGTGGCCGTTCTAGCTTCGGCATCCATGTCGAGTGATGTGGATCTGCGAAGGAGGCGCGAGGAGATCTGCCGCGGGCACATGCAGGCTGAGAACGCCCACCGGTTCGACGAGGCGATCGGGTTCTTCGCCCGGCCGCGTTACGAGCTGGTGGCCACCGGCGAGGTCTACGACGGCGCCGGACCCCTCGGTGAGCTCATGCAGGAGAATGTGACCGCCTTCCCCGACTTCCACTACGACGCCTCCCACCTCCATCACGCCGATGATGCGATCGTCGTCGAGGGCTCGTTCCGCGGCACGCACGACGGTACCTGGCGAGGGCTGCCGGCGACGGGGCGCCGCGTCGACTTCCCCATGATCATCGTCTTCCCGTTCGCCGGCGACCAGATGCTGGGTGAGCGGATCTACTTCGACCTGTCCACCGTGCTCCGCCAGCTGGGGGTGGCCCGCGACCCGAACACGGTGCTGGGCAAGATCATGACGATCCTCAACCATCCGGTGACCGTGGGTCGTGCCCTGGTGCGCCGGTCCCGGCCGGCCCGCACCGCCCGGACGGCACAGTGAGAGGCTCGACGGCGTCCACCCGGGACAAGGCCGCAGGGCCGCGGCTGCCACCCGGCTCGATGGGGCTTCCGTTGGTGGGCGAGACGCCGGCTTTCGTCCGCAACCCGTACCGGTTTCTCGAAGTCCGCCGCGATCGCCACGGCGGGGTGTTCAAGTCGAACGTCACGGGCCACCGCGTGGTCTTCTTGTCGGGGTTCGACGGTGCGGCGGCGTTCTTCGACAACGACAACATCAGTCGCGCCGACGCGCACCCCTTCTTGATGAGCGACCTGTTCGGCGGAAAGAACTTCGAGATGTATGACGGTCCGCGCCACCTTGCGTTGAAGACAATCGCCTTGGAGGCCTTCGACGAGGCCGCGCTGCCGCACTACCTACCGGATCTCCAGGCAACCATCCAAGCCTGGCTCGCCCGCCACGCCGACGACGTCCCGTTTGCGGCGAGTCAACCGCTGCGCGGGCTCGCGATCGACGCGATCTGTCGCAACCTCTTCGGGCTCGAGTCAGGTCAGCAGACCGAGACGATCACCCGGGACTACAGCCTGCTGCTCGCCGGGCTCTCCGCGACCGTGCCGGTCCGAATCGCCGGCACGACCTACGGCCGTGCCATGGCGGCGCGGGATCGGCTGCTCGCCACAATCCGGACCATGGTCGAGGATCGGCGGACCCGTCCCCACGCCGACGCCTTATCGCAGATCCTTTCCACCACTGCCCCCGACGGCAGCACCTACACCGACGAGGAGGCCGTCCTGGAAGCACATCACATTGTGGTGGCAGGCTTCATCGTCTACGCGCACCTGGCCGAAGTCCTCCGCCGGCTCGCCGAACAGCCCGAGTTGCATGCCCGATGCGCCGAGGAGATTGCCCGCTACGCGCCCTCCGGCCCGCTGACCACAGCGGCTCTGGCCCGGCTCAACACATGTACCGCGGTCGTGTTCGAGACCAAACGGCTCGTCCCACTGGTGCCGCTCGCGTTCGGCCGCGCCCGGAGAACATTCACCTGCGCGGGATACCAGGTGCGGCAGGGATGGAGGGTCTATCTCGCGTTGCACCTGCTCAACCGCGACCCGTCGACCTACCCCGACCCCGACCGGTTCGACCCCGACCGGTTCAGCCCCGGCCGCGCCGAGCACCGCAAGCACCTCTACGCGTTCATCCCCCAAGGAACCGAGCCACCCACCGGCCATCAGTGCCTCGGCCTGGAATACTCAACGCTCCTCACGCTCACCTTCCTCACGGAGCTGGTCCGCGGCCACGACTGGAGCCTTCCCAACCAACGGCTCGAACTCAACTGGGCCAAGCGGCCGCCCCAACCCCACGACGGGCTAATCGTCCAACTCCGAACCCGCTGACACCACATGCGCCGGCCACCCTCCGCGGTTGGCGGGCACTCCGCCACCCACGCCGAGTCGACCACCGACACCTACCGAATCCGTCACCTGGGTCGGCGCGGCGGTCGCTATAGGGTCTCTAACGGGAATGGTGTTTCCGGCCGTTGATCATGACATGTCCCGGAATGACTCTCGTGCTCGAGCTGGCGGGACAGTTGCCGACCGCTGGCCAACCTCTACGTGGAGGCGTCGGCAAAACCAGTCGGTCCAGCGACCGCACGTTCGACGCTGCCTTCACCGTGATCTCTCCTTCGGCGACCGCCGGGACTCCGCACGACACTTTGGCTTCCATACTGATCCCCAACCTCAAGCGCGTCGGGCCACGGCGGATCCTGGTCCTCTAAATGACGGACCAGCACCTCGCCGTACAGCACGCACGCAGCCGCCTCCCAGCGGGCGGGAGGGCTCGGCTCGCCAGGCTCGATGAGCACCGGCCCAGAACCCTGCCGCCCACCACCCAGATCGCAGAACGCCCCGCCAGGTTGCTTACCGTGACGCTCCTCGCCATCGGCATCGAAGTCGCGCAATCAACGGTGCCGGCCGATCCGACAGAGGTGCCATTGCCGCAGACGGCACCCGGGTGCTCGCCCATCGATAAGATCAGAGCGGCCTGGCGCGGATCAATGGGAATTGCTGCAGGTCGGGCCGGGCTGTCGGTGTGTTTGCTGCGGAGAACGCGATACCGACCCGGTCGCCGACCGGGAGCGACTGGGCCACACCGAGAACCACCATCCCGACCACCGGGCGAGTCCTCCGCGCCGGCACCGCGCCGGCACCGGACCCGACAACGCCCCTCGCCATGGCGTTTCGCAGTCAGGAACCGGTTCCCAACCGGACATTAAGTGGGCCAAGAAGGGTTCCGCTGGGCAGCGGCGTCTGGTCGACGTCGTGGGTTGGACGACGACCCGTGATATGTCATCCAGTGAGTACGCCGCCGGTTTGTTGGATGCCGACGGGATTGGTGTTGACCTCGAAATCGCTGGAGTTGGCGCCCTCGTAGATGCCCGCGTATGTACCGGCACCCTTGCGGTTCTCGGACCTGTCGGCGTAGTCGAGGGTGAGTGTGCAGTGCACGGTGTACGGGACGGAGATCAGGGATCGGGTCGATGAGAGGTCCGATTTCAGTGTCTGTCCTGGTGCCACCACCAGGGGAACCTCAAGCTCGTAGGACTCCACTTTGGTCTCCGAACCGCCCCAGGTGTAGGTGTTCTTGACCTCGGCGGTCACCGTGATCTCGCCTTCGGCGACCAGCGGCACTCCACACGACATTTTGGCTTCCACGCTGATCCCCACCTCGAGCGCGTCGGACCACTGCGAGATTCTGGTGGTTTCGGCCTTGAGGGTCAGCTTCACTGATTGGGGATCCGGTGAATGATTGGTGTAGGTGACGGATGCGCCTGGGCCGAGGTCGTGGTTGGGGACAGCTTCCCGGATGACCCCGGCGGCCAGATCGTAATCGATGGCGGTGATCTTCTCGATCTTGACAACAGGATTCGGGCGGATCTTGTACCGCTGGTCTTTGACGCATGACCAGATGACGCCCCGGTCGTTTTCGGGATCCGTTCCCTTGTGGACCTCCAAGGTGGCGTCGTCCAGCAAGACGGCATAGAAGTCGCCGGTTGACGACTGTTGGGAGTTGGAGGCCCAGATCGCGGGTCCAGTCGCCTGGCCGCCCGTGCCGGGATAAACACAGAGGTTGCCATCACCTTGCATGATCATGAACGCGGTGTTGCCGGATCCCGCCTGGAACGGGCAGCACCAGATGTCGAGCCATGGCACTCCGACGCAGAAGTTGGCGCTGCCGAGCCTGAGATCATAAACGCCGCCTACCGACGTCATCCGGCTGCCGGACTCCACGAACGTGCCGGTGCTCAAGTAGCTAGGCCACCTAGACATGAGACATTCCTTTCTCTTTCCTTGCTCTTGTTACGTGACACTTCAACTGTGTTAAGTCCTAACGGACTTGGAAGATGCAGCAGATGCCGGGCAACGGCCACCAAGCTCGAGAGCAAGCGCGCGGCCGGTTTGACTCGGTAGGCGGCTCGCGGCAGCCAACCCCGGCGCTGTGGCGTTTCATGGTCGTTTCCTCCTGCGGACAGGGATTTGTGCGTGGCGAAGCGACGGTCGGCCGGCCCTCGCTCGGCGTTTGGGCGGTGTCCGTTGGCGGCATCACGCGCCTGGGTGCTGCGGTTACGGATATGGGATTGCGTCCGTTCACGGCTGCGTCGATTCGACGCGGGCCGGAATGCAGGCCGGAATCAGAGCAGCTGGTTCAGGAACGGATTCGAGAAAAGCTTGGCCGCGTCGTAGCGGTGGAGGGTGTCGGCCGCCGCCTGGAAGCCGGCGTAGGAGTTGCCGACGTTCTTGATCAGGGCACTGTTGGTCCATGGGCCGGCGGCGGTGTAGGCCCATCCCTTCGACCATTCGGGTCGGATGGCGTAGCGGTAGCCGGCGCCCCAATCGTTCAGCATCCAGTTCTCGAGTGTCTGGTAGAACTCGCCGGACCCGGGGGTTCCCGGAAAGGTCAGCGAATCGACCCAGAGCACAACGGCATCCTCAGCTGCCGCGCCGGCGGGTGCACACACCGACAGTGTCGGCTGCTGTGGCCGGTCGATCCCCAGACCATCGGTACGGTCGATGGTGGTCACCCGGATCTCGACCGGACCGTTCACCGGATACTGGTGGCGATCAGCGCAGGCGAGCAACTGCGCCTCGAACTGGGTGAAGAACTCGTTGACCGCCGATTGCAGGCGGTTCACCGGCACCTGCAGGGCGTAGCCGATCATGGAATACCGAAGGGTCGTCGGCTTCACATACAGCAGCAAGTTTCGGGCCGTGCCGTTCAACACCGTGTCCCGGGGCGCCTTGACCTGGGTGAGCAGGCAGCCTCCCTGCAGGAAATACGGAGTGAGAGCGGGGCATTCGTGCAGCGACGCGGCGATGATCGTGCTGTCCAGATCGCTGATGTCGTCGGTCCACGGGTAGTTGTAGGGACCCTCGACCTGCGGTTCCAGCCGGTCCTCGACCCGTTCCCACGCCTTCACCCACGGGAAGTCGGTGAACGGAAACCAGATCACCTCGACCCTGCCGTAGACGCCGACAAGGCTCGCCAGGGACTGGTCCGACGCCCCACCGGTCGGCTGGAACAGCGTGTCAGCGGGCGGGTACAGGTTGTGGACCTGGAGATAGTAGTTGGGCACCACGGCGAGGGTGACGTCGGTGAGGAAAGCTCGTCCGAGATGGACCAGGAACGCCGCGGCCGGTGCCTCGTCACGTCGGAAGGATTGGAGCGTGTAGGTTCCGTCGGCCTGGCTGACAACCGCGGTGAAGGCGACGACGAGGTTGCTCAACGTCCCGTCGAGCGGCGGTTCACCGGGAACCGGAAGTCCGGTGCCGTGCCCACCGACCGCCAGAATCCCGCCCATCGACAAGTCACCCGGTCCGGGGAAGTTGAGGAACGTATGCCCCGGGGCGGTGGTCGAGCCGTTGTCTCCCTGTTGTTCCAAGAACGCCGTCGCATCGTCCAGACTCACCCCCGACCCCAAGGTGACCCTCGGCGGCGTGCCCGGTTCGAACGTCTTGCCGCTGAGGTTCCCTGTGTCGACAAGCAACACCCGGGACCCGTCCTGAGCTGGACCGAACATCAACGGCGACCAGTTGTGCGCGTGACCCAACGCACGCATCGAAAAACCCGCGCCCGCCGCCCAGTTGGCCAACGTGACGACGTCTTGCGCCTGTTGAGGCACCGCAATCCATACCCCGGGGACACTCGTCTCGTCCGACCAATTAGCGAACGGGGCGTAGCTGACCTCGATCCCGGCCGGCCAATTCGGCGGCTCAGACGTGCCAGCCGGGCCGCTCATCGCAATCGATTCGGCCGGCGTCACCGATGGCCCGGAGTGGCGCAACATCAGACGCAGATGAGCGGGCCTGGACCGGTTCGCACCAAAGGATGCCGTCATCTCCCGTCCTCCTTCCAACAAGTCGCGGTTCGGGCCCGAGGGCGCCCGCTGTCGATGCTGCCAGTCCTCGCCGGCGGCGGCGTTCGGGGAACCTCCCGGCGTTTGATCACGGCGATCTACCAGATCACCTTGGGCCAGACGGCCGAACTACCATGAATTGTGATGCACTCCGATGGCGGGCGAATCGGGGATTCCCCTCGAAACCATCCGCGGTTCGGGGCCGCAGCCAGTCTGGCCGCGGTCGAGATTGACCCCGTGGGCCGTCAAGCCGAGTGTCGCATCATCGACGAATTACTGACGGCAGCCTCGGCCGAGACCAGCGGTGCCGTCGTGATCCGGGGCGAGCCAGGGATCGGCAAGTCGACCCTGTTGCACTATGCGCGACACCGGGCCCGTGAAGCCGGATTCACCATCCTCGGCTGCCGCGGACTGGAGTCCGAATCGCAACTGGCC
>DASTGF010000432.1:0-6364 GCA_035719255.1 Microlunatus sp. | reverse complement strand
GTACCGGGCCTCACGGGCGGCGGCCTCGGGACCCTGCCCGCCGGCGCCGACGTCCACCCGGCGAACCCGGACGTCGGCCACGCCGAGTCCGCTGAGCTGCTCGGCGGCCCGGCTCGCAACGGCCGCGGAATCGGTCTGGAGCCCGTGATCGATGACGGCGGCGGCCAGCGCCAGTCCTCGGCGGCCGGCGACCACCCGTGCCGCCTCGGCCAGCGCGAGAGAGTCCGCGCCGCCCGAACAGGCGACGAGGAGGGCGGTGTCGGTCGAGCTCAGGGCCGACTCGACCGCACCGACCAGCCGGAGCCGGGCCGGACCCAGGGCGCGACGGGCCATCGCGGGCGCGGGCTCAGGTGAGATCGGCGGCCGGGTGCACCCGGGCCAGCCACAGCGACGGGTCGCCGATCTCGGCGCGGGTCGGCAGGGTCTCCGGGGAGGTCCATACCCGGTTGAAGCCATCCATCCCGACGCGGTCGATCACCGCGCGGCAGAAGGCGGCGCCGTCGCGGTACTGACGCATCTTGGCGTCCAGGCCGAGCAGCTTGCGGACGATCCGGTCGAGGCCCTGTCCCTGACGCCGTACGGTGAACTTGGCCCGGATCTGGTCGACGGTGCCGATTACCTCCGGCCCGACGCTGTCCATCACGACGTCGGCGTGACCCTCGAGCAGTGACATCACCGCGGTGATCCGGTCCACGATCTCGCGTTGGGCCGGGGTCTGGACGAGGTCGACGATGGAGATCTCGGTCTCGCCCCGGAGGGACTCTGCCACCACCCGGAACCCGTCGCGGACCATCTGCGCCATCGCTGCGGTGTCCAGCTCGGTGTGGGCGACCACCTCGTGGATCGCGTCGTTCAGATGCTCCCGCAGCCAGGGCACGGCGGTGAACTGCACTCGGTGGGTCTCCTCGTGCAGGCAGACCCAGAGCCGGAAGTCGGCCGGCTCGAGCTGGAGCTCACGTTCGACCGCGACCACATTCGGTGCGACCAGCAGCAGCCGACCGCCGGGCTGTCCGTCCAGGCCGGGGTGGAAGGGGTCGAACTGGCCGAGGATCTTGGGGGCGAGATAGCTCAGCAGCGCTCCGACCTCGACGCCGGTGATCCGGCCGCCGACGCCGGCGAGGGACCCGCTCTGCAGGCGCTCGACGACCTTCTCGTTCAGCGGCGCGAGGATGGACCGGAAGGCGTCGATGTTGGCCTGGATCCAACCGGGCCGGTCGACGACCAGCACCGGAGCGGTCGCGCTCGGGGTCTGGAGTCCGGTCACGTCGGTGACGTAGGCCTCCGCCCGCGTGGCACACTCCCGCAGTTCGGCCACCACGGCCGCGGCCCCCTGCCGGGAGATCTCCGGCCCGGGCTTGACCAGCCGCTGTGCCGTGGTGAACGCGAGCGACCAGTCCACCATGCTCGAACCCATGCGCTGAACAATACGTGCAGCATCCCAGCCACCCTGCTCCGAAAATCCCGGCCGCCCTCATCCGAAACCTCGCCCTCCTCCGAAACTGGGAGCACACGACAGTTTCCACCGGCGTGTCGCCGTCGTTCCCACACACTCGCGGGGGACGGACGGCGGGGGCGGAGCCGGGTCAGGACTGGCAGCCGCAGCGGGCGAGGGCGGCGGTGACCCGGTCCAGCCAGACCACCGAACTCCATTCGTTCTTCGGGTTGTTCACCAGGAACGCGTACGCGAGCAGGGAGCCGTCGGGGGCCCGCACGAACCCCGCCAGGCTGTGCACCTTGCGCAGCGTGCCGGTCTTGCCGCGGACCAGCCCGCGGCCGTTGGTCGCGGCGTGGTCGACGAAGCGCCCGCGCAGACTGCCCTCGACGCCGGCCACCGGCAGCCCGGTCACCACGCCCCGCAGTTCCGGGTGCTCGTCCTGCATGGCCAGTCGCAGCACCTTGGCCATCGAGTCCGCCGGCACACGGGTCTGCCGACTGAGCCCGCTGCCGTCCTGGATCCGGACGCTGGCGTCCAGCACGCCGAGCCGCTGCAGCTCGTCGTGCACGGCCGTGCGACCGCCCTCGAACGAGGCGGGCTGCTTGGCGGCGATCGCCGACTGCCGGAACATCACCTCGGCGGCGTCGTTGTCGCTCGCCATCAGCAGCAACTCGACGATCCTCTCGGCCGGCAGCGAGTCGACCGAGGCCACCGCGAGCGCGGTCGAGGGGGCCTTGGCCGCCGCGGTCTTGGTAACGGTGATGCCCTGCTTCTTCAGCGCCTTGGCGAACGCCGCCGCGGCCGCGGCCGGCGGGTTCGACACCCGGGGCCCCGGCGAGAACCCGGTGACGCGGCCCTCGTTCACCCACAGCGCCGAGATCTTGGTGACCTGGTCTGCGTACGCCTCGGGCCAGGTCGGGTTCCACGATGGTCCCCGGAACAGCGACGCGTCGTAGCCAAGGCTGACGGAGCGGACGCCCTGCTTCTGCAGCTGCGCAGCCGTGCGCTTGGCCAGCGTGCTCAACGAGGCGCGACCCTCGCGCGGGGCCGTGGTCAGATAGGGGTCGCCGCCACCGACCAGCACGATCGAGCCCTTCTTCGGGGCGACCACGCGGGTCTGGAAGCGGTGCTCCCCGCCGAGGAGTGACAGCGCGGCAGTGGAGGTGAGCAGCTTCATGGTCGAGGCCGGAATGTAGCCGTCCATCGCCTTGTGCCGATAGAGCACCGCACCGGTCCCGACGTCGAGGACGGTGCCGCTGTACGCCCCACCGACCCCGCTCCTGGACACCGAGTCGATGAGCTTGGTCACCTCGGCGGCGTTCGGACGACCGGGCTCCGTGGCGGCCGCGAGGACCGGAGCCAGGGTCACCGGAGCGCTGGGCGTGGGGCCCGCACCCGACGATCCGCTACCCCCCGCAGAGCTGGACGTCGAGGCCCCCGAACCGCCCGGGACCAGGGTGGACGTTCCCCCGCTCGACCAGATCCCGGCGGCCTCCAGGCCGCGACGGGTCCACGAACCGAAGGCGCCGGTGACCACACCAGTCGCGATGCCGGCCAGGACGACGAGCGCCACGAGGGCCAACGCCACCCTGTTCAGACGCAACTTCGTACCTTCCGGTGGTCACCGTTATGCTGCCAACGACGTGCCGCCCGCTCGAAGGCGCCGGGCCCATCTTAAGGAGAGGTCTCCCCCTCATGACTGCTCCCAATGCAGAGCCGATCCGTCCCCTGAGCGGACTGACCTTCGACGTGACCGTCGAGATCCCGAAGGGTCAGAAGAACAAGTACGAGGTCGATCACGAGTCGGGACGGATCCGTCTCGATCGTACGTTGTTCACCTCCACCCAGTACCCGGCCGACTACGGCTACATCGAGGGCACCCTCGGCCAGGACGGCGATCCGCTGGACGCCCTCGTGCTGGTGTCGGAGCCGACGTTTCCGGGCTGCCTGATCAAGTGCCGCGCGATCGCGATGTTCCGGATGACCGACGAGGCGGGCGGTGACGACAAGGTCGTGTGCGTGCCGTCCTCGGATCACCGCCGCGACCACCTGCGCGACCTTGCGGACATCCGCTATTACCTCGTCACCGAGATCGAGCACTTCTTCACCGTCTACAAGGACCTCGAGCCCGGCAAGTCGGTCGAGGGCGCGACCTGGACCGGCGTGGAGGAGGCCGAGGACGAGGTTCGGGCCAGCTTCCAGCGCGCCATCGACACCGGCTACTCGACGCCGCCCGTCGGCGGGCCCGCGTCCCACTAGATTCGGCACGCCCGGTTCGGCGGGCCGGTTGCGGCGGCTCGGGTGGGGCCCGGTCGTCCTGACACACGATCGGACGGGGCCTCCCATGGCGCCGTCGCGCCACCCGGGTCTGACCCGGATGCACTGAGTCGACCGGTCCGACGATCGGCGCCTACGGGTCCGACGATCGGCGCCAACCGGTCCGACGATCACAACCATCCACGGTGAGGACACTCGTGACCACTTCTCCGCCGATCTCCTAGTATCCCGACATGACCACTCGGGAACCCCGCCCGGACGCCATCGTGATCGGTGCGCCGAAGGCCGGGACCAGTGCCTTGCACGCAGCCCTGGCCCGACATCCGGGTGTGTTCGCATCGCCGGTGAAAGAGCCGAAGTTCTACCTGTGCGGCGAGGCTCCGCCCCCTGCGTACGTCGGACCGGGCGACGCGCACAGCCAGCAGGAATGGATCTGGCGTCGCACCGACTACCAGGCGCTGTTCGAGGCCGCCCCAGCCGACGCCGTACGGATCGAGAGCACACCGTTCTATCTGTACGACGCCGGCGCGCGCCGGCGGCTGGCCGAGGAGCTGCCCGACGCGAAGTTCGTGGCGGTGATCCGCGATCCGATCGACCGGGCGTACTCCAACTGGATGCACCTGTGGGTGGACGGGCTGGAACCGGAGGCCGACTTCGTCGCAGCCTGCAGTGCCGAGCCCCGCCGGATCGCGGCCGGTTGGGCGCCGTTTTGGCACTACCGGCGGATGGGGCGCTATGGCGAGCAGCTCGCCGACCTGTTCAACCGGGTGGATCGTTCACGGGTGCTGGTGTTGCGCTATCGCGAACTCGTCGCCGACCCGGCTGCCACGCTGGACCGCGTCTGTCGCTTTCTCGATATCGCCGAGGGTCTGGTGGCGACGGTGCCTCCCGACAACTTACGCCCGTTCGTCCGGCCCGGTCTGCGGACCGCCGCGCTGGGCCGGGCCATCCGCGCCGGAGCGACCGCGGGCGCCCTCGTCCGGCCGGAGATCTGGCGCCGTGCGAGCAAGCCGCTGGTGGCCGCGCTCCAGGCCGGCGGACCGGAGCGGCGGCCCAAGCTGGACCCCGAGCAGCGACTCGTCCTGCTGCAGAGCTGCACCGACGACATCGGTCGGCTGGAGGAGGTGCTGGGCGAGTCGTTCGCCGACTGGCGATCGCATGAGGGGCGCGGCTCCTATCGGGAGCGTTCGCGTCCCACGTCCTGACTCGACTGGCCGGCCCCGGAAAGCCGGCGACTCAACCCAGCGAGGTCAGCAGATCGTGCGAGCCGTCCGCTCGGGCGGCCTCGACGTAGAACCGCGTCCGGCCGTCGGGCAGCGGCACAGCGGTCGCGTACCGGAACGCGCCGGTCCCCTCGGGTGAGATCCGGATCGGCTCGGTGGACCCGGCCAGCACGCCGTCCTGCTCGCGTGCCAGACCGGTGGTCTCGAACCAGTTCGCTTTCGCACTGGCCCGGCCGTCGTACAGCAGCACGAGCGGATCCAGCGACAGCACGGCGGTGACCCGCGCTCCGCGAGCGTCCCAGCTGCCCGGCGTGCCGGCCAGCACCGTGCCGTGATCCACCCAGGTCAGGCCGTCCTCGCTGGTCAGGTACGCCGTCCTCATCCGATCCTCGTGACCGGCCTCGGTCAACGGGTGGCGGCAGATCCAGGCGTGCCAGCCTTCGTTGCCGCGCACGATGACCGGGTCCTTCTCGGCCACGCTCCGGCTCCCCGGCCAGATCACCCTGCGCCGTCCCGCGGCCAGATCCTCGGGCCGACCCGCCTCCAGCATCTCGATCCACCAGTGCTTCGACGCGTGCGTCGCGCAGCTCAGATAGAGCCGCCAGCCACCCCCCGGCCCGTCGCTCGTGGTGGCCAGCGCCGCGCGCTCGAACGAGGCTGCGCCGAACTGCTCGCGATCGATCTCGGTCACCGTGTCGAACTGCACCCCGTCGGTCGACCGGGCCACCACCACGCGAACCCCGCGGCCCGCGTCGAGCGGCCGCCGGACCCGGTACGCCAGCCAGAAGACCCCGTCGACCAGCAGAGCGCTGGGTGCGCCGGACCAGTTGCCGGGAGCGCGATCGGGAGCCGGGACCACGACCTCGGCACCCTCGAACTGCGGCAGGGCGAGATCAACGGCGATGTCCACCCGCCGACGATACGCGCAGCCGTCGCCGTCGCGAACACGTCTCGACCCCCGGCCCTAGACTCCGCCTGGTGTTTCTGATCCTGGTGGCTCCCGCGAGCAACCGCGTCTACGCGGGCGAGGCGCCGGGGCTGCTGGCCGCCGAACTCCGCGTGCTGCTCACCGCCGCCGGTCACGACCCCGGTCCGATCCGGCCGCTGGAGCTCGCCGGGGTGCATTACCTCGAGTTGGATCTCGATGCCGGCGGACCGGGCGCGGACGACACCCGAGCCCGCGCCGAGCTGGGCCGCGCCTCGGCCGTGCTCGCGGCGTACGAGCGGGTGGGCGAGCTCTTGCGGCCCGTGCCGCTGGTCCGGCCGGACCGATTCGAGGACGATCTGGTCACCATTCCGAAGTACGCCGGCAAGACCAACGAACAGTTCACCCGGCTGCTGCTCGATGTCACCCTGGCCGCCCGGCAGCGGCCCCGCCCCGGGCCGGCGAGCGTCCTCGACCCGCTGTCGGGACGCGGGACCACGCTGA
>DASTGF010000431.1:0-8586 GCA_035719255.1 Microlunatus sp. | reverse complement strand
GGCCCGATCCGCCGCCCGCCCGATCCGCCGCCCGCCCGGGCCGCCGCCGGTCCGGGCCGCCGCGGTCCGCGGGTCGGCCGCTGCGGACACGGCGCCACGGTACAGAATCGAACCGTTCCCCCCTCGACCCAGGAGCTGCCGTGCCCGAACCATCGCCACCGATCTCCAGCAGCGCAGCGACCGATGCTGGAGCGGTCACCGAGCGGCTGGAGTTCGCCCGAACGCTGATCCGGGAGGCCGGCGAGGTGGCCCTGGCCTACTTCCGGCGGGCCGGCTCGCTGAGTGTGAGCAACAAGGGCGTGCAGGACGTCGTCTCCGAGGCCGACGTCGCCGTGGAGGTGCTGATCAAGGAACGGATCGCCGAGGCGTGGCCGAGCGACGCCTTCCTGGGTGAGGAGACCGGGCATGCCGACTTCCCCGGGAGCACCGGCGTCTGGGTGGTGGACCCGATCGATGGCACCCAGCCCTTCGTCAGCGGGCTGCCGACCTGGTGCATCTCGATCGCGTACGTCCGGGGCCAGGTGGTGGAGTTCGGCCTGGTCAACGCCCCGGCGGGCGGCGAGCTGTTCGTCGGCGGCCGCGGTGTGCCGGCGACCCGCAACGACCTGCCGATCGCGCTCCATCCGGGGACCGAGCTCACCGACGGGCTGACCTATCTCGGCTGCTCGGCGCGGATACCCGCCGACGAGATCGTGCCGGTGTTCGATCGGCTGATGCGCCGCCACGGGATGTATGTGCGCCACGGCTCGGGTGCGCTCGGGCTGTGCGACGTGGCCTGCGGCCGGCTGCTGGGCCTGGTCGAACCGCACATCAACTCCTGGGACTGCCTCGGCGGGATCGCGGTGCTGACGGCCGCCGGCGGCGTCACCAACGACTATCTGGCCGGCGACGCCCTGACGGCCGGCAACTGGCTGGTCGCCGCCAATCCGGGCACCTACGCAGCGCTGCGCGAGGTGCTGCGCGGACCGGACCGCTGAACGGTGACCGGGGCCATCGGCGGATTCGACTACTCTTCGGCAGCGTGACCAGCGCCCGGAGGTTCACCGTCGGCATCATCGGCGGAGGCCAGCTCGCCCGGATGATGTATCAGGCCTCGATCCGGCTCGGAGTCGGTGTCCGGTTGCTCGCCGAGGGGCCGGACGTGTCCGCGGCGACGATCGTGCGTGACGTCACCGTGGGCGACTACACCGATCCCGACACGGTCCGAGCCTTCGCTCGGACGTGCGACGTGATCACCTTCGACCACGAACACGTGCCCACCGCGCTGCTGGTGGAGCTCGAGGCCTCCGGGCTGGCGGTCCGGCCGGGGCCGGATGCGCTCGTCCATGCGCAGGACAAGGTCGTCATGCGGGACCGGATGGCGGCGCTGGGGGCGCCGTGTCCGGTGTACCGGGTGGTCGCCGACCCAGCGGCCCTGGTCGCGTTCGGTGACGAGCACGGCTGGCCGGTGATCGCCAAGACCTCCCGGGGCGGCTACGACGGCAAGGGAGTGTTCAAGCTCGACTCGGCTGCCGACGCGGGCGTGCCGTTCGACGGCCTGAAGGACGGGGTGGCCATCCTCGCCGAGGAGTTCATCGACTTCTCGCGCGAGCTGAGCTGTCTGGTGGTGCGCTCACCCTCGGGCCAGGCCGTGGCGTACCCGGTCTCGGAGACGGTGCAGCGTAACGGGATCTGCGTCGAGACCGTGACACCGGCCCCCGACATGAGCGACGAGCAACGGATCGCGATCCAGCAGCTGGCGCTGCGGGTGGGCCACGAGCTCGGCGTCGTCGGCGTGCTCGCGGTGGAACTGATGCAACGGCGCGACGGTCGGGTGGTGATCAACGAGCTGGCCATGAGGCCGCACAACACCGGCCACTGGAGCATCGACGGAGCCCACACCTCGCAGTTCGAGAACCACCTTCGGGCGGTATTGGACCTGCCGCTCGGCGATCCGACCGCCCGCGAGCCCGTGACCGTGATGACCAATGTGCTGGGGGGCACCGTCGAGGACCTGCCGTCGGCACTGCTGCACTGCTTCGCCCGGGATCCCAAGCTCCGGGTCGAGCTCTACGGCAAGCAGGTCAAGCCCGGCCGCAAGGTGGGTCACGTGACGACCTTCGGCGCCGATCTCGATGATGTCCGGCGACGGGCCCGGCACGCGGCCGGCTATCTGATGGGAGAGCCCGATGAGTGAGACGCGACGCAGCGACCCGAGTCCGGCGCCCCCCGATCCGTTGGTGGGCATTGTGATGGGCTCCGACTCCGACTGGCCGACGATGAGTGCCGCGGCTCAGGTGCTCGCGGAGTTCGAGGTGCCGTACGAGGCCGACGTCGTGTCCGCCCACCGGATGCCGGAGGACATGGTTCGCTACGGCCGCGCGGCACACACCCGCGGACTGCGGGTGATCATCGCCGGCGCCGGCGGTGCCGCCCATCTGCCCGGCATGCTGGCCGCGCTCACCCCGCTGCCCGTGATCGGCGTGCCGGTCGCCCTGAAGTACCTGGATGGGATGGACTCCCTGCTGTCCATCGTGCAGATGCCGGCCGGGGTGCCGGTGGCCACGGTGAGCATCGGCAACGCACGCAATGCCGGCCTCCTGGCGGCGCGGATCCTGGCCGCGTCGGACCCGCAGCTCCAGCAGCGGATGCTCGACTTCCAGGCCGAGCTCCGCTCGGTGGCGCAGGCCAAGGGCGCGACCGTCCGGGCAGCCGCTTCGTCACCCCCCTCCACCTGATCCCGTCCCGGGCGCACATCGCGCTCGGTTGATTCACCGTCGGCGGTCTGGGACACTGGTGACGCTTCTGGAGGGGAGTATCCCGAGCAGCGTGTCGTCAGTACGGGTCCAGCGTCGGACCCCGGTGCGCTGGACCCGGTCCCGGGTTGGCAGAGACCTCCGCGACGACGACGATCTCGAGCGGAGGGGCACGATGAGCATCCATGCCCGAACTATTCAACGGGTGAAGGCTTTCCAGCCAGCGGGAACGACTGTGCACGCCGGCACGGATGACCGGCCGAGCGGGGGTGTCTCGTGCTCGAACTGACTCCCGTGGTGTGGGTGGTCACCATCGGCCTCGTGGTGGCCGTGCTCGCCGTCGACTTGATCATGGCCGCGCTGCGGCCGCACAAGGTGGGCTTCCGCGAGGCAGCGATCTGGTCGGTGGTCTACATCGGCATCGCCGTGCTGTTCGGCGTCTGGTTCACTGCGGCGTACGGCGGCGACCTCGGCCTGCAGTACTTCGCCGGGTACCTGGTGGAGAAGAGCCTCTCGGTCGACAACTTGTTCGTCTTTGTGATCATCATGACCACCTTCGCCGTGCCCGAGGAGCACCAGCACAAGGTGCTGACCTTCGGCATCGTGCTGGCGTTGATCATGCGGGCGATCTTCATCGCCGTCGGGGCTGCGCTGTTGTCGCTGTTCTCGGTGGTGTTCCTGCTCTTCGGGCTGTTGTTGATCTACACCGCGATCCAGCTGTTCCGGCACCGCGACCAGGACCCCGATATCGAGGACAACCCGGTCGTGCGGACGGCGCGGCGGGTGCTGCCGATCACCGACGACTACGTCGACGGCAAGATCGTCACGCGGATCGGTGGCCGCCGGATGGTCACCCCGCTGTTCCTGGTGCTGATCGCCATCGGCAGCATCGACCTGCTCTTCGCGCTCGACTCCATCCCCGCCGTCTTCGGGGTGACCAGCGAGCCGTACATCGTGTTCGTGGCCAACGCCTTCGCACTGCTCGGCCTGCGGGCGCTGTTCTTCCTGGTCAAGGGTCTGCTCGACCGCCTGGTCTATCTGTCCACCGGCCTGGCGATCATCCTCGCCTTCATCGGAGTGAAGCTGATCTTGCACTGGGTGCACGTCGACATCAATCCGCGTGTGCCGGAGATCCCTACGCTGCTCAGCCTCGGCGTCATCGTCGTGGTCCTGGCGGTGACGACGGTGGCCAGCCTGGCCAAGACGCGCAGGGCGCCGGAGCTGAAGGCCCACGCCGGTTCACTGCGGGCGCACAAGCAGCGGGAGGAATCCGACGCACCACGCTGAGTCATCCGACGGGCGACCCAGGTCCGTGTCCCGGGCGCGGGGGTGGACGGTGCCCAGGCGGTGCACCGTCCACCCCGATCCACGGGCTCAAGCCGAGCGGCGGCCGACCACCAACAGGTACTCCCACGGCATCGATCCGGGTACGGTCGAGAACCGGTCGCCCAGTTCGGCGAGAGCGCGGTCCAGCGCAGCCACCCGCTCCGGATCGCCGGCGATCCCGCGATAAGCCGCGATCGTGGGGCCGTAGTTGGCCTTGAAGTAGTCCCGGAAGGCCGCACCATCGGCGAAGTGGGTCACGATCAGGTCGCGGGTCTCGGCTCGGACGATGTCGACCCGGTCGCCGAACAGCGCCCGGACGTGGGCGGGGTCTCCCCACAGCGGCGGTGGCTGGACCCCCGCCGGCGGCGGGGGAGCGTACGGCTTCATGGTGGCGAACAGCTGCCCGATGAAGCCGGCCGGCGTCCAGGCGATCAGGGCCACGGTGCCGCCGGGCCGGCACACCCGGACGAGCTCGTCGGCCGCCGCCTGATGGTGCGGTGCGAACATCACACCGACGCAGGAGGTGACGACGTCGAACTGGGCATCGGCGTAGGGCAACGCCTCGGCGTCGGCGGGCTCCCAGGCGATGTCCAGCCCGGCGGCTTCGGCCTCGGCGCGTCCCGCCCGGAGCAACTCGGGGGTGAGATCAGACGAGGTCACCCGGGCCCCACGCAGGGCGGCGGGGAGGGCCACATTGCCGGATCCGGCCGCGACGTCGAGCACCAGCTGGCCCGGTCCGATCGCCGCGGCCTCGGCCAGCGCGGGCCCGAGCGCCGCGATGATCTCCGACGCGACGGCTGGATAGTCGCCCAGTGCCCACATCGCCCGGTGCCGGGCCTTGAGCGCGTGGTCCTCCGGTCCGCGATCGATCGCCGGTACGTGCCGGGGCGAGGTGATGGTGGTCGAGGTCATGATGCGATTCCCCCTGGGATCTGTGGAGTCGGGCCGGGTCGGCCTCGACTCCTCGACGGTAGGAATCGTGGCCGGACGCGCTCCAGTCCTCGATCTGTACCGGACCGGTACTGGATCTGTACCGGTCCGCTCCCGGGACTGGCCCGCGGGCCGGAGCGGGACCTACCGTGAGGCCATGGGTGCGCCCTACCACCAGTTCTGCCCGGTCGCCAAGGCGATGGAGCTGCTCGACGAGCGCTGGACGATGCTGATCATGAGAGAGCTGCTGACCGGTAGCCGGCGCTTCAACCAGCTGCGACGCGGCCTGCCGACCATGTCGCCGACCCTGCTGTCGAAGCGGATGCAGCAACTGGTCCGGGCCGGGCTCGTCGAGCGCACCGTCGACGCCGGTGTTGTGGAGTACGTCCCCACAGCGGCCGGGCAGGAGCTCCGCCCGATCGTCGAGGCGATCGGTGCCTGGGGCATCCGTTGGATCGGTGAGCTCGGCGATGAAGACCTCGATCCGAAGCTGCTCCTGTGGGACCTGCACCGCAACGTCGATCCGGACCTGCTGCCGGACGGGCGGACGGTGGTCGCCTTCACGTTCTCCGACGTTCCGGGCAAGGCGCGGCACTGGTGGCTGGTGATGACCGCCGACGACATTGACGTCTGCGACTTCAACCCCGGCTACGACGTGGCCGTCGAGGTCACCGCCGACCTGCGCCGGATGGTCGAGATCTGGCGCGGCGACCTGGCCTGGACCGACGCCCTGCGCAGTGGCGCCGTGCAGCTGTCCGGAGACCCCGGCTCGCGTCGTTCGGTGCCCGCCTGGTTCGCGCCGTCGAGGTTCGCCGCCGTCCCGCGCCCCTGACCCCGACCGTCACCTGCGCAGAGCGCTTCGGTCTGCCGCGCTGAGCCCGGCGAAGCGCATACCGCGGCCCTTCGACGGGCCCAGGGCACGCGTGTGCGGGGGCTCAAGGCTTGTGTGTGTAGCCTCCACGAATGGCGAATCCGGTGTCGGAGGCGGTCAGCGGATTCCTGTTGCTGGTCCGCGGGCTGGGTCTGGTGGTTCGCCGGCCACGCAACTTCCTGCTCGGCGCGGTCCCACCGCTCATCACGTCGTTGCTCTTCCTCGGCGTGCTGGCGGTGCTGCTCGCCTGGATCGATCCGATCACCCGAGCGCTCAGCCCGTTTGCGCGGGGCTGGTCGCCCGGCTGGGCCGACGCGGTCCGGGTCGCGATCGGGGTCGCTCTGGTCGGAGCCTCCGCCCTGCTGATGGTGGTCACCTTCTCCGCCATCACGCTGGCCATCGGCGGTCCGATCTATGACAAGATCTCCGAGTACGTCGAGCGAGAGTTCGGCCCGGCCCCCTCCCACGAGGAACCGCTGGTCCGCGGCATCGGCCGCGCCATCCGGCAGTCGCTGGGGCTGATCGCGGTGAGCGCGCTGGGCGCCATCCCGCTGTTTCTGGCCGGCTTCCTTCCGGTCGTCGGCCAGACGGTGGTGCCCGTGCTGGGCGCGATGTTCGGCGGCTGGCTGCTGGTCATCGAGCTGCTCGGCGGTCCGTTCGAACGGCGGGGGCTGCTCACCGTGGCCGAACGGCGTACGGCGATGCGCCGGCGGCGGCTTCACGTGTGGGGATTCGGCGCGCCGACGTTCGCCCTGCTGGCCGTGCCGTTCCTGGCCGTCGTGGTGTTCCCCGCGGCTGCCGCCGGGGCGACCCTGCTCGCCCGCGAGATCGCCGGGACGGACCTGCCCGCCCCTCGTGAGGGCGCGACCGAGGGCCCGTAGAGTGGGGGCTTGGATCGCTTCAGTCGCGCGATCGACCGTCATCCAACGCTCTCGACGAGGAGTTCCATGCCCGCGCCCAACCTGTCTGTCCAGCTCTACACCGTCCGCGAGGCGCTCGCGGAGGACTTCGACGGCACCCTGGCCACGATCGCCGGATTCGGCTTCACCCAGGTCGAGCCCTTCGGATTCGACAACTTCGCCGACGGGCTGCGGACCGGGCTCGCCAAGCACGGGCTGACCGCGCCCACCGCGCACGTCGGTCTGCTGCGCGGCGATGTCGACGCCATCCTCGACCTGGCCGCCGAACTCGGCATCAAGACCGTCATCGACCCGATGGTCGACCCGGAGCGGTGGAAGACCGTCGAGGGCATCGCGGGGATCGCCGAGCAGCTCAACGCGGCCGCGGAGAAGGCCGCCAGCCGCGGACTGACCGTCGGCTACCACAACCACTGGTTCGAGGTCGAGACCGACTTCGACGGCAGGACCGGTCTGGACGTGCTCGCCGACCACCTGGCGCCCGAGGTGGTTCTGGAGGTCGACACCTACTGGGCCTACGTCGGCGGCGCCGACGTCCCGGCGCTGCTCAAGCGGCTCGGCGACCGGGTCGTCGCCCTCCACATCAAAGACGGCGACGGCACCCGGGACAACAAGAACCAGGTGGCCGTCGGATCGGGCATCGTACCCGTCTGGGATTACATCGCCACCGCGCCGAACGCCCTGGTCGTGGTCGAGTTGGACGACAGCTTGGGCGACCGGCTGGAGGCCGTCCGGGCCAGCCGCGACTACCTGCTGAAGGGTGATGCCGCGTGAGCGCGACCAAGACCGGCCCGGTCGGCATCGGCTTCATCGGTGCCGGGGTGATCAGCGACACGTACCTGGAGAACCTCAACAGCTTCCCCGACACCTCCGTGGTGGCGATCGGTGATCTGTTCCCGGAGGCTGCCAGGGCGAAGGCGGAGAAGCACGGTGTTGCGGTCTCCGGCGGTCCCGAGGTGGTTCTGGAGCATCCCGACGTCGAGATCGTGGTGAATCTGACCATCCCGGCCGCCCACGCAGAGGTCGCTCTCCAGGTGATCCGGGCGGGGAAGCACGTCTGGAACGAGAAGCCGCTCGCGCTGGATCGGGTGAGCGCGAAGGCGCTGCTCGAGGAGGCTGAGGCGGCGGGGCTGCGGGTCGGCTGCGCGCCGGACACCTTCCTCGGTAGTGGGCTGCAGGAGGCCCGCCGGCTGATCGACAGCGGCGAGATCGGTACGCCGCTCACCGCGCTGGTGCTGATGCAGTCCCCGGGACCGGAGTCGTGGCACCCAAATCCCGCCTTCTTGTTCCAGGAGGGTGCGGGCCCGTTGTTCGACATCGGCCCGTACTACCTGACCGCGCTGGTGCAGACCTTCGGCCCGATCGCGTCGGTTGCTGCCATCGGCTCCAAGTCCCGGGAGACCCGGGTGATCGGCTCGGGGCCCAAGGCAGGGGAGGAGTTCGCCGTCACGGTGCCGAGTCACGTCAGCGCCGCCGCGCGCTTCGAGTCCGGTCAGTCGGCGACGATGATCTTCTCGTTCGACTCGCCGCGCCGCCGGACCCTGCTCGAGGTCACCGGAACCGAGGCGACCATGGTGTTGCCCGACCCGAACATGTTCGACGGCGAGATCGCGCTGCAGCGGCGCGACGACGAGGAGCCGGCGGTCGTCGCCACGACCACCCAGAAGTCCTCCCGGGGCACCGGCGTACTCGACCTGGCCCGCGCGATCCGGGAGGACCGGCCGCACCGAGCGCGGGGCGCTCTGGCCTACCACGTGCTCGACGCGATGATCTCCATGGACGAGGCCATCACCGCGGCCTCGTACGT
>DASTGF010000430.1:0-10890 GCA_035719255.1 Microlunatus sp. | reverse complement strand
AGGCCGCCCGGAATCAGGACCCGGTCGCGATCGTGCAGAGCACGTTCGGCGGTGCTGCCGGGCAGGGGAACAGCTGCTCCAACGGGGGCGCGATCAGCGGGCTGCGCACTCCGATCACGGTGGTGAACAGCCTGATCACCGACAACAGCGCGATCGGATGCTGTGCGAACCCGCCGAAGCCGGGCACGCCGGGCGGAGGGAGCGGCGGTGCCATCTACACCGACGGCGCGAGCTACGACCTGAAGATCGCCGGCTCCGATATCGAGCGCAACTCGGCCAAGGCGGGTGGCAGCGCGATCTTCTACGTGAGCAACGACAGAACCGGCCATCTGATCATCGACAGTTCGATCAGCAAGAACAACACCTACGCGCCGAGCGGGCAGCCGACCGACCAGCACTTCGAGAACTATCCCGGCATCTTCTACCTGGGCAACGGCGCCCCGACGTTCACCAATTCGACCATCCAGTAGTCACGCGCTGTCCGCCGGCAGCCGGGCTTCATCGTGCCGGTCGGCCCCGCTCCACCAGGCCCTCATGACCTCGTGCAGGAGACACTGTGGTCGCGCTCGTCGCGTCCACCAACACCGACGGTGGCGACCTCTGGTCCATAGCTGCAAGGCACCCCTGAGCTCCGGATCGCTACGTGTAGGGATCGGTGAGGTCCCGGAGGTCCTCGAGAAGGCGGCGGAGTTGGGTCACGCGATGAGCGCCGAGGTGCCGTATCCACTCGCCTTCCACCTCGGCAACGATGGCTGCGGCCGCTTCGATCGCGTCGGCACCGCGGGGAGATACCTTGATCAGACGGGCTCGCGCATCGCTGGGATCTGGGACGCGGGTGACGTAGCCAGTGCGTTCGAGTTCCTCCACCAGGCCGCTCGCGGCCTGCTTGGTGACCTGGGCCTGCTCGGCGAGGTCGGTGAGACGGCTTCCCTCAGGGCTGATGCGTTGGAAGATGCGACCACGGGCCACCGTGATGTCCTCGAACCCCTGTCGCGCGAGACCCTCGAAGACCCGAGCCTCCATCGCACGGTACGGGATGAAGAGGAGAACGCCGAGGTTGAGGTGTTCTCTGCTGCTCTCCTCCGACATGGTCCTCCCTTGACGATAGTCAGGAATCCTGACAGTATTGGTCAGGGAAGTTTACGTGTTCGACGCTGATATTAGATGAGGTGGCCACGATGGGGCCTGAGGACAGCTGGCAGCTGATCGAGGACCATCGGCTCGCGATTGCGGGTCTGCTGGAGGGCCTCACGGGCCAGGAGTGGGAGCAACCCTCGCTCTGCACCCGCTGGCGGGTACGCGACGTGGCCGCACACCTTGCTCTGGGCACGTCATCGCCGCCGGTTCGGGTCATGATCCGAGAGGGGGTGCGGGCTCGCGGGAACTTCGATCGCCTCAACCACGACCTGGCTGTTCGGCATGCGACACTCCCAACCAGCGTCATCACCGCCGAGCTCGGAGAGAATGCCGGCTCGCGGGACATCCCCGCGGTCACCAACTACCGGAACATCCTGTTCGACGTCTTGGTCCACGGGCAGGACATCGCCATCCCTCTGGACAAGACGCTCCTGTTCTCCCCCACTGCCGGTTCGGCGGCGGCCGAGAACCTATGGCGCCTACGGTGGCCCTCGTCGACACAGCGCCGGTTCCGCGGCCTTTCCTTCCGCGCAACCGACACCGATTGGTCTGCCGGAACAGGCCCAGTCGTCCGCGGCCCGATCGGCAGCCTCTTGCTCGCCCTCGCCGGCCGCCCAGCAGCCCTGCCTCAGCTCGCCGGTGGCGGTCTCCCCGAACTCGCCGGCCGCATCAGCCAGACCCGATCGCAGCCGGTCCACAAGACGTGATCCAGTCCGTTGCCCGGACGGTTCGCCACGCCGGCACACAACTCAGGAGCAGCACCATGGCATACGGAATCATCACCCGGGTCCCCGCACCGGTCGCGATGTACGACGCGATCCACACCGCCCTCCTCGCCCGCACCGGAACTGACGTCGACGGGCTCCTCCTGCACGTCGGCCGAGCCATCGAAGACGGCTTCGAAGTCATCGAGGTGTGGAGGTCCCGAGACGACTTCGACCGATACAACCGTGAACTCGTCGCGCCCCTGATCGCCGAACTGGCCGGCGACACCGGCGGATTCGAACCCGTAAGCCAAGAGATCGAAGAGTTCCAGATCCGGGGGCTGGTCATTCCAACCGGCGGAATCAGCAGCTGAGTCGCGACCACCACGAGCGGCTTGTCGCTACCACCACGAGCGGCTTGTGGCAGACAGCCAACCCACGGCCGGGAGCGCCTCCAGAGGCAGCGGCTCATGAACGATCGCCGGCCTGCGACTCTCAGGAGGCGTGACTTCTCAGCTGGATCCGGACCGGGAGGGGGTCGGCGGGATGAAGGCTGATCGCCGCCTGGAGGGGAATCGACATGAGGGACGTCGATAGGCGATAGGTCTGCAGGATGGTGGCCAACACGATAGACGTCTCGAGCATGGCCAACTGCATGCCGATGCAGGCGTGGGGACCGGCCCCGAAAGGGAACCAGGCGTACTTGTGACCGCCGGGCACCTGCCCGGTCGGCAGGTCGAACCGCTGGGGATCGAACGTCTGTGGATCAGCCCAGATCTTGGGCGATCGGTGAATCGTCCAGGGCGACACCACGACGGCTGACCCAGCCGGGATGCGGTAGCCGTTCAGCATCTCCTCGTGGGTGTTGCTGCGGCCGATGCTGTGGGCGGCCGGATAGAGCCGCATCGCCTCCCGCACGGCTCGGCCGGTCCACGGGAGTGCAGCCAGGTCGCCGGCGGTGACGACTCGATCGGCCAGCACCTGGTCGAGTTCGTCCCGGAGGGTGTGCTGCCACTCCGGTGCACGAGCCAACTCCACGAGCAGGCAGGCGAGGGTGGACGCGGTCGTGTCGTGACCGGCAAGCAGGAAGATCAACACCTGGTCCGCGATCTCAGCGTCGCTCAATCGATCCCGACTGTTGCCGCCGTCACGAGCGGTCAACAGCAGGCCGAGCAGGTCTTGCGTCCGTACCGGGTCGGGCCTGCGGCGGCGCTCGGCGATGACGCCGTCGACGACGGCACGCAAGCCCGCCAGTCCTGACCTGAGTCGTCGGTTGGCTCTGGTCGGCACCCACATCGGCGTCGGCCGCGGGCTGAACCCGCGCCGGAGAATGGAGTCGCTGACGAACCTGAACTTCGCGATTTCTGGCACAGCGGCCGACATGTCGGCGCCGAACAGGACCCGGCCGATGATCCGGGACGTCAGATCGACCATCTCGCCGTGGACGTCCACCCCTCCGCCGGTGGCGGCGACCCTGTTCCAGCGCCGGACCAGCTGTTGCGCCTCGTCCACCATGATGTCGGCGTAGGTTGTCGAAATCCGCTTGGGTGTGAACACCGGAGCGAGGAAGCGACGTTGCCGGTGCCAGTCGTCGCCCTCGCTGGTCAGCATTCCATTGCCCAGCGCCGTACGCACCTCGGCATAGAACTGGTTGCCCTTCGTGTACCGATCGGGCTGCCCCAAGATCTCCAGCACCAACTCGGGAGTCGAGACGCTGTAGAACGCGACGCGCCATCCAGGCGGTCCGGCGTAGATGCGCGCTACATCACCGACATCCCGGGCGGCACGCAACAAGGTTCCCAGGTAGTCGCGACGCAGATCCAGGGCCGCGCCGACAAGAGGAGCGCCTCGCAGCGTCGGCACCCGACGGTCGACTTCCCTTGTGATCACAACGCCTCGAAACGCCTGAGCTGCGTCGGGCGCACGCTCGAACAGGCGGCGTCCGGCCCCTGGCTGGATCAGCCTATCCCCCAGTGGTCGACCGGCATCCTGCTGCCTTATCAGACCGATCTGTGCAGCATCAGTGTCGCTCGGTCCTGAGCGCGAATCGGACCGCCTACGCTTGTCCGGTCTCGCTACAAGGGGTCTCGCGAGGTCTCGTTGCTTGCCGTCGTCGACCACTCCTGGCGACGTCTCGTGTCCGGCTCGTGTCTCTCGCCGGCCACCGTGGCTACCGTTGACCACGTGACAGGAGGATTGAACACGTTGTCCGCCAAGGCACCCGTCCAGCTCGAAGGAGCGCTGTCTGCTCTGCCGGCTGCGGACTTTGCAACCTTTCTGCTGCTCCGGAGGGGCCGGGGCAGCTCAGCGGCAACGCTCCCGTCCTCTCAGCGGCAGGGCTCCCGTCCTCGCGGCTTTCGTCGGGTGCGGCACGGCCCGCTCGTCGGTGATGTCAACAAGTTACGAAGCGTGACGCTTCCACAATGACCATCTACATGGACGAGATTTCACTCGGCATGTCCCTACGCTGCGCATATGGACGTGAAGGTTGAGGGTGGTCCCTCGACTCGAGGATGGGCGACATCATCGAGTACGGCGCCGGAGATGGGATTGCCGAGAAAACTCGCAAGACCGCGCCAAGGATCTTGGTGAAGCGATGCGAGAAGTCACAGGGCTTATGGCTCAGGAGATTCGGCAACTAGACACACAACAGGCCCCAAGGGTGGTCGTTCGACGAGATTTCAATGTCCTTATCGCTCGATCTACCTGCCGCAGCAGGCGTTGTCTTTGGCGAAGTCGAACACCACGGCCGCCTCGAGATTTCCCTGACATGGAAGCGGCAGAGCACTGCAACCCCGACGACCGGCCCCGCTTAACCGACACTTCCTTTGTCATAGATCTTGACCGGATGGTAACGGCACGTCATGTCCTGGTCCGCCGTTCGGCACAGGACAGGGCATGCTCCGAGACGACCTCGCGTTAACCACAATGGGCCGCGGGAGATGACGTTCACGTTACGCCGCAGTGTCTCAACTGATCGTTTTCAGACTTCGTGGACAACGTGACGACGATGTTGAGATTGCCGGGTTTATGAGCTGCGACCATCGTATTCGCCGCCGGTTGGCCGCGAGTCGTCGCCAGAAAGGCATACAATCATGAGCCAACCGAGCCAAGGCCCCATCTTCACCCATGGCGGGTGGGATGTCTACGCCGCGCTGCTCTTCATTGCGATCCCGGTGGCGCTGGCCGCGCTCCTGCACAGGGCCACGACCTACAGTAATGCGGGCCTCCGCAAGAAACCGTGGGCAATCGCCGCGGCGGTTTGCACCATCACGTTCACGGGGCCGTTCTTCGCCGTGTTTTACCTGGTGAAGGTCCGTCCGAAATTCAAGGCCCTCAGGCCCCGGCGTCGCACTACCGAATGGACGAGAGGCGGCGGTGGCGGATCCCGCGAGCCCTACCAGGGCAACTCGGGGCGGTTCGAGGGCGTCAAGCGCCAAACGTGCGCCGGCTGCCATGGCGCAAAGGTGGAGAACTGCTACCAATGCTCCGGCGGGCTGGTGTCCGACGGCAGCGGGGGCATGGTCCGTCACAACGTCTGTGGCGGCACTGGCAAATTGACCTGCCGAACCTGCAACGGCAGCGGCTACGCTAACTGACACCCGTTCGACGGAACTGACGGCTGGAGCTTTTTCGTGGAAGCCGGCCGCCAGCCTTCTGCGAGTCCGAATCTCGGGTTCGAGATCGTTTGGCACGCGCGTCGCGGACTGCTCAAAGGGCAGAGCAGCGTTGCACGCACGGTGACGCTTACTCCGATACGCGGCTTCGCTGATCTTCTCGTTGCGAAGGCTTGGAAGGCTCGTCCGCCAGCGTCGGGAGGCCTGTATCAGCTGCGTGCGATCACTGACCTCGACACCCTGGCCGCCCAGGACGTGGTCATGGCCGGGCTCAACGCCGCTGCCGTCCAGACCCGTCCCGGGAGCTGGGTGAGCCGGGTGAGCCGGACCATTGTGGAGGCCGAGCGCACCGTGGCGAGGAGCGGCTGGAGCATTGAGTCAAAAGTGCTATCTTTCTGATATCACTTTTCGGTCAGGAGCCGGTCATGCGCGGTACCCCGTCACCTAGCACCACCGCACCCGTTGGCCACCAGGGCGCTCGGGTCGACATCACTCAACGGCCCGCGCTGGCCCTCAGTGGCTGGTTCGGCGTCATACTCCTTGCGATCTGCAGTTCTGCGGGAGTGGTTCTGCTCGGTGACCACACGGAATGGCTGTGGCTCCCGGCGTTGGTGTTCGCGCTGGTCGTCACATCACTGGTGATCATCCCGCCGGGTCAGACTTCGGTAGTCCAGTTCTTCGGCACCTACGTCGGCACTGTGAGCCGGCCAGGCTTCTGGTGGGTGTTGCCGCTAACGAGACGGCGTCGGGTCAGCGTCCGGGTACGCAACTTCGAGACGAACCGACTCAAGGTCAACGACTCCGATGGAAACCCAGTCGACATCGCCGCGATCGTGGTCTGGCAGGTCGCCGACACGGCACGCTCGACCTATGCCGTCGACAACTACCAGGACTTCGTGACCGTGCAGGCGGAGTCGGCGTTGCGGCACGTCGCAACCACACACCCCTACGACGATGCCGAGGGGAGCGACATATCGTTGCGCGGATCGATCGACCTCGTGGCCGCCGAGCTGGCCCATGAAGTTGCCGAACGGGTCTCGCTTGCCGGTGTCGAAGTCGTCGAAGTCCGGATCTCGCATCTTGCTTACGCCCAGGAAATCGCGCAGGCGATGCTGCGCCGGCAGCAGGCGAATGCCGTTGTAGCGGCGCGGAGCAGGATTGTCGAGGGTGCGGTCGGTATGGTGGAGCTCGCCCTCAACCGCCTCGCCGCCAACGAGGTGGTCGAGCTGGACGAGGAGCGCAAGGCCAGCATGGTAAGCAATCTCCTCGTGGTCCTCTGCGGTGATCAACCGCCGACCCCGGTCGTCAACGCCGGCTCCCTGTATACGTGACAAGACTTCCGTGACCAGCCGGCGGCAGGTACTACTGCGTCTCGACCCAGCCGTCCACGATGCGTTGATGCGCTGGGCCAACGACGAGTTCCGCAGCCTCAACGCGCAAGTCGAGGTGCTCCTGCGACATGCTCTGGCAGACGCTGGGCGGTTGCCGAGATTGACCGGTCCATTGCCAAAGCGGGGCCGACCTTCCCGCGCGACGCCGACTGAGGGCGCCTCACCATCAGTACCAACTCCACATACGGACTAGAGGACTGGGGCCGACCCAGGTGTCCCGGTGTGGGAAGACCCGGGGCGCCCGACGACAACCGGACAGGCTTGCCGGCCGGGTGCGCCGTGCGAACGTGAGTTCGCGGCTGCGACCAGTCGACCCAGAGCCTTGTGAGCAGGCACGCTACATGGGGGTGACGTGCTTTTCGAGGCCTGTCGAACGTTGCTCCAGACGAATTCCGTAGGCCGGCGAGGTGGCACGCGATGCCGGCGGCAAGTTCCTCCACTAGGCGTTCCACCTTGCTGCAGATGCGAGCGACGGCGTCGCGATGATGCCGCGCCCTGTGCCTGTTGTTCGCCCTCGGCCCGCAGTACGAGGCCGGACTCGTGCAGCTACACGGGATCGATCTGAAGGGCGGCATGGAACTGCCCATGGGCAAGCCGCTGTTCACTCGCTACGCCCAGGCCACCGAGACCGCGGTGGCCCTGCTCGAGGAAGATGCCAGGGATCTGCAGGCCCGCGCGGAACGGCTGGCCTGCCGCACCCGTGAGCATGTGCAGTCGGTCGATGATCCGACAGTGTTCATCGTGATCGACGAGCTGGCCGCGTTGATCGCGCATCTGCCCGACCGGGATCTGACCCGCGCGGCCGAGGCCGCCCTGTCGGTGATCTTGTCCCAGGGCCTGGCCGTCGGCTATCGTATCGTCGCGTTCGCGCAGGACCAGCGCATGGAGACCGTGCGGATGCGGCACCTGTCACCCAGGCGATCGGGCTACGGCTGCGGGACCGGGAAGAGGTCGCGATGGTGCTCGGCGACGGCGCGGTCCGACATGGCCCGCTGTCGCGGGACTAACCGGGCCCGACGAACAGCCGCTGCCGGTCGTCCCAACACCAACTGCGCACTTACGCCACCACCCTCGCCAACGCCGCCGGCATGAGCCTGCAGGCCCTGATGGCTCTCGTCGTCACGTCACCGCCGAAATCTACGCACCCTCGCCTCACCCACCATGCGAGCCGCCTACGACGAAGCGATCGGCAAGGGCCGCCCCGGCCCCCCACATCGTCAACGATCGACTCGTGCTGCCCTCGAAAGCCGACCTCGCCGCCGAGCCTGCCCTAGCCAACATGTGCGAACGCCGCGACAACTACGTTCCAGCCCCTGAGTTCGCTGATGCACTCCACGATCAACTCGCCGACGACCACACCCTCCGCGACGGCGCCGAACAGGCGCGGCTGGAACAGCGAGGTCAGCCGGCACGAACAACTCATCGAACGACTTCAGACCCAACTCGGCAGCATCAACTGCAGCTGCGCTGAGCACATACCCCGACACGCCTACTCGACCCCAGAGGTCGTAAACCTGTCCGCGACCGAAGGCGCAGGTTTCCGGCCGAGGGCTGGGGGTAAGTGCGCTTGAGGAGGATGTCATGAACTGGATCGTCATTGTGGTCATCGTGGTCGTGGTTCTGCTGATCATCGCTGCGCTGGTTCTGGTGCTGCGCCGGCGAGGCGGGGGGAACGAGCGCCGGCTGGCCCAGGCCCGCGACCACCGCGAAGAAGCTCGCCGACTGAGTGCGCAGGCCGAGTCGGCGCAGGCTGCCGCGGACGAGAGGGAGGCGGCGGCTCGCCGTGCACGGGCTGAGGCGGAGCTTCGCGCTGCGGATGCCCAGCGGGAGGCCCAGGTGAGCTCAATGGAGGCCGACCGGCAACGTGCCGAGGCCGAACGTCTCCAGCGGAAGGCGGCGGAGCTGGACCCGGACTACCAGGACCGGACCGACGACCCCCGAGGCATCGAGCCCGCTGCTGGGGTCGTGGATCCCAGCGCTGATCGCGTCGCGGAGCGCCCGAATCGTCCCTCCTCTGACCGCCCGGAGAACGCAGGCCCCGCGCGCTGACGAGTGCCTTGCTGGCTGCGGCATGCCGGGCGTGGCTTGTTGGCGCATAGAGCTCTCCGTCGGAGAGCGTCACTGCCGTTGAGGTTTCACCCGGCGCTGCAGCCCGGCTCCTCGAGCCCCATCGACCTTCGACCGAGGTGCAGCCATGAGGACCGGAACCATAACCCCCCTGACTGCAAAGGGGCAGCATTGTCGCCAGCCGGGTGGTGCTCGCGCCTGGCAAACCACCGGTGGACGACCGTGGACGCATCGAGTTGCGCGATCGTTGCCATACTTCGATGCTGTACGCCGGTGGTGGACACTGACGACGAACTGATATGTCGGGCTGGTTGTCAAGTGGGCATGGGTGGGCCGGCCTCCCATCTGGTGGGGTGGGAGGCCGGCCGCTTCTTTTCCTCGTGGCGTCTTTGTCTTTGGTTGGCGTGTCTAGGCGACGCGCGGTCTGACTGATATTCGCTGTGAGTCGGATTGGTTACCGCAGGACGGGCTGTTCGGCTGGAACGGATCGCTGGTCTAACGGCGAACGTGGCCACCATGTTGATCATGGAATGGTTGTTCATAGTTCGTTCGCGGATCGTTCCTCGCGCGGCAACCAAAGCCCGGCGACGGGTGAGGAAAAGGCTTGTGGGAATGAGGGCTACTCCATGACCGCCAGCGACCACGCCCAGCCCGCCAGCTCGCGGGCCACGGCTACGTTGGCGATGACCGGCTTCTTCTTCCGCGCAGTGAACAGCTGCCAGCGCTGGTTCAGCCGCCGGTTGCCTTCGTGGCCGCGGAGCCGGGCCTCGGCTGGGGCCTGCTCCCAACGGTGCCGCATCACCTTGCCGGGGCTCCGGTAGGGCTTGGCGTGGTGCCAGGCGGCCTCGACCAGCAGCCGCCGGGCGTGGCCATTCCCGGTCTTGGTGATCGACCCCTGGGAGCGCGAGCCGCCGGAGGAGTGTTCGGTGGGCACCAGCCCAACGAACGCGCCGATCGTGGACCCGGTGAACCGGGTCCAGTCACCGATCTCGACCGCCAACCCAAACCCGGTCAGGGTCGAGATGCCACGCAGACAACCGAGCCGATGCACGACATCGGTGTAGCTGGAGTCGGCAGCCATCGCGGTGATCGCGGCATCGAGCCGGTCCCGCCGGTCCGTGGTCAACACCACCGTCTCGTAGGCGGTGTCGTAGGCGGTCTGCCGGCCGGGCTGGTCGAACCGCTGCCCGCGGAGCCAAGCATCGTGGACCCCGGTCCAGGCGTTGCCGCCGGTGAAGAGGATCCCTTGCCGCAACAGCAGTTTCGACAGCCGGTGCCGGGCCCGCATCAGATCACCGCGAACATCCTCGCGGGCCCGGACCAGATCCCGGGCGGCTTCCTGCTCGATGCTCGGCACGACAACCTCGGCGAACTCGTGCAGCTTTAGCAACCGGGCCAGCAGCTCCGCGTCGCGGGCATCGGTCTTCACCCGGTCACCGTGCGGACGCTGCAACTTCGACGGCGCACCCACCACACACGACACGCCATGATCATTCAGGAACCGGTACAGGTGGTAGCCGGTCGGACCGGCCTCGTAACCGACCTTCACCGGCCCCGGCAGCGTCGACACCCAGGCCAGCGTCTCGGCCGGATCCGGGGTCAGCTTCCGCTGCCAGACCTCACCCGTCTCCGCGTCCAACGCGTGCCCGGTCACCGACCAGGCGTGCACATCCAACCCGACGAACGTACGATCGTTTCTCACTGAGGCCTCCCGCAACTGTGGCTCTACCGGACAGCCGAAAGCCTGCCCGGCAACCCACGACCATTTGCGAGCGAGGCCTCAGCCTCCCCATACCAACTAACGAACTCGACAGAGGCGTAGAACTGAGGCATGGAAACCTGGGATGCCATCCGCGCGCGTCGCAACGTGCGCGAGTACACCGAGCAGCCGATTGCCGAAGCCGACCTCCAGCGCGTTCTTGAGGCTGGTTGGAGGGCCCCATCCGCAGGCAACTCACAGCCGTGGAACTTCGT
>DASTGF010000429.1:0-16181 GCA_035719255.1 Microlunatus sp. | reverse complement strand
CCACACCACGTCACCCCGACCTCGCTGATCACGCCGAACCTGACCCCCACGAGCGCTGACCAGCGCGCCCGATCCGCCAGAACCCCACCCAGCCAAACCCGGGAGCGTTCGTCAGCACGCCACCCCGCACCACGTCACCCCGACCCGCTCATCGGCGCCAAGCCTTGATCCGGAGCGCTGACCAGCGCTCCCAATCCGCCCGCTCAAGCCCCAACGCGCCCCGATTGGCCAACCCGGGAGCGCTGGTCAGCGCCTAGTCCGACAACTGGCGGCAAACTCGCGTCGCACCGGCTAGATCAGCAAGGTCGGGCGAGCCCTCCTATCTGAGGCCGGACGCACCGGTCGACGCCGCGTCACACCCCGCCGCCTACATGGCCGGCGGACCCGACCCCACCGAGCGCGCTGACCAGCGCTCCCGATCCGCCCACCAGAACCCCACCCAGCCAAACCCGGGGAGCGTTCGTCTGCGCCCCGCCCCGCACCGATGCGCTCACCGGCGCCAAGCTTGAACCCGAGCGCTGACCAGCGCTCCCGATCCGCCCACCAGAACCCCACCCAGCCCTGATCGGCCCAACCCGGGAGCGCTCGTCAGTGCCCAGGCCGACAACCGGCCGCAAACTCGTGTCGCACATTGGCCAGATCAGTAAGGTCGGGCGAGCCCTCCTGTTTGAGGCCCGACGCACCGGTCGACGCCGTGTCACACCTCGCCGGCCGACATCGGCGCCGGACCGGACCCCCGCTCGGGCGCTGCCAGCGCTCCCGATCCGCCCACCGAAACCCCGATCAGCCGCATCCAGCCAAACCCGGGAGCTCTCGTCAGCGCCCCACCTCGCACCGACCCGCTCATCAGCGCCAAGCCTTGACCTCGAGCGCTGACCAGCGCTCCCAATCCGCCCGCCCAAGCCCCAACCACCCTCATCCAGCCCAACCCGGGAGAGCTCGTCAGCGCCCAACCGGCAACAGTGAATGTCGGCACCTGCCAGCATTCGATCTCACCTGCCTGGCGATCGACCGGGTCCGTCCCGTTGGACCTGCGCTCGAACGACAGCAGCACACCGGTGGGAGCCTGGCGTTTCCGCACACTCGGGAAGGAGGAGCTCAGAGGGTGAGGGTCAGCGCGAGGAGGGTCGCGAAACAGCCCGCGACGCAAAGGGCCAAGGCAAAGCGCCCGAAGGCAAGAGCCCCGAGGCAAGGGCCCCGAGGCAGGGGCCAGCATGAGAGCGCCGCTCAGCATGAGAGAGCGGCCCAGCACCAGCAACGACCCAAGCCCCAACAGCCACCCAGCCCCAGCAAAACGAACCCCGCACCAGAGCGGGCCCAACGCAAGACGGAGGAGACCCCACACCAAAGGCGCCCAGCGCAAGACGGAGGAAACCCAGCACCAGAGGCGCCCAACGCAAGACGGAGGAGACCCCACACCAGAGGCGCCCAACGCAAGACGGAGGAGACCCCACACCAGAGGCGCCCAACGCAAGACGGAGGAAACCCCACACCAAAGGCGCCCAGCGCAAGACGGAGGAAACCCAGCACCCACAGACGCGCTCAGAGGGCGGAGATGAGGGTCTCCTCGGCGAAGCCGAGCCAGTCATACACGCTCGCCATGAACGCCCGTGGATCGTCGTCGGGCAGACCAGACAGTTCGTCGGCGCTGTCGGCATCGGTGATCCCGAGCCGGACCGCGACCGCGAGCCGGAGACTGGTCAGGGTGCGCAGCCACGCGTCCGCTTCCTCGACCGGAATCCGCAACTCGTACGAGCCGCGCTCGGTCTGCTCCAGGCCGGCCCGAACGGCCAGCGCCTCGTCGACCTTCTTCGCGCTCAACTCGCGCTGGGTGAAGCGCCGGAAGTCGGCGGAGGCCTCCGGGTCGCCGGGATAGGCGTCGGGGAACAGCCGGCGCAGCACCGGATCCTCCGGCGGGTGGGCGTTGTTCTGCAGGTCGCGAGCCAGCGCCTCGAACGGATCGGCGTCGGGCGCCGGGTCACCCTCCTCCGGCGCAACCATGCCGATCAGCTGGTCGACGAGATTGGTCAGCAGTGACACCTCGTACTCGCTGAGGTGACTGCTGACCACGGCTCCACGCCGCTTGAACTTCTTCACCTCAGCCGTCGCTCTTGTCCAGAGTCGCCCACAGTCCGTACTCGTGCATGGCCTTCACGTCGCGCTCCATCTCCTCGCGGGTGCCGCTGGAGACGATCGCCTTGCCCTCCAGATGCACCTGCAGCATCAGCTTGTGCGCCTTGGACTTGGCATACCCGAAATAGCTCTGGAACACATGGGTCACGTACGACATCAGGTTCACCGGGTCGTCCCAGACGATGGTCACCCACGGCGTCTGGGTCAGCTGGTCCTCGACCGGACGTTCGACGACGGCGGTCCCCCCAGCCGGGGTCACGCTGCCGCTATCGCTGTCGGACACGGCGACCATTGTGGCAAAGAGACCGCGTCCCGGCTCGCCCGCACGGAGGCCGACGGCCGTTCGGCAGCCTCCGCGGTCGCTCGGCGCGGGCGCGACGGCCCACCCTAGGGTGGCAGGGTGACCACCGCGTTGCTCACCGATCACTACGAGCTCACCATGCTCGAGGGCGCCCGCCGAGCCGGTACGGCCGACCGACAATGCGTCTTCGAGCTGTTCGCCCGCCGGCTGCCGGACGGGCGGCGCTACGGGGTGGTCGCCGGTGTCGGCCGGGCGTTGCAGGCGATCGAGGAGTTCCGGTTCGACGCGGACACCATCGACCACCTCGCCGAGCACCGGGTGGTCGACCAGGACACCCTGGACTGGCTGGCCGGCTACCGGTTCTCCGGAAACGTCTGGGGCTATCCGGAGGGTGAGATCTACTTCCCCGGCTCCCCCGTGCTGGTCGTCGAAGGTACGTTCGCCGAGAGCGTCCTGCTGGAGACGGTGCTGCTCAGCATCTACAACCACGACTCGGCCATCGCCTCGGCCGCCTCGCGGATGACCGTGGCCGCCGGCGATCGGCCGTGCATCGAAATGGGTTCGCGACGCACGCACGAGCAGTCGGCGGTGGCCGCCGCCCGGGCCGCATACGTTGCCGGGTTCCGCGCCACCTCCAACCTGGAGGCGGGCCGGCGCTTCGGTATACCGACGACCGGCACCGCGGCACACTCGTTCACCTTGCTGCACGACAGCGAGCGGGACGCGTTCGCCGCCCAGCTGGCTGCGCTGGGCGAGGACACCACCCTGTTGGTCGACACCTACGACGTGATGGAGGCGGTCCGGGTCGGTGTGGAGCTGACGGGGGGCCGCCTCGGTGCGGTCCGGCTGGACTCGGGCGACCTCGGTCTGATCGCGGCCAGGGTCCGCGAGCTGCTGGACTCGCTCGGCGCCCGAGACACCAAGATCATCGTCACCAGCGATCTCGACGAGTGGCAGATCGCGTCGCTGGCCAGCGCGCCGGTCGACGGATACGGGGTCGGCACCTCGCTGGTGACCGGCAGCGGCCACCCCACCTGCGGCTTCGTCTACAAGCTGGTCAGCCGGTCGACCTCCACCGATCGTGATGCTCCGCTGCGGCCGGTGGCGAAGAAGAGCCAGGACAAGGCGAGCATCGGCGGCCGCAAAGTGGCCCTGCGCCGCCTCGAGGAGGGCGTCGCCACGGCCGAGGTGATCGCCATCGAGCGCCCGACCGGGGGTGATTTCGACGATCGTGAGCTGCTCGTGCCGTTGGTCCACGATGGCGAGACGGTCCACGGCGGCTCGCTGGCCGAGGCGCGGGACCGCCATCTGCGCAGTCGCGCCGAGCTGCCGATGGACGCGACGAAGCTGTCCCGGGGCGAGCCGGTGATCGCCACGACCTATCTGGAGACCGAGCATGTCCACTGATCCGCGGGAACACCCAGGACCCGTTTCCGGTGTCCGCCGAGCCCTGCTCGTCGTCGATGTTCAGCGGGACTTCTGCGAAGGAGGCTCGCTGGCCGTCGCCGGCGGAGCGGACGTCGCGGCGCGGATCAGCCGGCTGCTGGAGTCGGGTCACCACCCGTACGCCGCCGTCCTGGCCACCCGCGACCACCACGTCGACCCGGGCGAGCACTTCGCCGAGCAGCCCGACTTCGTCGACTCCTGGCCGGCTCACTGCGTCCGCGGTACCGGCGGTGCGGAGTTCCACGACGCGCTGCGGTTCCGCGCCTTCGACGCGGTCTTCGACAAGGGCGAGTACGCGGCCGCGTACTCCGGCTTCGAAGGCAGGGCGGCGGACGGCAGCACGCTCGCCGGCTGGCTGCACGCCCACGAGATCCAGGCCGTCGATGTCTGCGGCATCGCGACCGACTTCTGCGTCCGGGCGACCGCGCTGGACGCCGCCAGGGAGGGTTTCGCGACCACCGTGCTGGTGGACCTGACCGCCGCAGTCGCTCCGGACAGCCTTCCTGAGGTCCGCCAGGAGTGGCGGGACGCTGGGGTCGACGTTCGGATGTCCTGAGACACGGTCGGGCTGTCTCCGACCCCGCCGGAACGGCCCGATCCTTTTCGATAGCGCGACTACGGTTGCCCCATGACATGGACCTCGGAGCAGATCGGCGACCAGAGCGGGCGGACCTTTCTCATCACCGGCGGCAGCAGCGGAATCGGGCTCGAGGCCGCCCGTGCGCTGGCCGGTGCCGGGGCCCGGGTCGTGATCGCGGTGCGTAACCGGGCGAAGGGCGAGCAGGCGGCCGGTGGCATCGGTGGCGCGGTGGAGGTGGCCGAGTTGGACCTCGCCGACCTCGCGTCGGTCCGCGCGTTCGCCGAGCGTTGGGACGAGCCGGTCGACGTCCTGATCGACAATGCCGGCGTGATGGCAGTCCCGTTCGGGCGGACCGCGGATGGCTTCGAGCTGCAGTTCGGCACGAACCATCTCGGGCACTTCGCGCTGACCAACCTGCTGCTGCCGCGAGTGACCGACCGGGTCGTCGTCGTGTCCTCAGGGGCGCACCGGATGAGCGACGGCCTCGACCTGTCCGACCTCAACTGGGAGCACCGGAGGTATCGGCGCTGGGCGGCGTACGGGCAGTCCAAGCTGGCCAACCTGCTGTTCGTGCTGGAACTCGAGCGACGGCTGGTGGGTGTGAACTCCTCGATCAGGGCGCTCGCCGCGCATCCCGGCTTCGCCGCCACGAATCTGCAGAACCACTCCGGTCATCCACGTCTGGACCGGGCGGCCATGGCCGTCACCAAGCTGATCGCGCAGAGCGCCGAGGCGGGAGCCTGGCCCACGCTGATGGCGGCGACGGCCGACCTCCCGGGCGGCAGCTACGTCGGCCCCAGCGGGCGCGGCGAGTCGCGCGGTGTGCCGACCCTCGTCGGGCGGTCGCAGCAGGCGAGCGACGTCGAGCTGGCGCAGAAGCTCTGGACGGCCTCGGAGGAACTCACCGGCGTACGGTTCCCGGCGGAAGTCCTCTCCGGGCTGTGACCCGCTGGATCGAGGGATGACCCGTCGCCCGATTACGGTGACGGCAACGCGGTCGCTGCAGCCCCGCATCGCCATCCATCCCTCAAGGAGAAACGATGAACCGCAGGAAACTCGCGCGTCTCGGCGGCGCTGTCGCGGCCCTTGCCATGACCACCAGCCTGGTGACCACGACGGCGTCGGCCTCGCCGCAGCGCGTGCCGAAGACTGGCAGTTCGACCTCGGCGCAGCTGGGCTCGACCTCGACGTCGGGGTCTCGGGTGAGCACCAAGGCCGCCACCGCCGCGGCGTCGGGGTGCTGGGGTCACACCCACAACCCGCACAAATCCGCCGCGTTCGCGTCGGTGCACGGGGACACGGACTGTCCCTACGTGGCCCCGATGACGGTGTCGATCAACCTGCTGCGCTGGCGCTGGTACGGCCTGCAGCACCTGGCTCACGGGTCCAAGTCGGGCACGAAGTCGTACGTGAACGGCAACGCCAAGTGGTACTGCTCGGGCACCGGGACGTACACCTATCGCGGTGAGAGCTATCACCGGGTGACGGTCGGCGGGAAGAACTACGTGGCCTGGACCGCCAACGAGGATCGATTCTCCTGTTGATGATCACCAGGAGAATCGCCGGCCTTGCCCTGGCCGGCGTGCTCGGAGTGACCGGGGCGTGCGGCTCCGAACAGGCGCCGAACCCCCCGGCCTCCGGGTCGACCTCACCGAGTCTTCAGCCGTACGAGAAACCGCCGGCGAGGGTGCCGGTGGCCCGGATCGGCACCACCGTCCTCGCGCCCGCCCAGTACGCGTGGCGGGTGGATGGGACGTATCGTCAGCACCAGCCGAGCTCCGATGGTGACGTCGCCTCGACGACGCTCGACACTCCGGCCGGCTCGGAGCTGGCCTTCGCCCTGGCGACCACCGTACGACCGGCGCAGACCACCGTCATCGTGTACGACCGCACCGACACCCCCGTCCCCGAGGGTCCGGGCACTCGGGTGACCTGCGGCGACGGTCCCGAGTGCACGCTCGATCCGCGCAACGACATGATGGAGGTCGTGCTCCACCGGTTTGTCCCTGCGCCGGCCCTGGTCGTGCTCGACGTGCAGTACCCCACCTTCGAACCCGTGGACCGCGAGGAGGGGGTGGCGACCTACGGTGCATCGTGGGTCGCGCGGCTGCGATGAGCTCCTCCGGCGATGGGTCGAGTCGGCGCACCGAACCGCGCTGGGGCGCCGATCGGGCGCTGGTCGACGGCTGGGCTCTGGCCGATGCCGAGGTGGTCCTGCGCCTGCTCTTGCCGGCCCGGACCGTCGACGACGAGCCCCTCGACTGGCGCCGGGTGATGGCCGAACGTGACGGTGCCGAGCTCGCCGGGGTCACCGATTGGGGAACGCTGGACTTCAACGACCTGACGACCTATCCCGGTGACGGGCGCGCTCCACAGCTCGTAGTGCAGCATCCTGCCGGTCGCTTCGGGTCGGGCCAGCTCGCGACCCTCGCCGCGATCCCCCAGATCGGGGCTGCGCGGTGGTTCCGCGACGAGCAGGCTGCCGGCGCGTCGCCCCAGCGGTTCGGCATCGCCGCGCCGGGGCACGTATCTGGTGACGGGTCGGGCTTCGCGTCGCTGAGCGCCGGCTGGACCCGCGGCGGATTCCGCGGCCGCGTCTGGACGGCGGACCGGCAGATCGCGCTGGCCGCTCCCGGGTGGGCCGACTCGGTCATCGTGTCGGCGCCCCGGGGCGTGGCGGACGACCTGCTGGCCGGCGACCTCGAGGTCGCCGTCGTCCGCCGCTGCGCGCCGCTGCCGATCACCACCGACTGATCCGGCCCGACCTCCAGCCTCGGCCGGTCCGCCCGGTCCGCCCGGTCAGCCGGGTCAGCCGGATCAGCCGGGTCAGCCGGGGCAGCCGCCGAGCAGCTTCAGGATGGTGGGTGGAGCGACGCTGCGGAACGCATCCAGGGCGATCGCGTCCAGTTCGTCCTGCTCGACGGTGAGCAGCTCGACGCCGATCCAGCCTCGGTGGCCGACGTACGGCGGGCGGAAGAAGCGGGACGGTTCGGTCTCCACCAACTCCTGCTGGACGCCCTCCGGTGCCGCGCACCAGATCGCCAGACGACCGTCGCCGTGATGGTCGTCGGTGAACATCACGAAACACTTCGTACCTCGGATGAAGAACGCCGGTCCGCCGTGGCTGGGCCGTTCCGAGGTCTCCGGCAGCCGCAGGCAGGCCTTGCGGACACCGGAAAGGCAGCGCTCGACGTCGGCCGCCGAATAACCGCTCATGCCGGACCATTCTGGCAAGTCGTACAGTGCCCGGCGTGGCAGCCTTCGACGTACTGATGGACGACGCGGCCCTGGTGCCTCGAACAGCCGGAATCCCCGCGGCCGACGCGGCAACCGTCGTCGCCAACCACCGGGCCCATCGCGCAGCCTCATGGGCAGCCGTCGTCGCGTCGCTGGTCGTGCCGGACCGGGCGCTGGCCGAGGTGGGACGGGCGGCGGGTGATGATCCGGTCGCGGTCAGCGTGGTCAACACCGGCGGTGCCGGTGGACTGGTGGCCCTGGCGGGGCGCTCGGTGTCCGGGGTGGAGGTGGTGGCCGTCGAGTCGGCCCTCCGCGATCTCGACGATCTGGCCGGGAACGCGGCCCGGGTGGTCTCGGCGGCCGGTGAGCTCGGCGATCAGGTGTCGGTGTTCGTCGAGTTGCCGCAGGCGTACGGATGGGTTCGTGCTGTCGAACACGTCGAGGCGGCCGGGCTGTTCGGCCAGCTGCGGACCGGGGGTAGCGAACCCGAGGACGTACCCACCGCAGAACGGCTCGCCGAACAGCTGTCGGTGCTGGTCGAGGCGGATCTGCCGTTTCGGGCGGCCGGGGGGCTCCGGCATGCCTGGCCGACGCTCGACCACGGCCGGGTCGTCGAGCACGGGTTCGTCTCGGTGGTGATCGCGCTGGCGGCGCTCGTCGACGGGGCCGCCGTGGAGGAAGCCGCCGAGCTTTTACGGCTGGCCGATCGTCACCGACTCGTCGCCGCGGTCGGCGGCTGGGACGAGGCGACCGGTTCGCGCGTCCGGCGCCGGTTGCGCCGGCTCGCCGCTCCCGATCTCGGCGGCGCTGTCGAGGAACTGGAACTCCTCGGGCTGTCCGGGCTCCTTTGAACCCGTCCCCTCCGGTCCCGCGCGTCCCCTCCCGTCCCCTCCGGTCCCGCGCGTCCCCTCCCGTCCCCTCGCGTCCCGCGTCCCTCCCGTCCCCGCTCCCCCTCCCGTCCTCCTCCTCCCGTCCCCGCAAAGTGGGACAGAACGACAGCGACATGCTGGACAAACCTGTCGTTTGCGCACACTGCCCGGAGGGTGCCCGAGAGTGTGCAGAACGACAGGCGCCGTCGGCGTGTCGCCGTCGTTTGCGCACACTGCCCGGAGGGCGGCCGGAAAGTGTGCAGGAACGACCGGTGCCGCCGGCGTGTCGCCGTCGTTTGCGCACAGTCGCGAAGGGGCGGGGCCAGGCTATGCGGGGCGGACCACCTGGGTCCGCGCGGCGAGATCGTGCAGGGCCTGCCGCTTCGGCTGCCAGAGCGGGAACAGACCGTCGATCAAACGGAACAGCAGCAAGAGGCTGGAGATGCTGGGCAGCACCCAGATCAGGACGCGGACGACGACCGTTCCCCATCCCAACCGCTCGCGGGACTGCCCCCGGTCGACCGGGACCACCCGCAGTCCGCAGATGAGCTTGCCCGGCGTCGCCGACTTCCACCGCAGGAACGCGATGTTGTAGACCAGGGCCACGCCGAGCTGGATCAAGAGCAGCGCCGTCTGGTCCGAACCGCTGAGGAACGTGGTCACATCCGGCTGGGGTGGGGCCGCCTGTCCGGCCTGTGCGGCTCGGAACACCTCGGCGATGTAGGCCGTCAGGCTGGCGTACATCCGCTGATAGATCGGGAACGCCGGCAGGAGGACGATCAACGACACGAACACACTGTCCAGCCAGGCGGCGAGCACCCGCCACCACCAACCGCTGAGCCGGACCCCGTCCTCGGTGTACGCGGCCTGCGCACCCCCGCCGAGCGGTGCCGCCCGGTACGGCGCCGGCTGGTTCTGCCCATACGGCTGCAGTTCCCCGTACGGCCCCGGCTGCCCGTACTGTCCAGGCTGCTGGGCCTGCCCGTACCGCTCAGATCCGTACGGCCCAGATCCGTTCTGCCCAGATCCGTTCTGCCCAGATCCGTACTGCCCAGATCCGTACTGCCCAGCTCCGTACTGCCCAGCTCCGTCGCTCTGGGATCCTTGGTCATGGGGCTGGCCACCCGGCCATGAGTGCCCGGCGTAACCCCCACCCTGACCCGCGGCCATCTCCCGGGGACGCGTGGTGCGTGACCACTGCCAACCGTCCCAATAGCGCTCCTGGGCGGCGTCGATCGGGTCCGGGTACCACCCGCTGGGCGCTGCATGGCGGCCGGGTGGCGAGGGCGGCGTGCCGATCGGGATGTCACTCACACCGTCAATCGTATGGACTGCCGCCGACCGGCCCTGCATCCGCGGCCGATGCTGGCTGCCCCGAGGACCCGCAGGACGCTGGTTCGGTTCGGTCAGCTCCCGTCCTCGCTCATCACCGCTAGCCCAGCGGAGGATCAGGACCTGATCACGGAATGAGCGACACCTTCACCGACTCCTGTCCGCTGGCCACGAGGTCCAGACCGCGCTGGAACTCCGTCAACGGCAGCTGGTGGGTACAGATCTTGTCCATCGGGAGGATCTGCGATTCCAGCATCCGGACGGCGGCCGGCCAGGTGTGCGGACCGAGGTGCGCACCGAGAACGTCGAGCTCCTTGTCGTCGGAGATGATCGACCAGTCGACGGTCACGTCGCTGCCGAAGACGCTGTACTCGACGTAGGTGCCCAGCTTGCGCAAGAGATTGAGGCCCTGCGCGACCGCCGACGGATGACCCGTGCCCTCCAAATAGACATCGGCACCGTAGCCGCCGGTCATGTCCCTGACCGCGGCCACGGCGTCGACCTCCGCGATGTTCAGAGCCTCGTCCGCCCCGCACGCCAGCGCCAATTCGAGCTTGTCCGGAGCCATGTCCAAAGCGACGATCTTGGCCGGGAACTTGGCCCGGGCGCCGGCGATCATGCCGAGACCGATCGGCCCGCACCCGGCGACCACGACGACGTCGTCAAAGGTGAGATTCGCGCGCTCGACGGCGTGCAAGGCGCACGACAGCGGCTCGACGAAGGCGGCGTGGGCCGGCGGCAGATCCGGGCTGATCTTGTGCACCAGGGCGCCGGCGTTGTAGATCATGTAACTCGCCATGGCGCCCGGCGTGCGGCGCTTGAACCCGTAGATGTCGTGGGGACCGCACATGTGGTACTGCCCGCGGACGCAGTATCGACAGGTCCAGCAGGGCACGATCTGCTCGCTGGTCACCCGGTCGCCGACGCCCACTCCCCACCGCTCGGCAGCTTGATCATCCAGCTGCACGATCGTGCCGACGAACTCATGGCCCGGGATCACCTCGGTCTCGGCATAGGCCGGCCGATTGGCATCGCCCCAGAACTTCGCAGCGCCGTGGTAGCACTTCAGGTCACTCGCGCAGATGCCCACCGCCTCGACCTCCACCAGAGCCTCGCCCGGACCGGGTCGGGGCACCGGAACCTCTTCCAGCGTGTAGTCCTCGGGCCCGTGATTGACCACGGCCCGCATCATCTCGGGGATCGCCGTCGCTGCCGGCATTCGTCTGCCTCCAGGAAGTGAGGTGGGTTCGGCCCACCCTAGCCCGGCCGATGACGATCGAGATCGGCGTGGTCGAGGGGCACCGCCCCGCCCTCCGCCGTCGCGGGAGTGGGACGTGGGAGAGGATCGAGGAGAGGAGCACCCCGACCGCCGGGGTCTCGATGGCCGACGACGAGGATGGCGGACATGACCAGCGCGCGACAGGATCTCATCGACCTGCGACAGGCAACGTTGCCCCAACTCCGGGTGCCGGTCCCGACCTACGACCGCTCCCGGTTGCGGCCCGGCATCGTGCACATCGGCGTCGGTGGTTTCCACCGCGCCCACCAGGCGATGTACGTCGACGCGCTGCTGTCCACGGGCGACGAGAGCGCGTACGGCTGGGGCATCTGCGGCGTCGGCGTGCTGCCCGGCGACGCCCGGATGCGGGACGTGCTGGCCGCGCAGGACGGGCTCTACACCTTGGTTCTCAAGGCGCCCGACGGCAGCTGGGAACCACGGGTGATCGGGTCGATCCGGTCCTTCCTGCTGGCTCCGGATGATCCCGAGGCGGTCATCGAGCAGATGGCCGGCGCGCAGACCCGGATCGTGTCGCTGACCGTGACCGAGGGCGGTTACAACGTCCACCCGGTGACGGGCGAGTTCGACGCCGCAAACCCAGCCGTGCAGGCCGATCTCGTGCCCGGAGCCCGCCCGACGACCACGTTCGGCCTGGTGATCGAGGCCCTGGCGAGGCGTCGTGAACGCGGCCTGCCGCCGTTCACGGTGATGTCCTGCGACAACATCCAGGGCAACGGTCACGTGGCGGCCCGGATGTTCACCGCCTTCGCGCGGCTGCGCGACCCCGAGCTGGGCGACTGGATGTCCGAGCATGTCGCGTTCCCCAACTCGATGGTGGACCGGATCACGCCGGTCACCACCGACGACGACCGTGCCGCGGTGGCCGAGCGCTACGGCATCGCCGACGGCTGGCCCGTGGTGTGCGAACCGTTCACCCAGTGGGTGCTCGAGGACCGCTTCGACCTGGGCCGTCCCGCCCTGGAGCGGGTGGGTGTGCAGGTGGTCGACGACGTGACGCCGTACGAGCTGATGAAGCTGCGGCTGCTCAACGCCAGCCACCAGGCGCTGTGCTACTTCGGCTACCTGGCCGGCTACCGGCTGGTGCACGAGGTGGCTCAGGACCCGCTGTTCGCCGACTTCCTGCTGGCCTATATGGAGCGGGAGGGTACGCCGACGCTGGCGCCGGTGCCCGGCATCGACCTGGACGCGTACCGCCGCCAGCTGATCGAGCGCTTCTCCAACGCCGGGGTCCGCGACACCGTCGCCCGGCTCTGCGCGGAGAGCTCCGACCGGATCCCGAAGTGGCTGCTACCGGTGATCCGCGAGAACCTGGCCGCAGGCCGGGACGTCCGGCTCGCGACCGCCGTGGTGGCCAGCTGGGCCCGCTACGCCGAGGGCGTCGACGAGCAGGGCGACCCGATCGTGGTGGTCGACCGGCTCGCCGATCAGCTGACCGCCCGGGCGCGCCGGCAGCGCGACGAGCCGCTCGCCTTCGTCGCCGATCGGGAGCTGTTCGGCGACCTGATCGAGGCGGAACCGTTCGTCAGCGCCTATCGCGACACACTGGCCTCGTTGCACGAGCGCGGCTCTCGGGCCACCCTGGAGGCCCTGATGGTCTCGATCTCCTGACCATCGCCCTCGGCCGAGAGCGGGACGACGGTGCGGCTGGCGACGTACAACATCTTGAACGGGCGATCACCGCACGACGGCGTCGTGGACCCGGCACGGTTCGCGGCCGCGGTCGCCGCCCTCGACGCCGACGTGCTCGGACTGCAGGAAGTGGACCGCGACCAGCCCCGAACCCAGCGGGCCGACCTCACCGCGGTCGCGGCCGAGGCGATGGGTGCGATGGCCTACCGGTTCGTGCCGGCGCTGCAGGGGACGCCGGGCGGACTGTGGGTGCCGGCGTACGGCGACGTCCCCGGCGCGCCCTGCTTCGGCATCTCGCTGCTGTCGCGCTACCCCGTCGTGTCCTGGCAGACGATCCGGTTGCCGTGGATCGGCGTGGGCTTCCCGCTGCCGCTGCCTGGCGCCGGACCGGGCGGTCGTCGGCGCGGGGTGATGGTGCGCGAGGAGCCGCGGGTCGCCGTGGTTGCACGGCTCGACACCCCCTTCGGCCCGCGCGCGGTGGTGAACACCCACCTGACGTACATTCCCGGCTGGAGCCGGCGTCAGTTGCGGGCGCTGCGCACCGGCCTGGCCGACCTGACCGAGCCGTTGGTGCTGATGGGCGACTTCAACATGATCGGTTCCCAGCCGGCCGCGATCACCGGCTACCGCAGCCTCGGCCACCACAAGACCTTCCCGGCCGGTACGCCCCGGGTGCAGCTCGACCACATCCTCGCGCGCGGTGCGTGGGGTGCGGTGACCCAGAGTCGCGCGCTGCAGCTGGAGGTGTCCGACCACCGGGCGCTCCTGGTCGAGCTGGCCGACCCTGCAGACTGACCGCTCGGCCCCCATCGGCGGCGCTGCCCCGCTCAGGCGTCTGCCGGGGGCGCCACGCCGAGCCGTTCGAGCAGGAAGACGAACGCCTCCGCGTACGGGTTGTCGGAGGTCTCACGCCGCAGCCGCGGCCAGTCCAGCTGTTCGCGGACGGCGCGCGCCGAGGGCAACAACGCGGTGAAGTCGCAGTACTGCTCGGTCATCGAACGCAGCTTGGTGATCATCACCTCGGTCGGCGCCATCACCGGAATCCGCAGACCGACCACGTCCCGCTCCGGCGCCTCGGCGATCCGATCGGCGTCGATCGGCTCGCCCACCAGCCGGTGGATGACGTCGACCATGGCTGCACCGCGATAGGCCTTCAACAGCCAGTCCTCGGGCGGGCGCTCAATCGCGAAACCGGCCGCGGCCAGCGAGCCCGCCGCCGCCTCCACCGAACCCTCGGCGATGGCCAGATCGACGTCGTGGTCACCTTCCGGAGCGCCGTGCACCCACAACGCATAGCTGCCCGCCAACGCGAACGGCACCCCGTCGGCCTTCAGCGCCGAGGCGGCGGCCCGCAGGGCCTCGCGCAGCGCATCCCGCCCTTCGGCGATGCTGCCTTGTGGGTCGACCGGAGCCCGGGGTTGTGGGTCGACCGGCGCCTCGGATGGCTGCGCTGCAGCCGCGTGATCGGTGCTGATGATGGATACCTTCGTCGTATGCGGTTGGCGACATTCAACATCCTGCACGGTCGCTCTACCCAGGACGGGCAGGTCGATGTCGATCGGTTGCGCTCCGCCGTCGCCGAGCTCGACCCGGATGTGCTCGCTCTGCAAGAGGTCGACCGGGATCAGCCCCGATCCCACCGGTTCGACCTGACCGCCGTCGCGGCGGAGGCGATGGGGGCGACCGCGCATCGGTTCGTCGCTGCGCTCGCCGGGACGCCGGGAGCGACCTGGAGCGCCGCGACCGAGCAAGACGTGCCGGGGCAGGCGTCGTACGGCGTTGCCCTGCTGTCTCGCTATCCGGCGGAGAGCTGGCAGACGCTGCGGCTGCCGCGGATCGGCTTCCGCTTCCCGATGTATCTGCCCGGTCCGCGCAAGGTGATCATGGTGCGGGAGGAGCCGCGAGCGGCAGTGATCGGGCGGTTCCGCACGCCCACCGGTCCGCTGGTGGTGGTCAACACCCACCTCTCGTACGTCCCCGGATGGGGCCGCCGGCAGCTGCGCCGGATCCGGCGCGATCTCGCCGCTGTGGAGGGACGCGTGGTGTTGATGGGCGATCTCAATCTGAGCGGGTCGACACCGGTCACGGTGACCGGCTATCGGAGTCTGTCCCGGCACGACACCTTCCCGATCGATCAGCCCGACCGGCAACTGGACCACATCCTGGCCCGCGGCGACTGGGCCTCGGTGATCGCCAGCCGCGCCGTCCGGCTGCCCCTCTCGGACCATCTCGCCCTCGTCGCCGACGTGGCTGATGCCGGTTGACCGTGATCTGGGCGAGAATGACCCTCACTCATGGAAACCATCGGCCGCTACCGGCTCGTGCGACGCCTCGGCGCGGGATCCTTCGCGACCGTGTGGTTGGGTCACGACGACGATCTGGACGTGCCGGTTGCGGTCAAGGTGCTGGCGGACAACTGGGCCGGTAACGAGGACGTCCGCCGTCGCTTCCTCGGCGAGGCCCGGATCCTTCGACGGATCAGGAATCCGCGGATCGTCGCGGTGTACGACATCGGGACCCTGCCCGACGGTCGGCCGTACTTCGTCATGGACTTCGTCAACGGAGGCTCCCTGGACGACCTGCGGCGCAGCGGGGTCGCCCCGGCGGTCGCCCTCCGGCTCTGCGCCCAGGCCTGCCGGGCGATCGACGTCCTGCACGACAACCACGTACTGCACCGTGATGTGACGCCGGGCAACCTGCTGATCCAGCGCACACCCGACCAGCCGCCGGTGGTGGTGCTGGCCGACCTGGGCGTGGCCAAGGCGATGGCGGAGGGGTCGGAGGTGACGATGACCGCCGGCACACCGGCGTACATGTCGCCCGAACAGGCCTCCGGCGGCGTGCTCGACCGGCGGGTCGACGTCTACTCCCTGACCGCGGTCACCTACGCGATGCTCAGCGGACATCCGCCGTACGCGGTGCGCACGGTCGCCGACATCATCGGCCGGGACCCGGCAGCGGATCCTCCCCCGCTGGCCGCGATGCTCGGCGCGCCGGCGAGCCTGGACACCGTCCTGGCCGCGGGCCTGGCCTACCGGCCCGAGCGCCGGCCGCCGACCGCGGCCATCCTCGCCGACGCTCTCGATGTGGTCGCCGGCGAGCTGGAGCGGTCCGGTGGCGGCAGGCCTGCGGCCGGTATGGCGACCGTGCTGACCCCGGGGGAGCCCCGGACCGGACGCGGGGATGCGATCGGAGGGTCGGGGGGATCGGGTCTCGGATCGACAGGCTCGGCCGGGTCTGGTGGGCCTGAGACCTCAGCTGCGCCCGGCAACTCAGGGAGGCCCGGCAACTCAGGGAGGCCGGGGAACCCAGCGGGGCCGGGGAACCCAGCGGGGACAGGGAACCCAGCGGGGA
>DASTGF010000428.1:0-27246 GCA_035719255.1 Microlunatus sp. | reverse complement strand
GGCACCGCCGGTGACCGCGCCGGAGGCCAGTGTCGAGCGCGGCCGGTACGGCGTCCGCAGCTACGACGCCGACGGCGAGCTGCTCCGCGCCGACACGCTGCGGGCCGACGGCACCCTGATCTGTCGTGAGCTGCCGGTGATGACGCCGGACGGGAAGCGCCGGCAGCAGCAATTCTTCGCCCCCGACGGATCGCCGTCGGTCTTGCTGGGCTCGGCCTGGGGCGTCTACTACCTGTGGCTGGATCACCTGATCGGCGAGGACGATGCGGTCATCGTCAACGAGTCGAAGTCGACGGCGCGGTTCATGTCGCGCTATCAGCATCCGCGGACGAGTCTGCTGCATCTCTTCCACGAGTCGCATCTGGCCCATGAGGCCGGCGACGACCCGTTCAAGGGTGAGCTGGGTTCCGCGCATCGCCGGGTGCTCCCCCATCTCGATCGATTCGACGGGGTGGTGTTCCTGACCCAGCGGCAGCGTGACGACGTGGCTGCCCGGTTCGGCGGTGCGGTGAACCTGCACAGCATCCCCAATGCCGGTCCGCCGGTGATCGAGCTGCCGCGCAAGCGGTTCGACGCGTCCCGCCGGGACAACCGCGGGATCGTGGTGGCAACCCTCAAGCCGTTGAAGCGACTCGACCACGCGGTCCGGGCGATCGCCGGGGTCCGGGCGGCGGGACGGCAGGTCAGTCTCGATCTCTACGGCCGTGACGGCGGCAGCCGGGCCGCGATCGAGGCCGCGGTGGCCGAGACGGGCACCTCAGAGGTGGTGAAGCTGCACGGCTACACCACCGACGCCGCACGGCTGTTCGCCGGAGCTTCCTTCAGCCTGATGACCAGTCTGACCGAGGGGCAATCGCTGGTCCTGCTCGAGAGCATGGCGGCGGGCTGCGTACCGATCAGCTACGACATCCGCTACGGACCGAGCGAGATCATCGTCGACGGCGAGACCGGGTTCCTCGTTCCACCCGGTGACCTCGACGCACTGACCGAGACCATCACCCGATTTCTCCGGCTCAGCGGTCGTCGGCTGCGCAGGCTCCGGGCGCAGTGTCAGGAGCGGCTCAGCGCCTTCTCCGATGCCGAGGTGTACGAGCGCTGGTGCGCCGTCGAGCACGCGGCCATCGCGCAAGCGCGACGGCGGATCAGCCTCACCGCGTACGACGTCGAGGATGTCGCGGTGCACGCCGAGCCGGACGGATTCGGCATCGAGGTCACGCTGGCCGCGTGCTGGGACGTGGAGCGGTGGACGGCACCCGAACCGCCGACGCCGACCGCCGCCCTGCTGCTGACCGGCCGGCGCCACGGCGCTCCCCGCCGGGTCGCGATGGAGCTCAAGGCGCTGGGTGCGCCGTCCTCACCGGCGCCGCCGAGCCGGTTTCGGGCCACAGTCCGTGTCGATCCCCGCGCCGCCGGTCTGTCGGAGCGGACCACCGACGTCTCCGTCGAGCTGAGCTGCGAGGCGACCAGCCGCCGGGCCCGGCTCCGCGGCCCGATCGCCGCCCGAGCAGCCGGCCACGAGATCTTCGCCACCGGCTACGGCAACCTGAGCCTCCGCCCGGCCTGAGCGGCGGACGTCAGCGGACGGTCGAGGTGGCCTTGGAGGTCGTCGAGCCGGTGTTGTAGCCGTAGCGCCGCGCGGTCGCGGTGACGGTGATCCTCTTGCCGCGGTCGGCCGAGGTCAGCTTGTACGTCGACCTCGTCGCGCCCTTGATCGAGACCCCGTTCCGCTTCCACTGCAGGCTCATACTGGCCCTGGTGGTCGGGTAGGAACCGGCGAGCCACGGGGTGGCGTGCGCCGACAGGGTCCGGCCGACATACGTGGTGCCGCTGATGTAGGCGCCGTAGCGCTTGCGGAAGTTCGCGTTGTCGAGCCGGACGTTGACCGAGGTGAACGGGTCGTCGACCGGAGCGGTCGCCGGCGTCGGGCTGGTCGACACCCGCACGCTGGTGATCTTGCTCTGAGTGATGACCACCTCGACGCTGCGGGTGGTGAAGCCGTCGCCGGAGTAGATGTAGCGCAACCAGTGCTTGCCGTCCGGCAGCCCGCGGACGGCGTACGCACCGTCGGATCCGCTGCGGCCCACCACCTCGACCTCGCGCTCGGCGGACATGAACGTGATGGCGGTGACGTCGACGTCGCGCACCGGGCGTCCGGACGCGTCCTTGATGACCCCGGAGACCACGCCCCCGGTGCGGATGGTGACGGTCGGAGCCGTGGTGGTCTTGCCGGTTGCGACCTTGACCACGGTGGCCTCGGACGGCACTCGGCCGCCATCCTTGCCGGCCCGCGCCCACGCCGAGGCGTAGGTGCCGGTGCCGGTGTAGGCGATCTGCACCCGGTAGTCGCCGGGGCGCACGGACAGCGAGTACTCGCCATCGCTGCCGATGGTCGTCTGGTCGGCGAGCTCACCGCTGGTGGTGTACGCCGCGGCCGTCAGATCGCTGCCGGTGACGCCCTTGGTGGTGCCGGAGATGGTGCCGCGGGGCACCAAGCTCTTCGCCACCACGAAGTCCGACCAGCCGCTGATCTGCTTCTTGTCCTTGTCCACGACGTACGCGACGGCGTAGAAGGTGGTGTTCACCGTCAGCCCGCTGATCGTGGCGGACGGGGACGCGAAGGGGCCCCGAGTGACCCGCGACTGGGTCTGCGCCGCGTCCAGCGCGTACGACACCATGTACGCCGCCCCGGCCGGCAAGGTTGCGCCGGTCCACGCCAGGCCCACTGACGACGGCGCCTGGGACGCGATCTTGAGACCGTCCGGCGAGGCCAGCGAGTACGTCGAGGTGGTGGCGGTGTTCTCCGGCGAGTCGGCGCTCAGCCGGGTGGCGCCCTGGTTGACGAAGGCGCGGATGTAGTGGGTGGTGTTGGACGGCAAGCCCTTCAACGCGACCGAGTTGGTCGCGGTGTCGACGTACTTCGTGCCCTTCGAGGTGTAGACCCGCACCCGGTACCCGGGGGCGCCGTCGATCGCCTTCCAGCTGGCCACCATCGAGTTCTTGGTAACGCTGGTCAGCGCGATATCGCCGGGTGCCGTGTAGGGATACGTGGCCGCGGCGCTGACGGGCTTGGAGTAGGAGTCGCTGAGGACCGTGAGACTGCCCGGGTCCACCACCGCGACCCGGAAGTAGTAGGTAGTGCCGGTGGACAGGCCGGAGATCGTCGCCGAGGTGTCGGTCAGCGGCGCCGACGACGTGCTCGCGGGAACGTACTTCGGCGAGTTGAACGTCGCACCCGTCGAGTACTGGACCCGGTAGCCCTTCGCGCCGGTGACGGCGGACCAGGACAGCTTGAGCGCCGTCGCGGAGCCGGCCACCTTGGAGACCGTCGGAGGCGGCGGCGGGCTGATGGCCACCGCCGAGGGGACGACGAAGGACAGCAGCAGGGCCAGCGCGGCGACCACCATGCCGAGCAGCCGGAACGGCTTCGCCAGGAGTGCGCGCACAGATCTGCGCGCGGGTACGCCGTCGTTGCTGTTGCCCATGTGCCCCGTTGCCCTGACTCATCGCTGCATCGTCCGGCCCTTTCCCGGAGCGATGCATTGAGTGTTTGCGGCGTAAAGCGCCGCACTGTCCCGCGCATCCTAACAACGGAACGCTCGAAAACCCGGCATCACGACGTGACCAAGGTTTCATCACGATCGCCACAGATGGCGTGTCGGAGCTTGACATCCGATTTTCAGTTCTCCGTTACCGCTGTTACGGTTGGGGCTCATTCACTCTGGCGAGGCTGCTGGGGGTACAGCTCGGCCACCACCCGTTGTGAACGGAGTCCGTATGGCGCCCCAGCTGCCTGTTCAACTCGTCCCTTGTCCGCGCGTGTCGCGCCGCGTCGCCCGCCTGCTGGTCGCGCTGGCACTCTCCCTGGTCGTCGGCGTGTCGACCCTGGTCGCCGGTCCCATGGCATCGGCCGCTACCGCCGCCCCGGCCGGCTTGACCGTGGTCAGCCGCTCCACGACCGCTATCGCTGTGAGCTGGAGGCCCGTGTCGGGGGCCCCGAAGTATCGGCTCCAGGTGTCGCGCACGTCCTCGATGAGGGCGGCGACGTACCACCGGGTCGCCAGCACCCGGGCCGAACTGAGCGGGTTGCGGGCCGGCACGACGTACTACGTCAAGGTGCGCGTGATCAGCGCGTCCGGGTCCAATCTGAGCGCCTACTCCAAGGCCGTCAAGGCGACCACCCGGAAGGCGACGTCGGCCACGTCGAAGCCGCTCCGGGTCGGGAGCTACAACATCAAGTGCTCGAACTGCTTCTCAGGGCTGCCGGAGGAGCTTCCGTGGTCGGGTCGCCGGGCCGCGGTGGCAGCCACCATCGAAGCCGCCGATCTCGACGTGGTCGGGCTGCAGGAGGCCGGCCAGGCCTGGCTGAAGGACGACAACGGCAAGGCCGTCAACAAGTCCCAGTTCGAGGACCTGGTCGACCTGCTGGGTTCGCCGTGGAAGCTGACCAACACCAAGCGCAACAACTGCGTCAAGGACACTACCCCGACCCACTGCACCTACGCCGACCAGGGCGCATCGCAGGGCACGAAGATCATCTACAACTCCGACCGGATCGAGATGATCGACAGCGGATCGAAGCGGCTGTCCTATCTCAAGACCACCTCCAACCAGCGGTACGTCGCCTGGGCGGTTCTCCGCCAGCGCAGCACCGGGCAGAAGTTCTTCTTCGCCGACACCCATCTCGAGGCCGAGGCCGACCGCCAGGGCTCCACCGCCAACTACGAGCTGCGCCGCAAGCAGGCCGGTGAGGTCGTGTCCACCATCAAGGCCAACAACACCGGCAAGCTCCCGGTGGTCGCGGTCGGCGACTTCAACTCCCACAAGTTCACCGCGCCCAGCAACGCCCCGTACGACGTCATGGTCAACGCCGGCTACGTCGACTCCCTCGGCAACACCTACGGGTCGACCAGGACCGCTCCGGGCGCCACGGTGGAGAAGCGGGTCCGTACCTACGTGAACAGCTTCAACGACTTCGTCCGGACCGCCCCGTCGCACCCGACCTGGATCAACGGCACCTACATCGACTACATCTTCACCAGCAAGCTGCGGGTGAGCGAGTTCGAGAACGTGGCGAACCTCGACAGCGCCGGCCGGTTCGTCGGCGTCATCCCCTCCGACCACAACCTCATGCGGGCCACCGTCTGGCTCAGCTGATCCGCTCAGAGCTCGAGCCGGGTCGTGCCGTCGGGCTCGGCGATCTTGCGCATGGCCATCAGCCGGGCGACGACCCGCTCCCCGGAATGACCGTCGTCGCAGTGGTTGAAGCGCTCGTGCCAGCGCTGGTAGCGCTCGGCGAAGCGTTCGTTCTGCGTGTCGAGCTCGCGGATCGCCTGGGTGACCTGCTCCTGGGTGAAGAGCACCGGTCCCGGGGCCAGTTCCTCCAGATCGAAGTACGTGCCCCGCAGCGTGTCGCGATAGTCGGCCATGTCCGGGGTGAAGAAGATCATCGGCCGCCGGGTCACCGAGTAGTCGAACATCACCGAGGAGTAGTCGGTGATCAAGGCATCGGCGGCCAGGAACAGATCGGTGATCTCCGGGTAGGTCGTCACGTCGATCACACCCGGGATGGTGACGCTCTCACCGAACTCGACGGTCCGGGAGTGCCCGCGGAGCAGCACGATGTAGTCGTCGCCGAGGTCGGCACAGAGCCGCTCGACGTCCAGGAAGGCCACCATCTCGGTCAGGTTCTCTCGCCAGGTCGGCGCGTACAGGATGGCGGTCTTGCCGTCCGGGATGCCCAACCGGTGCCGGAGGTCGGTGCCCTCGGCATGGTGCAGCCGGTCGTCGCGCGGGTAGCCCTCCTCCAGGATCGGGCGGTCCCAGGCGTACGCGGTCGCGAAGATCTCGCTGCTGTGGTGGTTCTGGGACAGCAGCACGTCCCACTTGCTCTGCTCGCGCATGAGCGATCGCTGCTTCTCCTTGGGCAGGTTGGCTCGGTCCAACCCGATCCGCTTGAACATCGAGCCGTGCCAGGTCTGCAACACGATCTGGAACGGCTGCGGCATGAACCAGCGGCGCAACCAGTCGTTGGCGATCACATACCGGGAGGTGGCCCGCGCCTCCCACCACTCGCGCGTTCCCTGGATCACCGGGATCGCGCCGGGCGGGATGGGCACCGATCCGTCGACCACGCCCCATAGTCGGGTCAACTGCGGATACTGCCGGGCGATGACGGCGTCGAGGGCGCGAGGGTTGCAGGTCGAGTTGCGCCCGTAGAAGCTCTCGAAGTAGACCGCGTTGCGCGGCGTCCAGGCGGTCGTGCGATACCGGGCGCTGAGCAGACGCTGGTGGTACTGCCCCATCTCGTCGGGCCGCCGGGGCGGTGAGACCCGGAACTGGAACCGCTGGTTGGGGCCGCTTTGCAGACGGAACCGGAACCGCGGGCCGTCGTAGGCCTGGGGTAGCGATGCGGTCAGCTGAGGATGGGTGTGCACCGGGATCCGGCGCTTGCCTTTCGGCCGGATCTGGATCCGGTAGCTGCCGATCCGCGGCGGCAGGGCCTCCTGGCCCCAGACCGAGGCAAGCAGGGGCAGGTTCAGCTCGAAGGTCCGGTCCGGCTTCACGACGATCTCACTCGGCAGCACCTGCCGCGGACCCCAGAACTGGGCCCACATCTCCGCGTCGCGGCCGAACAACCGGCCGGTGATCCGCAACATCGGCTGCGGGTCACGGACGTACTCGGTGGCGTCGACGACGGCTTGCCGTGGCGCGTCGAGCAGCACCAGCTCGCCGTCTCGACCGGAGGTGGCGAGCAGGGTCGCCTCCGGCGGCGCGGGCGCGATCTGCACGTCCAGGTCGGTCCGCACCGGGTGGACCGAACCCGAGGCGCTCCGCAGTTCGATCCCCCACATCACGGCGATGCTCGGGTCGACCAGTTCGACGGGTCGGGTCCGGTCCAGCTCGCCCTCGATGACCCAGGTCCGGCCGTCGCCGTCCTCGGCCCGCCGGCAGGTCAGTGGTTGAGACAGTTCCTCGGCGACCGCGGCGGCGGCCACCGGCTCCAGATCGGTACTGACCGTCAACCGCAGCCGGCGGGCGTCGATGGCGATGTCAGTGGCGAGGGCGCGAAGCCGGCGGCAGCCGATCTGAAGACCCCGGGGGGTCCACATGGGCACCACCTGGACATCGCCCACCGTCCGGGCGAAGAGATGCCCCGCCGAGGCCAGCCCATAGCGGCTCCGGAAGGTCCCCCGGGTGGTCCGACCGCGGCCCGTGACCTCGATGAAGGTCGTCCAGCTGCGGGTGTCCTGGCCCGCGTCCCGCAGCCGCGCGGCGTCGATCCGCGCGATGAAGGCGGTGTTGGCATAGTCGAACTCGCTCGCGCTCGAGGCCCGCGCGTTCACCTCCGGATCGATGATCGGCTCCAGCGCTGCCTCGATGCGCTCCGAGCCACGCTGCAGCCAGACCGTGATCGTGGGTGGTGCATCGGGGAACCCGAAATCCCGAACGTACGCCCAGCCGCGCACCTCCAGCACGTCACCGTCCCAGCGCGCCGACCACAAGGTGGCGACCCACCCGAGCTGGCGCGAGGTGACCGCGTTGATCGTCCGCCGCGCCGTGTTGCGGACCCCGACGTAGCCACGGCGAACGATCGGGTTGTTCGACCGGCTCGCCTGCCGGATCGCCCGCTTGAGCCGCGCCTTCGGCTTCTCGAGCATCAGCGCCCCACCCCGGTTCTCACCGGACCACCACGGCACTGCGCCGAGCCTCCTCGATGATCCCGGCGATCACGATCGACTCCGCCGAGCGCAGCTTGAACGACTCGGGGGTCTCGTTGCGGATCAGGGACGCGAACTCCGCGATCTCATAGCGCAGCCCGTCACCGTCGAACTTGTAGTAGTACTTCTTGTTATCGCGCTGGTCCTCGAACCGCGCCTCGAAATACTCGGTCTTCCACCAGGGCGCCGGCACGTAGATGTAGCCCTTGGTGCCACCGACGATCAGGTCGCCCTCGGCCTTCACTCCGAGCCCGACCCGGGCGGAGGCCACGGCGTGCGGATAGGTCAGATCGATTCGGGAGAACGTCTCGACCTCGGCGCCCTCGGGCCACAGGGACACGGTGCGCTGGTCGACCACGTTGGTACCGAGCAGCTTCACCACCGCAAGGAGCGGATAGCTCGCGAGCTCGGAGATGCTGCCACCGTCGGGTGCCTTCATCTCGCGCCCGGTCTCGCCGAGCTTGGTGAAGGTGCCGTCGACGCTGCGCACCATGCCGATCGATCCGCTGCGAGCCACCGCGACCATGCGCTGGAAACCCGGCGAGAACGCGGTCTTGATCGCCTCCAGCAACACCACGCGGTTGTCGGAAGCGACCGCGAACAGATCCTCGGCCTCTGTGCGACTCAGGGTCAGCGGCTTCTCGCACAGCACGTGCTTGCCGGCTTCCATGGCCTGGACGGCGATCTCGGCATGGGTGCCGTGCGGCGAGGCCACATAGACCGCGTCGACCTCCTCCAACAGATCAGGCAGCGAGTGACCGACCACCCGCAGCTCGTGGGCGTCGGCGAATCGTCGTGCGTTGGCGGCGGTCGGCGAGTAGACCCCCTCGACCGACACCCCGCTGACGAAGCGGGCCTCGGCGACCAGCCGGTTCGCGATCCGGCCCGAGCCGACCACGCCGAGCTTGAGGATGCCGTCACTCTGGTCGCGCAGTTGCGTGCTGGACACGCCCTTGGTGCGCTCGAGGTAGACCACCTTGCAGTAGTCGTTGAGATAGTCGAACTTGCCGAGCCAGTCCGAGCCGATGGCGAAGATGTCGACGTCGTACTTCTGGATGTCGTTGACCTTCTGGCCCTCGTACTCCTCGATGATGACCTCGTCGGCCAGCCCGCTGCGCTGGACGTTGCGGATCCGCTCCATGAGGCTCTGCCGGACGTTCAGCTTGCCGCGAGCGTCGTCGAAGTTCTCCGTGGTGACCGCGACGATCAGGTAGTCGCCGAGCGACTTGGCCCGCTCGAGCAGCCGGACGTGGCCCTCGTGGAAGAGGTCGAACGTCCCGTACGTGATCACCCGCATCAGCTCATGATTCCTCTCGACGACGGCGTCATCCGGCCGATCATTGTCCCGACCGGGAGCAGGCCACGGCGAGTTTATCCTCACCTCAGCCGCGGGGCGTCGGCGCGATCGGCCGTGTCCCTTCGTTAGGCTGACCAGCCGGATCACCGGCGAAAGGTCTGCTCACCGTGCCACTTCGACAAGATCTCCGGCGGATTGCCGGAGGCGTCCGCCGCGCTCTGGGTCCCGCCGGCACGAAGATCCCCGTTCCGCGACCGGTCTTCCAGCCACCCGTGCGCTTCGATCCGCTACCCGAGCTGAAGCCCTTCCCGAACGCGAAGTACGTGTTCGTGGTCGGCGCGATTCCGCGGCGGTTCGGTGGCCGGACGGCGTCGATCCTCACCAAGTGCCGGCTGCTCAAGGAGTACGGCGGCATCGACTCGACGATCGTCACGCTCAACTACTCCTCCGAGATCAACGACATCGCCGCCGACCTGCGCGCCCGCGGGCTGCTCGTCGACGGGGTCGAGATCGTCAACCTCCACGACTACTTCGACGACCCCTCGCAGGCTCCGGCCGAGGAGATCCGGCACGAGATCGACGAGCCGGGGATGGACAAGATCCGCGATCCCGACCAGGAGGTCTACCGCTACTTCGAGAACGGGGTCTACCGGCTCTACAAGCGGTTCGACCACGACGGCCGGCTGCTCGTGCGGGACTGGTTCAACGAGAACCGCGGGCGCACCCGCCGCGACGAGTTCAACGCCAACGGCACGATCCGGCGGACGACGTACATGGACCTGCACTACAACAAGCCGCGGCAGGAGATCTTCTTCAGGGCCAACGGGGTGCCGTACCTGAACAAGTGGCTGGTGGTGAATCCGGTCGACCGCAGCACGCGGGTGGAGCGGATCACCGAGTTCGACGAGCAGGGCAAACCGGTTCGGGTGCTGCTGTCCAACGTGGCGCTGATCCAGTCCTACCTGGACCGGCTGATCGGCGATCAGCACACGTTCCTGACCGTGGAGTCGCGGCGGTCCGATCACGAGACACTCGGCTACCACCGACCCAACGTCAAGCAGGTGTACGTCCTGCACAATCCGCACCTGGTGACGCCGGGCAACGACGTGAACAAGCTGCGTCCGACCTATCAGCCGCTGCTGGACCAGCACGACCGGATCGCGGCCACGGTGTTCCTGACCAACGCCCAGCGCGCCGATGCCGAGGCCCGGTACGGTCGCCAGGACAATTTCTGGGTCATCCCGCACCCGGTGCGTCCCGTCGAGCCGGCACCGTTCGCCGATCGCGACCCAGGTCTGGTCGTCATGCTGGCCCGGCTGGATGAGCAGAAGCAGATCGGTGACGCCATCGAGGCCTTCGCCCAGGTGGTCGCGGCGGTGCCGTCGGCGCGACTGGAGATCTACGGTCACGGACCCCTCGAGGGCGCCCTGCAGCGGACGATCGACAGTCTGGGCCTGGGCCACAGCGTCGCCCTGGCCGGCTACACCAAGGACCCCGCCGCGGTATTCCGCAAGGCCTCGGTGTCGCTGCTGACCAGCAAGTTCGAGGGGTTCGGTCTGGTCCTGCTCGAGAGCCTCGCCAACGGTTGCCCGGTGGTCAGCTACGACATCAAGTACGGCCCCAGCGACGTGGTGCGAGACGGGGTGAACGGCTACCTGGTGACCCCACGCAGCCGGAAGGCGCTGGCGTCGAGGGTCGTCGACCTGTTGTCGGAGCCGGAGCTGCGCCGCCGCATGAGCGCGGCGGCCACCGAGATCGGCAGCGAGTTCAGCGAGCAGGCCTTCGTGGCACGCTGGTCGCAGCTGTTCGGCACCCTCGACGAGCAGGGTTGGGGAGACCCCCAGTCCTGAGTGGGTCAGCCAGTCCTGAGTGGGTCAGCCGATCGGGCCGGAGTCACCGCCTGAGCCGCCCCGGGCGCGCAGACCCAGCGCGACCGCCCCGGCAGCAAGGGCGATGAGGAGCACCGCGCCGCCCACGATCACCGGCAGCCGGCTGCCCGAGGTCGTGGTGGCCGTCGGGGTTTCGGAGGTCGTCGGCTGGTCGGTGGCGGCACTCGTCGGCTCGTCGGTCGCCCGACCGGTCGGTTCCTGCGTGCCCTGGGTGGGCTTCTTGGTGATTCGGGTCGGGCCGGCGTCGGGGGTCTGGGTCGTGCCGTCGCTCTTACCCACCTCCACATCCGGCGGCCGGGAGCTCGAGCCGGGCCCGGGCTCGGTGGTGGCGTTCGGATCGGTGCCCTTGAGGATGGCGGGTTCGTTGTCGCTGCCCGACCACTTCTGGTCCGCCGGGGTGGTGAAGGATCCACGACCGTACGCGAACTGGAACGCGCCCCCCTGGACGTCGCCCTTGGCAGCGTTCACCCGGTAGTGCACCGTGTACGTTCCCTGCGGCAGGTCGTCGCGCAGCTGGGTGGTGACGTTGGTGCCTTCGACGATCAGCGATCCGGTGGTCACGTTGTCGCCGTCGGGACCCTGCACGATGAGCTTGGCCACGGCCGAGTCGATGTCGGAGCTGAAGGCGATGGTCACCCAGCCCGGGGCCTCGTCGAGGGTCTGCCGGGACCGCGGCTCGCTGACCACCAGCGTGGCGGCCTGCGCCGGAACGGGGAGCGCGACCAGCGCCGACACGCCGGCGAACAGCAGCGCGGCCAGCCCCAGCCGAAGTCGCCCGATCGTGCCGACGATGCTCGCCGGACGGTCGGAACGACGGCCCCGGCCCCCGAGTATGCGCATTGACACGCTTTCCTTCCGATGTGCAGCCGGGCGATTTCGATTGTATATTCCGAGGCATCGTTGCCCTGGGTTTCGGCGAGTCGCGCCTGGTACGGGGCGAGTCGCGGGTCCAATGGGCGGGTGAAGAGTGTGCGCAGCAGGGTGATCAAGCGGGTCTTGGCCGTCGTCGGCGCCCTGGTGCTGGTGACGACCTTCGCCACCGCCTCGGCCACGGCCGTCTCGTTCTCCCGTGACAACTCCGGGGCGATCTCCTCGGTGACGTCGACCAGCTGCCCGACGATCGCCACGCCGGCGCCCTACGAGGCATGGTTCAACATCCCCGACATGGAGCAGCGCGGATTCTGGGACCCCAAGACTCCCGAGCCGTGGGACTTCGCCAAGAAGACCGCCCAGGTCATCTGCGGTGCGGCACCGAACTCGACGATCAAGATCGGCATGTACTTCATCCGGGCGATCGGCACGATGACCGCAACCGGCTACGGTGTGCGCCCGGAGACCGACCCAGAGCAGATCTACGACGCGCTGGAGTACGTCAAGAAGAACCGCAAGGTGACGGTCGGGATCGTGCTCGACGGCGGCTCCATCAACCCCGGCAGTGCGAAGTCCCAGATCACCGAGCGGCTCCGCAACATCGCCAGCGTCTACTACTGCAACACCGGCTGCTTCAACACCAACAAGGCCTCCACCTTCCCGTTCGCGATCAACCACGAGAAGTTCGTGACGATCAGCGACACCACCTGGGCCAACGACACCAAGGGTCCGCACCCGGCGATCTTGTCGATGTCGGGCAACTTCGCCCGCAGCCAGCTCCGGAACTACCACCAGGAGCTGAGCCTGATCTACGACGACAAGAAGATGGCCCAGATGTTCGACGCCCGCTACGCCGGGATGGTCGACTGCGCACGGACGAGCTGCTCCAGCTCCAAGGGCTTCCCGGCCGCGCTGCAGCTCAGCAAGCAGCGCGGTATCTGGGTCGACCCCATCTACCGGCACTACACCGATGCGGGCCGTGGCGCCAGCGTGTCGTTCACCCCGCAGCCCCAGGACGCGCGGGACTTCTACATCCAGCAGTTCGACGACGTCGACTGTGCCGTGGACAAGAAGATCCGGATCGCCATGTTCAAGCTGACCGACGCCAAGGCCGAGCAGATGGTGAGCTCACTGGTGCGGCTGAAGAGCCGCGGCTGCGACATCAAGATGCTGCTCACCTACCAGGGCGGCAGCACGACCATCTCGCCGACGGTTGTGAGGGCACTCAACAAGGCGAACATCCCGACCCGCTGCACCCAGGTCGCGATGCACACCAAGATGATCTTGATCGGGCCGATGACCAACAACAACGGCCGGGTGCTGATGGGAACCCAGAACATGTCGGTGGCCGGTCTGCGCTACAGCGAGGAGCACGTGATCACCCTCGACGTGCGGCGCGCCAGCGGGGCGTTCTCGGAGTCGATGCGGCGGGTCTACGGCGAATACATGTCCGGCTGGTACGAGCTCGCCCAGTCGACCCGCTCCTGCAGCTGACGCCTGATTCGGGCTCCGGCCCGGTAAGGTCGCCAACGTGAGGAGATTGCGCACGGTCGCGGTCGTGCTCGCCGGCGGGACCGGTACGCGGGTCGGTCTGGACATCCCCAAGCAGCTGATCAAGATCGCGGGCAAGCCCATCATCGAGCACACCATCGCGACGATGCAGGCCTCTCCCCTGGTGGACGAGATCCTGGTCATGATGACCCCGGGCTACCTCGACGACGTCCGCGCGATCGTCAAGCGGGGCCGCTACGACAAGGTCAGCCAGATCCTCGAGGGCGCCGGCACTCGCAACGACACCACGGCCGCCGCGCTCGCCGCTCTCGGCGAGGAGGAGTGCAACGTCTTGCTGCACGACGCGGTCCGGCCGCTGGTGTCGCAGGGCATCATCGAAGCCAATGTCGAGGCGCTGCAGTCCCATCTCGCCGTCGACACCGCAATCCCCTCGGCGGACACGGTGATCCAGATCGACGAGCAGGCGGGCAGCATCGCCGACGTCCTCCCTCGCCACCTGCTGCGTCGCGGTCAGACGCCGCAGTCCTTCCGCCTGTCCACCATCCGGGCCGCGTACGCGAAGGCCGCGCAGGACCCCGATTTCACCGCCACCGACGACTGCACGGTCGTGCTCCGCTATCTGCCGGACGTACCGATCGTGGTGGTGCCCGGGGACGAGCGGAACATGAAGGTCACCGAGCCCATCGACGTCTACATCGCAGACAAGCTCTTCCAGCTGACCTCGGCAGGCCCCCAGGTGGCGCTGTCGGAGGAGGACTACCGCGAGCGGCTGGCCGGCAAGACCGTGGTCGTGTTCGGCGGCTCCTACGGCATCGGCGGCGACATCGCCGACCTGGCTCGACGGCACGGCGCCGACGTGTTCAGCTTCTCCCGGTCCACCACCAAGACCCACGTGGAGCGTCGGGCGGATCTCGCCGCCGCGGCCGCCACAGTGCTCGACGCGACGGGCCGGATCGATCTGGTGGTGAACACGGCCGGTCTGCTGCCGCGCGGCGAGCTGGCCGAGACCACCGAGGAGACCATCTATGCCGCGACCGAGGTGAACTACCTGGCGCCGATCTTCGTGGCGCAGGAGTTCTTTCCGCACCTGGCGCACACCGGTGGGTCGATGCTGCTGTTCACCTCTTCCTCCTACACGCGGGGCCGGTCGGGCTACTCGTTGTATTCCTCGGCGAAGGCGGCGGTGGTCAATCTCACCCAGGCACTGGCCGACGAGTGGGCGGGCAGCGGCGTCCGGGTCAACTGCATCAATCCCGAGCGGACCGGGACCCCGATGCGGGTCAAGGCGTTCGGCGAGGAGCCGCCGGGCACACTGCTGGCGTCCGCCGAGGTGGCCCGGCACAGCCTGGACGTCTTGTTGTCGCCGATGACCGGGCACATCGTCGACATCCGGCGTGCCGAGGGGCCTGCCGCGCTCGCGGAGAGCTGAGGACCGACCGTGGCACGCCGGCTCGGTGACCTGCCCCGTCGCGAGCAGCTCGCCCACATCGCGCGCGCAGTCCTTCGGGTGATCCTGGTCTGGGCGGCGCTGATCCTTGCGTACAACCTGCTGCCGCTCGACGACATCAGCGGCCAGCACCCGTTCGTGCTCGTCGCGGCCGTCCTGCTCGTGTTCACCGCGGTGTTCGTGTGGTCGACGCTGCGTGTGCTCAAGGCCGATCTCCCGCAGTTGCGTGCGGTCGAGGCGGTCGGCTTCAACATCCCGTTCTTCCTGACGTTGTTCGCGATCGTCTACCTCGTCATCGACCACACGATGCCGTTCAGCTTCTCCGAGCGGCTGGACCACGTGGCCGCGCTGTACTTCACGATCACGGTCTTCGCCACGGTCGGGTTCGGGGACATCACCCCGGTCACCTCCACGGCTCGCATGGTGGTCAGCGCCCAGATGGTGCTCAACCTCGTGGTGCTCGGTGTGGTGGTGAAGATCCTGCTGGGGGCCGCGCGGCGCGGCATCCAGACCCGGGGCACGGCCGGTGCGGTGAACCTGGAAAGCTCAGACGATGAATGAGCCCCGCTTCACCGCCGGCCCGGACTGGATCCGGCACGCCGTCTTCTGGCACGTCTACCCGCTCGGGTTCACCGGCGCCGAGCCGGAACTCGGCTCCGGCGACGAGCCGGTCCGCCACCGGCTCCCGATGCTCGTGGACTGGCTCGAGCACGCGGTGGAACTCGGCGCATCGGGGCTGTTGCTCGGGCCGGTGTTCGCCTCGGAGAGCCACGGCTACGACACGATCGACCACTTCCGGGTCGATCCACGCTTGGGCGACGCCGAAGACCTCGGCGCGCTCTTCAGCGCGGCCCACGATCGCGGTCTCCGCGTGGTGCTGGACGGGGTCTTCAACCACGTGGGCCGGCGGTTCGGCCGGTTCGCGGCCCTGGTGCAGCACGGCCCCGGCGCGCCCGATGAGCCGTGGTTCCGGGTGCGTTGGCCAGACGGTGCCGGTCCGGGCGACCTGCCGACGTACGACGACTTCGAAGGTCACGGGCAGCTCATCGCCTTGAACCATGCCGAGCCGGCGGTCGTCGACTACGTCGCCGAGGTCATGATCCACTGGCTGGACCGCGGTGCGGACGGCTGGCGGCTGGATGCGGCGTACGCGGTGCCGCTGACCTTCTGGGCTGAGGTGTCGCGGCGGGTTCGGGAACGGCACCCGGACGCGTACCTGCTCGGGGAGGTCATCCACGGCGACTATCCCGCGTTCGTCGGCGAAGGCGGGCTGGATGCCGTCACCCAGTACGAGTTGTGGCAGGCGATCCGCAACGCGATCGCCGAGCGCAACCTGTACGAACTGGCCTGGACACTGGGGCGCCACGCCGAGTTCCTCGATCGGTTCGTGCCGCAGACCTTCCTCGGCAACCACGACGTCACCCGGATCGCGAGTGCCGTGACGGCCGAGCACCTGCCGCATGCTCTCGCGGTGCTGTGCTGCACCGGCGGGACGCCGAGTGTGTACGCCGGTGATGAGCTGGGGTGGGAGGCGGTGAAGGAGGAGCGCTTCGGCGGTGACGACGCGATCCGGCCCGCGTTCCCGCCGGCCGGCGAGCTGCGCCTCGACGGCCATCAGCGGGCAGTGCTGGACCTGCACCGGATGCTGATCGGTGTGCGCCGCCGGCATCCGTGGCTGCACACCGCGCGCACCACCGTGCCCGAGTTGGACAACACTCACGCGGTGCTGCACAGCGTCCCGGATCCGCGGACCGACCCCGAGGCGGACGGGGTATGGCTGGACCTGGCCCTCAATCTCGGCGACGAGCGGCCGAACCTGGCGGTCCCCGGCTCGGGCCAGCTACTGGCGGGTCGCGGCGAGCTGATCGACCCAGGCACCGACCGTGCCCGCGTCGTGCTTCCGGCGCACGGTTGGGCGGTCCTCGGACCCGCCTGACCCTCCGGTCAGTCCCGCCCTGTCAGCGCCAGCCGAGCTCAGGGGCGAGGTAGCCGATGACGCTCTCGATCACGTGGGCGTTGTAGTCCACGCCGAGCTGGTTGGGCACCGTGAGCAGCAACGTGTCGGCCGCTGCGATGGCCTCGTCCTCGGCGAGCTCGGCGACGAGCTTGTCCGGTTCGCCGGCGTAGGTCCTGCCGAAGCGGGCGTTGCCCCCGTCCAGCCGGCCGACCTGGTCGGTGCTGTGCGTGTCCCGCCAGAAGAGCCTCCGGTCGAGCTCGCTGACAATCGGGAAGATGCTCCGGCTCACCGACACGCGCGGTTGCCGGGTGTGACCAGCGGCGGTCCAGGCGTCCCGAAAGCGCTGGATCTGCTCGGCCTGCAACTGGTGGAACGGCACACCGGTGTCCTCGGTGAGGAGCGTCGAGCTCATCAGGTTCATTCCCTGGGCGGCCGTCCACTCGGCGGTCGCCCGCGTACCGGCACCCCACCAGATCCGCTCGCGGAGTCCAGGGGCGAACGGCTCGAGCCGCAGCAGTCCGGGCGGATTGGGAAACATCGGCCGCGGGTTCGGCTCCGCGAACCCCGCACCCTCCAACAGCTCGAGGAAGCGCGCGGTACGCTCGCGGGCCATGTCGGCGTCGGTCTGGCCCTCAGCGGGGACGTGGCCGAAGTAGCGGTAGCCGTCGATCACCTGCTCGGGCGATCCCCGGCTGATCCCGAGTTGGAGCCGGCCGCCGGCAATCAGGTCGGCGGCGCCGGCGTTCTCGGCCATCGCGAGCGGGTTCTCGTACCGCATGTCGATCACCGCGGTGCCCAGCTCGATCCGGCTGGTCCGTGCGCCGGCCGCCGCGAGCAGCGGGAACGGCGAGGCGAGCTGGCGGGCGAAGTGGTGGACCCGGAAGTAGGCCCCGTCCGCACCCACCTCCTCGGCGGCGACGGCGAGCTCGATCGACTGCAGCAGGGCATCAAACGCCGAGCGCACCATCGACTGCTCCGACGGTGTCCAGTGTCCGAAGGACAAGAAGCCGATGTTCTTCACGACCCGAGCAACGCCCGGCGCAGGTGCGGCATTCCGCCCGAGGCCGGCGTCGCCGCTCAGTCCTGGGCCGAGAACAGCGACGTGAACCAGTCCAGCTGGCGGTCGTACTGGTAGGCCTCGCCACCCTCGTGGTCGTTGTGGGGATAGATCGCGATCTGCTTGGCCGGTACGCCGTCGGGGGCGAGCTCGCCCCACCGGTTGTACGCGGCGTAGACCGTCGAGGGTGGGCAGGTCAGATCCATCAGGGCGACCGAGAACAGCGCCGGACAGGTGGCCAGCCGGCCGAGATTGGCACCATCGTGATAGCTCAGCGTGCGGTACGCCTCGTCCGCGTGATCGCGCCACCCGGCCAGATAGAGCGAGATCTCCCGGTACGGGTGGCGGTCGGTGAGTTCGACGGCCCGCCGGAAGTGGCACAGGAACGGTACGTCGGGGGCCGCTCCGAGCAGGTCGACGCCGGCCGGTGCTGACCCGGGCAGGGTCGCCAGAGCGGCCGCGGCGATCGTGATGCCCCCGCCCTGGCTGCCACCGGTCAGGACCACCCGGGAGGGATCGGTCGGCGGCAGGAACTCCAGCGTCTCCAGCAGACGAACGGCGTCGACGTACACGCGCCGGTAGTAGTAGTCATCCGGACGCTGGATTCCGCCGGTCATGAAGCCGGGGTACTGCGACACCCCGCCTTCGGTGGCCCGGTCCTGACTGGCCGCGGGTCCGCCGTCGCGCCAGCCCTGGCCGCGGGTGTCCATCACCAGGGTGGCCCAGCCGGCCTGGGCAAAGCCGGTGTAGCTGTGCGGGAAGCCGCGGCCGCCGGAGTAGCCCCGGTACTGCACGACGGTCGGCAGCGGTTCGGACGTACCGACCGGGACGTGCAGCCACGCCTTGACCGGAGTCCCGCCGAACCCGGCGTAGGTGAGGTCGTAGGTGTCGATCAGGGCAAGCTTGTTGTCCACGAGCTGGGCCTCGAGCGCCAGATCGTGTTTCCGGGTCTCGGCCAGGGTGCGCCGCCAGAAGTCGACCAGGTCGTCGGGGCAGGCGATCTCCGGCCGGTAGGCCTCGAGCTCGCCGAGCGGCAGGTCGAACATGGCCATGGCAGATTGCTCCGATCTGTGGTGTTGGGGTTCGCGGGCCGGGCACGCCGTACGTCCCAACCTACGGCGCAGCCCTCGCCCTACAGTGAGTGGGTGACCAGCCTGCTGCCCTCGATCACCGGCTCGTTCTCCTCCCCGGCGGCGGGCAATCCGACCGTCGCGATGATGGAGGCGGCGTACGAGCACCAGGGGATCGACGCCCGCTATCTCAACTGCGAGGTGGCCGCCGAGGACCTCGCCGACGCTGTGGCCGGTGCGCGGGCGATGGGCTGGATCGGGTTCAACTGCTCCCTGCCGCACAAGCTCGCGGTGATCGAGTTGATCGACACCCTGGCCCGCTCCGCGGAGCTGATCGGTGCCGTGAACTGTGTGGTGCGGACCGGGGACGGCTGGCGGGGTGAGAACACCGACGGTCAGGGCTTCCTGAGTGCCCTGCGGACGGTCACCGAGCCGGCGGGTCAGCACGTGCTGGTGCTGGGGGCGGGTGGCGCCTCACGGGCGATCGCGGTCGAACTCGCGCTGGCCGGGGCGAGCCGCGTGTGGATCGCCAACCGTTCACCGCAGCGGGCGGAGGAGATCGCCGCACTGGTCCGCACCAACAGCGCCGCCGCCGCCGAGGCCGTGCCCTGGGACGGCACCCTGCGGCCGCCGGTCGAGGCGACGGTCGTGGTCAATGCCACTTCGCTCGGGCTACCCGGTTCGGGCCCGGTGCCGGTGGCGTTCGACACGCTCACGCCGGGGACCGTGGTCTGTGACGTGATCCCGAACCCGCCGGACACCGACTTCCTGCAGCGCGCCCGTGCGGCCGGGGCGGTCACCCTCGACGGTCGCGGCATGTTGCTCGAGCAGGCGGCGATCAACCTCGCGCTGTGGACCGGTGTCGATCCCGATCGTGGCGTGATGGGCCGGGCGCTCGACCGGGCGATCGCGGGCTGGCAGCACCCGTGAGGTCTGCCTGGCTCCAGGTCTGGTCGGGTCAGGTGAGGATGTTGAGCAGCCGGTCGATCTCAGCGTCCGCGGCGGCGGCCGACGCGGCGCCGGCGGGGACGTAGGGAGCGAGATCGGCCACCCGGTTCGCCAGGGTCAGCTCGGCCAGCACGGGGTAGACGGTCATCTGCATCGAGGCGCCGAACAGTTGCTGGAGCGCCGCCATCTCGTGGTCGGTGTTGCCACTGCCCGATGCGTAGGAGAGGCCACGGCCGGAGGTGATGACCACTGGCCTGCCGCCCAGAGGTGCCGGATCGTCGGGACCGCTGGAAGCCGTCAGGCCGGGCACGTGGATCCAGTCGATCCAGGCTTTGAGAGTCGATGGGACCGACCAGTTGTACATCGGCGCGCCGATCACGACGACGTCGGCGGCGAGCAGCTCACCGACCAGGAGCTGCTGGTACGCCTCGTCCGCCGGCTCCACGACCTCGTCCGGGGTCCGCAGCGGCGGCGCCCAGTGCAGCGCCTTGGTCGGCAGGTGCGGCGGTTGGTCCAGGAACAGGTCTCGCCGCACGATGGCGTGCCCGCGCGCCGCCCATCCCTGGGCGAAACGACCACTCAGCCGCCGGCTGGCCGACCCGGTGAGGTCTGCGGATGAGTCGAGGTGCAGCAGGGTCGCCATGAAAGGTAACGCTACCGAGGCGGTCGATGATCAACTCGATCGGCCGTCCGGGTCGCGTCGACCCAACCGGAGCCGTCAGAGCTGACAGAGATGCGACCGACCAGTTCCAGGTTCGGAGGATCGCGATGACGCTTCAAGGTCATTTCTGACCGTGGTGCGCGAGAATCGTGGCACGACGCGTCTCACCGCGCCAGAGCTGCCGCCTGCGTCCGACGTCGCCACACGCTCCAGAGGTGTCCATGTCGTATCGGATCGGTGTCGATCTCGGCACTACCTTCACCGCGGCCGCGGTGGCCAATGGCATGCCACCGACGATGGTCGGCCTGGGCAATCGCGCACTACAGATCCCGTCCGTGGTGTTCGTCGCCGAGGACGGCTCGATGGTGTTCGGGGAGGCGGCGGAGCGGCGGGGGCAGGCGCAGCCCGACCGGGTGGTACGCGAGTTCAAGCGCCGGATCGGCGACACCGTCCCGATCCTGGTTGCCGGCACGCCGTACTCTCCGCAGTCTCTGGCGGCGCGCCTGCTCGCGCACGTCCTGGCCACCGCCGGTGAGCGCATGAGTGGGCCGCCGGAGGAAGTCGTGTTGACCCATCCGGCCAATTGGGGACCCTTCAAGCTGGAGCTGCTCGACCAGGTGGCGCGCCTGGCCGGAGTCGAGCGCTGGGTCCGCTGCCCCGAACCGCTGGCCGCCGCCACCCAGTACGCGGCTCAGACGCGGGTGGCGGTCGGCGACACGATCGCCGTGTACGACCTGGGTGGCGGCACCTTCGACGCGTGCGTCCTGGAGAAGACGGCGACGGGCTTCGCGCTGCTGGGTGTGCCGGAGGGGATCGAGCATCTCGGCGGGATCGACTTCGACGAGGCGCTGTTCCAGCACGTGCTCGGTCTGCTCGGCAACCGGCTGGCCGGTCTGGACCCCAACGATCCGGATGCGATGGTCGGGCTCACCCGTCTTCGCCGGGACTGCGTGGACGCGAAGGAGGCGTTGTCCACCGATACCGAGGCGCTGCTGCCCGTTGCGCTTCCCGGCCTGTCGACCACGCTTCGCCTCACCCGAAGCGAGTTCGAGGGCCTGATTCGGCCCGCTCTCGGCGACACGATCGGCGCCCTCGAACGGGCGGTTCACTCCGCCGGACGGACGCCCCAGGACCTCCGCGCGATCGTGCTCGTCGGGGGCAGCAGCCGGATCCCCTTGATCGGTGAGTTGCTCCATCAGAGGTTCCCCACCACCCCGACCGCCATGGACGCTCATCCGAAGCACGACATCGCGCTCGGCGCAGTTCAGACGGATCGCGGCGTGCCGGCGCCCGCCGGTATCCCGGCGCCGGCCGGGGTGCCGCGGGCCGCCGGTGACGCCACCGTTCCGACGATGCCGGCGGAACGGCCACCGGATCGGGCCGCGGTGCGCACGCGGGGTCCCATCCGCCGGCGGTGGGTCGTCGTGGTGGCCGCCGGCACGGCAGCCGCGCTCGCGGGCATCGGCGTCGGCTTCGCGGTGGTCGCGTCTGCCGGCCGGAGCGGCGCGGGACCCACGGCCCAAGCCTCGATGCCGTTCGACACGTCGGCGCCGCACACCCCGTCGGTGACGTCCGTGTCGAGCACCCCCACCCCCACGGGCAGCCGGCCCGCCACTCCGGCCTCGTTGCCGCGTTCGGCACCGCTCGGCCCGACCCAGATGCTGGTGCAGATGCAGACCAACGGTCACGACGACGTCTGGGTCGGTGACACCCGCTCACCGGCGCCGTTGCGTCGGCTGAGCACCGGACGAGGCTCCAGCTGGGGTATGGACATCTCTCCTGCGCAGGACTCCATGATCTACATCCACACCGACGACAACGGCAAGAACAGCTCGCTGCGCGTAGCGGGCGTCCAGCGGTTGGAAGGGGACCGGGAACTGTTCCCCCGTCCGAGCGGGTGTCTCGAGTTCAACCGCCCCGCGTGGAATCCGGTCGATCCGACCCGACTGGCGGTGCCGTGCATCGACCCGAACGGTCGCTACGTGATCTACGTCATGACGATCGACGGAACCATGATCAGCCACATCGCTCCCCCGGCGGGCTTGCCCCGCTTGAATGACGTCGTCTATTCCGCCGACGGCTCACGGCTCGCCTTCTGGGCTGCGCCCGATGCCGACAAGAAGCTCGATGGCGGCGTGTTGTACACCGTTCCGGTCGACGGCGGAACGCCGCAGCCGTTGCTCAAGGAGGGCAAGCCCACCGTGAAGGGCAGCGACGCCGACCCCGCGTTCTCTCCCGACGGCAAGTACGTCGCCTTCCGGCGCCGTGTCCCGGTCCCGGGCGGTCAAGCCCAGTCCGACGTCTACCGGGTGAAGGTCGACGGCACCGGCCTGACCCAGCTCACCGACGACCCCGCGAGCGAGCAGAATCCGGCGTGGTCGCCCGACAGCGGCCAGATCGCGTACAAGAGTGGTGCGGCGACCGCGGACGGACCGAGCCCGTTCTTGAAGATCTGGACCATGACGGTCGATGGAAAGGATCAGAAACCCCTGTGGACCAAGGGTTCGTTCGGACCGCAGGCGCTGGCCGCCTGGACCGCACGCTGACGCGGAGCGTGCTGCTCGGTGCGCAGGTCGATGCCGGCTGGGTGGTTCGTCGCTGCCGGGTGCGGATCACACGTCGGCGGCGGTTCGTCCGAGACGCGCCACGTGGCGTTTGGCGCCGGCAATGCGGCGCCGCGCCCGTCGGGCCGCGGCACGAACGGTGGCCAGGTGTTGCTGGCGTGCAGTGCGTCCCTCGAAGCGGGCAAGGTAGGGATTCTCGGCGTACGCCTCCCGGTATCGACGGATGTCCGCCTTCTTCCGGTCGCTGAACTGCGGCTGGCGCGAGGTCGACCCCATTTTCGAAGCGATGGCGATTCCGGTCAGGCGATAGTTGATTCCACGTTGATGACGAAACAGCCAGTCATCACCGCACCAGATCTTCATGTCCTCGGGAATCGGCGTGAAGTTGGCTCTGCGCATGAACATCAAGGTCCCGAAGCCGTAAGGCCGGTAGCTGACGGGCTCGACGGACGGCTCCGGTATCGGGTCAGCGCCTCGTGGGCTGTCGAATTCGGTGACCTCGACGAAGCAGGAGCGGTCCGGCCCGACGATTCCTGTCCGCCGGCCGAGGACGTTCACAAGCGCAGGCAGAATGCGTATGTCGAAGAGTACGTCGTCGTTGCTGATCACCAGATAATCCGATGTTGCGTTGGCGACCCCGAGGTTCCATGCCGGGTTGACGAAGATGTTCTTGCGCGGCTGGATGAATCGCACCTTCTGGTGGTCGAACGGGATTGCTTCCCGTGAGTTGTTGATCACAACGATCTCGCTCACGGCGGGACTCTCGCAATACAGTCCCAGCAGAGGTATCAAGAGGCTTGATCGCTGTAATGTTGGCATGACGACTGAGAACATCGTGAATCCTCCAAAGGCGAACAGCTCTCGAACGGAAGAGAAGAGCAGTTCGGAGGATCACAATCGGCTGCGCGGGCAGAGATCCTTCGTACTGTGCCGCCGAGAATCACAGAATGACGGGGCTATGTCAACGCGACATGGCGGTGGCCTCGGTAATTCCCTGCTTTCATCGAACGTCGCGCCAAGGGCACGAATTGACACCTGCGGGCGACAAGGCCACTAATCGGGTGTCCCATGCAGATGGACCTGTTCCTCGATCGCCTTCTTGAGGTTGGCCAGCATCAGGTCGAGGTCCTTGTCGCCGTTCCAGCCGACTCGGTCGAGCACATCGCCCACGAGCGGCACCTTGCTGGACCAGCCGAAGGCCATGGAGAGCGTTGTGCCGGTCTCGTCGGGCTCGAAGGTCGAGGTCCACACCCCACCCGTGTTGGCGTGGTCCACGATGCGCTCGTTGAGGACGTACTCCTCTCGAGTCAGCACCCACTCCATGTGGAAGAGCAGAAACATCCTGCCCATCATCCGGTAGGTGGACCCAACGCCCTCCGGGGTGGTGTTGACCTCGGCCAGCGCCATATGGCGCCGCCACTCCTCGTCGAACGCCTCGAAGAAGCGGTGCGGATCCTGGACGTAGTCGAAGACCCTCTCCACTGGCGCGTCGATGTGCACGCTTCGCTTGTGCAACTCCTTGATCATCACTTGAGTACCCCCTCGCACCTCAGACTCACCCGGTCGCTGCCTCGCGCCCTGAAACTCCTGTGGCAAGCCCTGCCTCCAGGCTCCCTCGCTTGCAGCGTAGATCTGGCCCGATGGCGTAGCCAGGGTCGGAAGGCCCGCGCGACCAGCTCGTCGCGAGCAGCGGCGTCCACGGATCCCGACAGTCCCCCTCTGTCCGCATGCAACATTCGCGGAGGGATTGAAGGCTCGATCGAGCGCTTCGCGGGTGATCAAGACCTGCGCCGAGTCGGGGCAGAAGTCGTGGAATTCGTTGGGGAGGGACACGAGTCCGAACGGGGCACGTGGTGGGCAGGGTGTTGCGTGCGTGGGATAATTCCCGGGACTGTTGATCAGTTGAGAGCGACATCGTGATCACTACGATCCGGTCGCCGGTGCAAGTTCAACGGCCGTCTGCCCCGTCAACCCGGCCGGAGATCGAGATTCGCACATTCGCCCTGGTGAGGTCGGGCGGGTCCTGCGGGGAGGAGACGAGGGTCAGTTCCGCGTCGCGGGCATCGACAGCGGGTTCGAGGAGGACCTCCTGGGACCCCGAGCGCACGGTGCCTCAGGGAGCCGAGCACCCGGTGAATCTTGTGAAGTACGGGTGAACTCACTGGCCTGAGCCGGGGTGTCGGTGTTGCCTGATCATGGCCGCCGCTGCCCGTCGCGCTCGGGCCACGCGCAGTTCGTGCCGCGGACGGTGGGCAGAACGCCGACTCCGAGGACGGCGATGACGACCTTCTGACTACTCAGCACCGCGATGTCAGGTGCCTATCGGCCATCAGCAATCCGTCCGCGCGCTCGCGAAGGTAATGCGGAAAGCCTCGGGGCCACTTGCGCCCTCGGAGCGCTGGTAATGGTCGGCGATCCAGATCCATGCGGTACGCGTGCCGTGTCACGGTGGTGCCAGGCTTTTGCTGCGCCCGGCTTGGGGTGCGCCACCCGCCCGTGGCGTCCTCGGCCTTCCAGCGCACCACGTCTTCCGGCTGGCACTCGAGCAGGTCAGTACCCAGGCGCGATGTCTGACCTGCTGACCGTCGCGAGTACTTGTTGCTGGTAATAGACCGGGCCGCCCTCATCAGCGGTCACGCTCGATGGGTAGTGCGTCGATACAAACAGCGCGTAGACCGAGGTCATCGAGATGGCCAGGCCGAAGTAGTCGCCGATGAACGCACTGCTGGCGCAGGGGTCCTGATGACCCGCGCAAGCCATCTGGCCGATCCCGCCGAGATGCTGGGCGGGGTTCATCGGATCCCAGGTGAACGTGGAGATGCGCGAGTTAGCCCCTGCCACCTGAGCACCGGAACCGGTGTCCTTGTACGCCTGCAGAGACGTGTCGATGCAGAAGTTCGTGCGTCCAACGTCGTGGGCAAGCACGCTCGGATCAGACGGACATGCTGCGCGCCGGTCGTAAAACGCCACGGCCACGGCCCCGCCCGGTCCGGCGGCGATCGATGGCTGGAACTGGTCGGTCGGCTCGGTAGGTTCGACGTTGTCGTTGACCCTCGCTGGTTCGGACCAGTGCAACCCGCCGTCGGTTGACTGGGTGAATTTCACGTCCATATCTGTGCCGTTCCAGTCCTCATATGTGAGGTAGAGGTGGCCTGGATAGGTGGGGCTGGCCGCAAAACTCTCGGTGATGCCGTCGCGGAAGGTGGTGTTTGGCAGGTCGGCGGTCGGAAGCGTGCCCACAGTCGCCGCGGCCACGAACGGCGAGAAGCTCACACCGTCATCGGTCGACCGGGCGACGTAGAGCGTCACGGGCCCCCTGTTGGGGTTCAGGGGGAACGACACGAACGCGACGTAGAGGTCGCCCTTCGCGTCGACCGACGGGTAGATATACGTATTGGAGGGGCCGGTCTGCGACGGAGCTGTGATGGTCACGGCCTTGGCGAACGTCTGACCGCGGTCACGCGAGACGGCGATACGGATCTTTGTGGTGCTGCTGTTGAACACCGACCACATCGCGTACACATGATCCTGATACTTGTTGCCGGGTATCGCGTTGACGGCGACCCACTGCTTGTCCTCGACATGACCCAGCTGCTTCGCCGAAGCGTTCGGCGACTGCTCAAGATCGTGCCCACCGTTGCCCTTCACCCAGTGACGACCGAGGTCGTCGGAATACGAGAGGTCGATGGCACCGTCCGGATGTAGCTTCGTCCCGTCCCAGAAGGCGTTGAACGGCAACGTGACCTGGTAGGCACGGCCTTGCGTGTCAAACGCGACGTTGGGATCAGTGTTGTCAGTCCACGATGGCGGCATCGCCTGGGTGCCCGTCGACACGCAGTCATAGCCCTGGACCTGCGTGGTCGTCGAGGGTGTCGCATCGGGCATGGTGATCGCACCGAGATGGAACATGTAAAAGGTGGAGTACTTGTCGAAGAAAATCTTCGAGGTACCCAGCAAATTCTCGGTGCCGGGTTTGACGGCGATCCACGACTCCGAGTGGTTGGCGTTGTACGGTCCCGACCGGCACGTGCCAGGCAACGGCACGGTCGATCCGTCGGGCACCGGATAACCACCGCCCGCCGTGGGCTTGCTGGCGACCTTGTTGGTGAAGGGCGTGCTTCCCTGCCACAGCGAAGGAGCAGCACCACTCGTCGACGGCGACACCAGCAGCCCGGCCGCAACGACGCTAACTGCCATGAGCAAGCGCTTCATCGTTACCTTCTCACGCTCGAGGAATGCAGTCGTAAACCGCATTA
>DASTGF010000427.1:0-14109 GCA_035719255.1 Microlunatus sp. | reverse complement strand
ACGCCGGTCGGGGGTACCGTCGGCGGACCCGGGCGTAGCGACCCGGACCATCGTCCGCCGCTCCGATCGCGCACCGCTGCCGCCGCGGCCACCACGTCACGCGTCCTCGCCGTGTTGTGCTGGGAGCGCTGCGTCGTGCTGGCCTGGCGGCTGGGCGCGCCGGCCGCGACTGACCGCCGGGAGGGGAATCCAGGTTCATCGCCGGTCGAGCGTGAGCGTAGCCGGCAAGACAGCGGACGCGGTGGGAGGCTGAGCCGCCAGCTATGCGGGCAGCCCCAGAAAGGCGCGGAGCGCGGTCGCGCCACTGACGGTGATCGGTTCTCCCCGGATGAAGGTGCTCGGCGTGAGCACCAGCTTGTAGTTGGTGGCGAGTTCACCCGAGCGCCGCTGCATGCGTACGGTGCCGTTGGGCTGGTAGCCGACCTTGCGGCTGACAGCCAGCGACCTGGGATTGTCGTGAAAGGCGCCGGAGGTGATCTCGGTAGCGCCGAGTTCGTCGAACGCGAACGAGCAGGCGGCTCGGCGCATCCTGGTGCCGTAGCCTCTGCCTTGATAGCTCCGGCCGAGCCAGGAACCCGTTTCACCCGTGCGCGTGACAGCGAAGTCGGTGGTGTGAAAGGCCTGGATGCCGATCACCGTGTCATCGATACGCACGGCGAACAGGAGGTCGAACTTCTCGGGCCGGAACTCGGCTCGGACGCTGGAGAAGTGGCGGATCATGTTCGCCGGCAGGTGGTCGGGATCGGCGTCGGTCCAGGGCACGGCGAACGGCATCAGCTCCGGCGGGTGGATGCCCGACAGGGCGAGGTCGACGAGGCGCGGAAGATCCTCGTCGGTCGCCACCGTCAGGGTCAGCTCGTGCTCGGTGATTCTGACGGCATAGGGTGGCCAGAGTTCGGCGAGGGTCCGCATGTTCCTCAGGATGACTCCACCGAGAACGGCAGGGCCACTGAATTGGCTCGCTCTCGGGCCAACACGACTAGGCCGGTGGAGTCGCACCTGGCTTGTGCTGGCGATAGTAGTCCCGCCAGATCAGCCGATGGACGGGAATCCACCGGGGGATCGATCGCAGTCCGGGTATGAAGGGGAGCACTAACAGCCCGAGCGATAGCGCGGCCATGATGTAGAAGATGATGGCGTCCGCGTTGTTGGTGAGGTAGTCGTCCGGGTTGTCGGAGTTGAACTGGGGAATCTGATACCAGAACGAGTACAGCCACAGCCAGGCCTGCCCGGGATAGCTGCCGGTTTCGTTCATCATTCCCCAGGTGTTGCCCTGCAGGTGTGCTGCCGTCGCGGCGTCGTCGAGATACGAGCCGTCGCCGAGGAACAGGATCTGCTGGGTGAAGTCGGTCTGGTAGAAGCCGCCCTGGGCCATCAGGATGCCGTCGAGCGCGCCGCTGGCGGCCATCGCGGTCAGGCCTTTGGCCATCACCGGTACCGGTCCGTAGTCGCCGGCCGGCACCTTGCTGACGTCGCCGTCCGCGGCGGTCAGCGCCGTGTCGTACGCGGTGGCCCAGGCCGTCTGCTGATCCGGGCTGGCCGCATCCCAGATCTTGAGTGCTGCTGCGACGCCGACGGGCTGCTGCTGCGAGTGCAGGGGGATGATGACGAAGTCCTGGCCCGAGTCGACCGGATGGGTAACGCCGAACCACTTCTGCGGCGCCAGCGGCCCGACCGACAGGCCGGTGCTGGCACTGTTGTACGGCGGGCCGTAGCCAGCAGACTCGCTCGTGCCGGCCAGCTCTTGAACGGTCGTGGCGTAGAAGTTGTCGGGGGCGCTCGACGCCCACCCCTTGAAGGTCAGTTGGGGCTCGTCCGGTGAACTGAAGATGCCCGCCATGATCACGGTCAGGATGGCGACGAGGACGACGGCAACGACACCTTCCTTGATGATGTCGTATCGACGCCAAGGGCCTTTCCACTCCTCGGCGGCGATGTCGGCGCCCTTCGTTCGCCGCGCGCTCATGACGTGGCCTCGCTCTCAGCCAGGTCGTGCGTAGGGCCGGTCTTGTCGACGGCATCGATCGGCGGCACAACTCCGTGTCGGCGTACCAGGAGCACGTGCCAGATCACCACCAGCCCGACGACCAACGGCAGCAAGCACGCATGGAGCAGCAGGACCTGTCCCAGGTTGGCGACATTGAAGAAGGCACCGATGCCGACAGCATTCAACCCGTCCTTGGCCTCGAACGCGATCCACTGCGAGTCGAAGTTGGTCTGGATCAGGTATCCGGTGAAGGCGGTGCCGAGCGAGGCCAGGAAGCACACGACGCCCGTCATCCAGGTCAATGCCCGACGGCCCCGCCAGGCGGCCATCCAGAACTTCCCCCACAAGTGGATGACCATGAAGATGAAGAACAGTTGCACGCTCCAGAAGTGGAGGCTGTTGACGAACTTGCCCGCTGATGATGTGTGATACCAGGCCGGCCCGGTGAACGACAGAACGAGGCCCGACACCAGGATCACCAAGAATGCCGCCAGAGTGAGCACACCGAAGACGTAGATCCACGAGGCGACATATGCAGGCTGCCGATCCGGCAGGAGCTTGTCCGGCGGAAGCGTGGACATCCAGGCCCGTCTTAGGCGTGACGTCCACAGGGACGAACCGCCGTCCTCTTCCACCGGGAGGTTCGCACCCCGGTCCTCGACCTGGTCGGCCGGAGGCGTGTCGGTCATCGGTCGCCCCGGTCCTTCGGGAAGGGGACCACGATGGCGAGCACGAAGAGCAGGATCATGACCAAGATCACGATGAGGTTCGGTATGGAGATGGAGAGCCAGCCCCACTCCAGATAGCTGGCCGACTCGTTCATGACAGGCAGCTGGTGAGTCGCGACACGGATATCTCCTAGTGCCGGGGCAGCTAAGATGCCGCCCGAGATCACCAACCTCGCGCGTCCAACGGTCAGGAGCTAGGGCCTCCCGCCCCGCCGCAGCGGACTTTGGTCCCAATACTGAGGAGGATGGATCTCAGCCGGGCCACGGTCGACCGACACCGGACGACGTGGCCTGAACGCACCGACGACCGCGTTGCGTGCGGGGCGTGGATGGAGTCACCGGGTCCGGTGGTCAGGGCGCGATCTGATCACCGCTGGTCTCCGAGCGATGCTCCGCGTTGGGGGCCATTCGTGCCCGCTGAGCGGCAAGTTGTCCGCGGCTGGTGATTCCGAGCTTCGTGTAGACGTGTCCGAGGTGGTACGCAACCGTCTTCGAACTCAGGAACAGGGCCTCCCCGACCTGCCGGTTGCTGTATCCCTCGGCCACCAGACGCATCACGGCGTTCTCCTGGGGTGTCAGGTTCGCAAGCCCGTCGACGGGTTGCTCGTGACATCCAGCCGATTGCCCGCAGGCACGGAGTTCGTCGTCGATCCGGGCGAGAAGGGGACGCGCACCGAGGACCACGAGCAACTGTCGGGCCGCCTGGAGATCCGCCACGGCGTTTCGGCGTTCACCACGGCGGCGCAGGAAGGCTCCACGGTCGGTCAGAAGACGCCCGCGTTCCACCGGATCCGACACGCCCTCGCCGAGCCGTACGGCCTCGTCGAAGGCTGCCCGCGCGGCCCGAAGGTCGCGGTTACGGACCGCGAGTTCACCACGGACTCGGGCCAGCCCGGCCAACCGTGAGTGGTGCTGCCGTCTTCGGGCGTCGATCTCCCACCGGTCGAGCAGAGCCAATGTCTGGTCGACCCGGCCCAGCGCGACCAAGGCCGACGCGTACGTCACCGGCCACAGGTGCATCCCGGGCTGCTGGTGGTAAGGCTGGGCCACCGTCGTCAACGGTTCGGCCTCGGCCACTACCGCCGACGCGTCGCCGCGGCAGGCAGCCAGGTGGACGGCGGCGTCCCCGACATACCCGTCGATCAGCCCATCACCGGACTCGGCGACCGAGGCCCGGGCGGCGGACAGATGATCTTCCGCCGCCGTCCATTCGCCACGCGCCGCCGCCACCAGCACGGCGATGGCGTGTACCCATCCGGCGATCCAGGCCTGTTCGCTGTCATCCACCAACGCCACCGCCTGCGCGGAGACGCTCGCCGCAATATCCCAGTTGCCGCGCCGGTACTCGGCCTCGGCCAGAAATGCGAGGATGATCAACTTGTTTGGCTCGATCCCGTCGGGACTGGTCGCCGTCAACAACTCGATCGGGGACTGGCCCCGCTGGTGATCATCCAGGTTGGGCCGCAGCCGGATCCGGAAGTTCCTGACCGCCGAAGCCGGGTCGTCGCTGAGCAACTGGAGAATGCCGCGCATGCCCGACAGTTCGCGGTAGCCCGGATCAGAAAGATCACCTCCCTCGCCGGGCAGCAGTTCCATCGCCTCATCGACCCGCTGCTCCACGATCAGGGCGGCGACGTGGGTCGCCATCGTCGACGCGCGGAACCGGGCATCCAACCGGCCCCCACTCATCGCATCCGCAGACCACCGCATCGCTTCGGCGCTCTTGCCCTGCATGATGCACATCTGCGACAACATCGCCGCCAGGCGGTCTCGCTCGAGACCGTCGAGGCCGTCGAGGCTCGACCAGGCCCGGACCGCCAACTGTTCCGCGTCGACGTACCGGCCCGACAGCCAAGCCAGCCGAGCCTCGACCTGCAACCTCTGCGCGGTCGGCGGCAGTTCGGCGAGTTGATCACCGTAGGATCGGGCTGCGGCCAGGTCGCCCGCGACCAGCAACGCGTCCACCCCCCTCAGCAGACGTGCATCACGCCACGCGCCGGGGCCGGTCAGCCGAGCGGCCTCCAGCAGGGCCTGCGCCGCGGGCCGCCACGAGCCGGTCGCGAGCTTCCTGACCGCATGATCCTCGAACGCGGACGCCAAGGCTTCATCGGTCCCCGCCGTGGCCGATCCGAGATGGAACAGCGATGCCTCCCCAGCGGTCAACCCCGCGGCCCCCCTGTGCAGCACCGCCCGAGACGCCGGGCCCATCCCCTCGTACACGGCGGATCGAACCAGGACATGGGTGAAGGCGATCTCCTGGCCGTGCTGGCCCGTCATGACGTCGACCAATCGGGCGGAGCGGAGTTCCTCCGCCGCAGGAAACGGGTCGGACAACTCCGCCAGTTTGGCGGCGTCGCCCAGCGAGGAGCGCTGCCCCAACACCGCGGCTGCAGCCGCCAAGCGGCGCGCCTGCGGCGACACGTCGTCGAGTTGTGCCGTGACCAGCCGGGCGAACGGACGCGGCGCCGCCAAGCGATCCGAAAGCCAGTCCACGGGTTGTGCCGAGGCCAGCTCGCCGAGCAGTGCTCGAAGGTGGAGCGGACTGCCGCCGGTATGCTGCTGCAACCGCCGCGCCGCCCGCTCGGTCAGATTCCCGAGGTCGCTTGACCTGACGAGGTCACGGATCTCGGCCACACCGAACGCCGACAGCCTGATCCGGGGACCGCAGTGGTCCGCAAGCCTCACCAAGCCTTGCGGCAGCCGGAGGGTCTCCTCGGATCGAGTCGTCACCACCGTGAGCACCGGCTCGCCGCACAGCCTGCGCAGTGCGTACGTCAACGCTCCCAGCGACGGACGGTCAGCCCAGAACGCATCATCGACGACAACGGCCAGCGGCCGGCCGGCAGAGGTGCGCCTCAACCGCTCCAGCAACCCCTCGCCGGTGGTCAACAGGTCCGCCCCCGGCCCATGGCGCCGACCGGCGTGCTCCGCCCGCCGGCCAGGCCCCGACGCGACATCGTCGAGGCGGGCCGCCAGTCCGTCGGACAACCCGTAGCCCACCTGCCGCTCGGCGGCATCGGCGGAGACCCAGACCGAAGCGGCCTCAGGCGTCCGGGCCAGGAACTCCCGCAGCAGGCAGGACTTGCCGTCACCCGCGTCGCCCTCCACCAGCAGCACCGATGCCGCACCGGAGCAGGCCCGGGTCCACGCGGCACGCAGAGCAGCCAGCTCCGCGGCACGGCCCACGAACACCGATCCCACCGACGCCCCCTCGGTCCCGACCCATCCATCCAGCGGCTGAGCCCATCTTCGCGTCGTCCGAACCCATCCGTCAGGGAGTCCCACCGCCATTCGGACAGCACAGCACGGCACAGAGACGGCGAAGCCGCCCCGTGCCAAGACGTCCCGTGGTGCAGCAGCGCGCCGTCCAGGCCCTGGGCCCGTCGAAGGGCTTCTGAGTGCGCACCCTGGGCATTTGACGGAGGCGGTGTCGCCCTGGGCCGTGATGCACTGGTCGAGCCTCGCGGGCCGTCCGCAGTGAGCAGACACACAACCTCGCCAGGAGATCGCATCGTGAGTGAAGTGGTTCGGCCACACGACCCGATCCCGTGGGTCCCCGGCGAATCCCCGCTGGTGGTGAGCGCCCAGCCCTGTGATCCAGGCTGGGAGCCGGCGCCGGACGCCCTCGACGTGCTGAAGGCTCGCGGCCGGCTCCGGCGACCCTCCGTCGGCCTCACGTGACACTTCACCCGATGCCCGAGTCGGGGACACCGATCGTCGTGTTGGTCGAAGCCGCCCGGGTCGGGGACGAGGCCGCCTGGTCGCACCTGCATGCCAGGCTGACCCCCGTCTTGCACAAGGTCGTCGCCCCGTACCGCCTCGGCGAGACCGACGCAGGCGACGTCATCCAGATGACGTGGACCAAGTGCGTCGAGCACCTCCCGCGACTCAGAATCTCGGCAGCGCTCCCCGGCTGGCTGACGACCACCTGCCGCAACGAAGCAATCCAATGCTTGCGTCGACGTGCCCGGTGCGTGCCTGTCGACTACCAGGACCAGGTTGCGTTCACGCCCGTCACGACCGCCGAGCCTCCGATCGCGGGGGATCCGCTCACCGTCCTCCTGCAGTCCGAGACCGACATCTTGCTCAGCAAGATCCTCGAAGAGCTCGGACCTCGCGACCGGCACCTGATGTGGGCCCTGGTCGACGACCTTTCCTACCGTGAGATCGCCGAACAGTTCTGCATGCCCGTCGGCAGCATCGGCCCCACACGACAGCGGATCATCGCGAAGCTGCGGCGACGGGTCCCGAACTTGGACCGTGCTGCCTGAGCCAGTCCCGGGTTCGCCGGTCTGGTCGACCCTCTCAGTGTGACGTTGTGCCGGGTACTCACAGCATTGTGCAGCAGCGAGGGGCCGGGAGTTCGTCGATGGCGGTGGCTCGGCCTCAGCGGCATGCGGGGACGATCGAGCACGGGCAGGGGGACTTTCGACTCCGGCGTGCACGATCCCTCGGGAGCAGGATCGAACCGTGAAGCAATTCCTTCAGCGGCTGAGCCCCCATGCCGAGTCGGTGCTGTTCGCCGTCTCGACGAGCTTGTTGATCATCGGCGGCGTCGCGTGGTTGGCCGATCGCCGGACCGTCGCGGATGCCGTCTGGTTCGCCGGCACCATCGTCGGCCTGCTGGCCTCGGTGGCCTGGACCGTGGCCGCGATCCGCCGGCACGAGCTCAGTGTGGACGTGATCGCCGTGCTCGCCCTGGCCGGAGCGCTGGTCGTCGACGAACCGTTCGCCGGGGCCATGATCACGGTCATGCTGGCCTCCGGTCAGCTGCTGGAGGCCCGTGCCGAGAAACGAGCCCGGCGCGACCTTGCCCTCCTGGTCGAGCGGTCACCGCGGACCGCGCGACGGCGGGTCGGGGAGACCGTGCTGGAGATCGATGTCGAGGACGTCGTCCGCGGCGACCGCCTGCTGGTACGCACGGGTGAAGTGGTCCCGGTCGACGGCCGGCTGGTCGACGACGGGCTCCTTGACGAGTCGGCACTGACCGGTGAACCGCTGCCGGTACGACACCCGGCCGGGGACGAGGTCCGCAGCGGCGTGCTGAACGCCGGAGGTCCGCTGGAGCTCATCGCCACGACAACGGCAGCGGAGTCGACGTACGCGGGGCTCGTGCGTCTGGTCGAGCAGGCGCAGGCCTCCTCGGCGCCGTTCGTCCGGACGGCGGATCGCCTGGCGGTGGTGTTCGTGCCGCTCACCCTCGTCCTGGCCGCCGCCGCCTGGGCCCTGAGCGGCGACCCCGTCCGGGCCGTGGCGGTGCTGGTGGTGGCCACGCCCTGCCCGCTGCTGCTGGCCGCCCCGATCGCCTTCATCTCCGGTCTGTCCCGGTCGGCGCGGATCGGGGTCGTGGTGAAGGGCGGCGGTGCGCTCGAACGGCTGGCGGCCGGTCGCGTGATGCTGTTCGACAAGACGGGCACGTTGACGCTCGGTCAGCCGGTGCTGACCGAGGTGATCACGGCCGGGGTCGCCGAGGGGAGCATCGAGGGGGACGAGCTGCTCCGGCTCGCGGCCTCGCTCGATCAGGTGTCGCCGCACGTCCTGGCCACCGCGATCGTCTCCGCGGCTCAGCAGCGCGGTCTCAGCCTCGACCTACCCGAAGAGGTGGTCGAGGAGCACGGCTACGGTGTCCGTGGTCGGGTCGCCGGGCACGAGGTGCGTCTGGGCAAGCGGTCCTGGATCATCCCCGACGTCGGGCAGGCGTGGGCACGTCAGGCCCGGCGCCGAGCAGACCTCGAGGGATCGATCAGCGTGTTCGCAGCGGTCGACGGTCGGCCCGCCGGCTGCCTGCTGCTGGAAGACCGGATCCGGCCCGACGCCCCCCGGATGATCCGCGGCCTGCGAGACGCCGGGATCCGGCGGATCGTTCTGGTCACCGGTGACCGGGCGGACACCGCCGACACGGTCGGTCGCATCGTGGGCGTGGATACCGTACTGTCCGAATGCGACCCCGCCGACAAGCTCGCCGCCGTTCGGGCGGAGAGTGCTCAGGCACCGACGATCATGGTCGGCGACGGTGTGAACGACGCACCCGCGCTGGCGACCGCCGGCGTCGGGGTGGCGCTGGCCGCACGCGGGGCCACGGCCTCCTCCGAGACCGCGGACGTGGTGCTCACCGTGGACCGGATCGACGCCCTGGCCGACGCCATGCTGATCGCGCGGCGCAGCCGCCGCATCGCCTTGCAGTCGGTGTCGGTCGGCATGGGGCTGTCCCTGGTCGCAATGCTCGCCGCGGCCGCCGGGTTCCTGCCGCCGGCCGCCGGAGCGGTCCTGCAAGAGTTGATCGACGTGCTGGCCATCGGCGTCGCGCTGCGGGCCGTGCTGCCGGGCCGGAGCCACACCGTCGCGATGCCGCCGCGGGATCTCACGGTGGCCCGAGAGCTGAAGGCCGAGCACGACGCCACCCGTACCGTCGTCGAGCAGCTGCGCAGCACGGCCGACGGCCTGTCGAGCCAGACCCCCGATCTCCAACCGGTACGCGCCCTGCTGGACCGGCTCGAGCATGAGCTGCTGCCCCACGAGCGGGCCGATGAGCAGCTGCTCGTGCCGATCGTCGCTCGGGCCATGGGCGGGACGGCGGCAACGGCCGCGCTCAGCCGGACCCACGCCGAGATCGAGCACCAGGCCGGCCGCCTGCGCCGCCTGGTCGTCGATCTCGACAACGAGCCGGTCCAGGCCGAGGACGTCGTCGAACTGCGCCGTCTGCTCTATGGTCTGTACGCGATCATGCGGCTGCACAACGCCCAGGAGGACGAGGACGCCTTCAGCCTGCTCGGCGGCTGATCCCCCGGTGCCGGCGAGTGGGCTCTCAGCTGGGGATCTGTGCAGCCCACAGGTCCGGTCCGAAGACCTCGTAGCGGATCCGGTCGGCGGTGATGCCGCGTTCGATCAGCGACGCGCGGATGTGCCGCATGAACGGCAGCGGCCCGCAGGTGAAGACCTGGACGTCCGCGGGCAGCGGGATGTCGCTGAGGTCCATCCACCCCTGACGAGACCGGGTGTCGTCGGGCTCGACCGACTCGTACCAGGTGTAGCTGGTGAAGTCGTCGAGCTGGCGCCCGACGTGCTGTACGGTCTCGCGCAGAGCGTGATCACGAGCGGTCCGGTCGGCATGCGCGACGATCACCGGCCGGACCGGTTGGGTGCGCGCGACGTGCTCGACGATCGGCAGCACCGTGGTGATGCCGGCACCGGCGCTGGCCAGCAGCAGCGGGGTCTCGGACGGTTGCACCACGAAATCGCCCGCCGGCGCGCTGACGTCGACGACGCCGCCCACCTGCAGCCGGTCGTGGAGGAAGCTCGAGACCTCCCCGTCCGGGGCACCGCCCACACCGCGGACCCGCCGGACGGTGATCTGCAGGCGGGTGCGGAAGGCGGTGGACGACACGGTGTACTGGCGGCCCTGACGGCGGCCCTCTGGAAGGTCGACGAACACCGAGACGTATTGACCCGGGACCGTCGTCGGCGCCGGCTCGCCGTCGGCCGGTTCGAGCACGAGCGACACCACGTCGGACGCTTCGTCGATCCGCCGGACCAGCCGGTAGGGCCGCAGGGGACTGGCCGGGTCCACACCGGCCTCGGCATAGATCCGGGCCTCCTCGGCGATCAGCTGCGCGCCGAACAACCAGTACACCTCTTCCCAGGCGGCCGCCACCGCTGGTGTGACCGCGTCACCCAGGACCTCGCCCACGGCGGCGAGAAGGTGACGACCCACGATGGTGTATTGCTCGGGCCGGATGCCGAGCGAGCAGTGCTTGTACGCGATCCGTCGCATCACGTGGTCGAAGCTGGGCGCCGCGGGGTCGAGCAGATGGACTGCGTACGCCACCACCGAGGCGGCCAGCGCTCGGCTCTGCTCGCCGGTGGCCTGGTTGCCCTGGTTGAACACCCGGAGCAGGCCGGGATTCTCGGCGAACATCCGGGGGTAGAACACGGCGGTGATCTGTTCCGCATGGGCGGCGACCACGTCGGCGGTGGCTGCGACCACCTGGTGGGCGGACGCCGACAGCAAGGCCGTCGGGCTTGTGCTGCCGCTGGTCGGTGCCGGAGGGTGCGTGAGGGCGGGTGCGGACATGGAGGAACCTCTCGGGGGATGACGACTCGACGTATCCTCATCGTCGCCGAGTGGCAGCCGAACGGCCGACCGACCCCACCGGCAGGGCCGAACGTCCCGTCCTGCGGCGCTCGACCGCGGTCAGCGCACGAGCAGCTCGTCGGTCACCCGGTCGATCCGCCGGTGGTAGCGGACTCCGGCCAGACCTCCGAGGACGGCGCCGACCAGGCTGGCCACCGTAACCGCGACCGCGGCGACCACACCGACGGCGGTGATCGCGGTGGCGTCGACCGGAATCTGCGGCAGCGCCTGCAGCTGGCTCAGCAGGTCGAACTGGGTGCCGACCACGGCCGTGACGACGGCCAGCACGACCGCCACGACGATGGCCCACAACCACACGCCGACACCCTGCTTGATGCCGTCGAAGCGGGCCATCCGCCCGGCGACGTACCCGCCGGCGTAGTAGGCGATCAGGATGACCACCGCCACGATGATCACCCCGAGCCATCGGGCGCTCTGGGCAGCCTCGCCGGGGGTCAGCGGCGGCTGCATCTGAGCCGTGACTCCCAGACCCACCGCACTCAGCAGAGTGGCCAGCAGGAGGGTCAGACCGGTCGCGGTCAGCCAACCGAAGAAGCAGGCACCGAACTTCATCCCGCCGAACCGCCGGCGTTGGTGGGCGATCACCTCGCGGCGGGTCGGGGCCGCGACCGGCTCGGTCGGGAGCGCCGTGGTCGGCTCGGGGATCGGCGCCGTGTCGGGTGCCGGACGCTCTGCGGCCCGTGTTCTCGGTAACTGCTCGTTCGGGTCCGTCGAGACGTTGCGGGAAGGAATTCCGCTGTTCATGGCCTCATCACCTCTTCAAGAGCTGGCGCGCCGCTCACGATCGACGCAGTCGCTCGGGCAATACCCATCCGGCGGCGATCCGAACCGAACCGAGCGGTGCCGCCCGTGCGCGCCAACGGCGGGGGAATCGAGCCGGGAGTCAGCTGCCGGTGGGCAGGGACATGGTCAGGGCGCGACGCTCGATCCGCCAGGTCCGGGATCGGGTCGGACCGTCGATCTCACCATCGCCGCAGATGTGGAACGGGTCACCGGAAACCGTGACCTCGGCGGCGGCATAGCGGTCCACATCTGGACGCTCGGGATGCCGCGCCCGGACGACGTCGAACCCGTACGTGACCCGGCTGAACGGACCTGCCGCACGCGAGACGATGACGTCCATGGTTCCGTCGGTAGGATCCGCGTCCGGGTTCAGGGGCAGCCCACCGCCGACCGTCGCTCCGTTGCCGACCGAAACCTCCAGGACGGGCCGGTCGGCGTCGGCCGCCAGCTCGCCGTCCACCTCGACCACCACGCGGAAGGCGGCCTGGAAGGCGGCCTGCAGGACGCCGAGGGGATAGCCGGCGCGGCCGATTCGCTCCTTCCAGCGTGCACCGTGTCGGCTCGCTTCCGAGCTCAGCCCGACGTGCACGTTGTTGATGACGATCCCGCCGACGTCGTCGACGATCAGGTCGACCGGGCGATCCATACCGTCCAGCACGAGCCGAGCGGCCGGGACCGCATCGAGCGGCACTCCGGCGCCCCGGGCGAAGTCGTTGCCCGTGCCGAGGGGGATCAGGCCGAGCGGTGTGTCGGCGAGTTCGCCGCGTGCGAACAACCTGGCCAGGGTGAGGTGCAGGCTTCCGTCCCCTCCGGCGATCACCACCCGGCGCCCGGCGCGGCGGTCCAGCAGGCGGTCGACGTCGTCCGGCCCGTCCGCGGTCGCGGTCTCGACCTCCGCGCCGGAGCGTAGGACGTCGACGGCGGCTCGGAGGTCTTCGGCTTTCGTGCCGCCCGCGGCGGGATTGCTGATCAGCAGGATGCCGACCCCGTCCGTGCGCGTCACCGTGGGGCGCGCTCGACGCGTGCGCCGGCTCGAAGGGATCGGAACATCTCCGCGACGTCGTCAACCCGCGGAAACAGGTTCTCCAGCGCGTCACCGGACCTCGGGCTCTGCCCCTCGACGTCGAAGTCAGCCATGATCGCGATGCTTTCACACCCAGTCCTGACGACCAGATGCGTCCCGCTCAGGTGACGTCCCGGCGCAGGGTGGTGAACCGGCCCAGCAGCAGCAGCAGGGCACCGTACGCAGCGAACAGCAGGGCGCCGATCGGACGCGACAGCAGCTCGAGACCGCTGGTCATGGCCGAGTAGGTACTCGCCCCGACGAGCGCGTCGGAGGCCGCGGCGGGCAGGAAACGTGCCGCCCCGTGCAACGACTCGACCGCGCCGAATCCGAGCCGGAGCAACGGCTCGACGAACTGCGTCCAGCCCAGCACGAGGACGAGGGCCAGCACCTGGTTCGTGATCACCGAGCCGATGCCGACGCCGATCACAGTCCAGAACGCCAGTGCGACCACCGAGAGCAGGACGGGCCGGACGACGGACCACTCGCCCAGGAAGGCGCCATCACCTTTCCAGGCCAGGATGGGCGCTGCCGTACCCACGGTGGCCGCCGTGCCGACGATGCCGAACGCGAGACCGAGCATGAACGCGACCACGACTTTGGCGCCGAGGAACACCGAGCGGCTGGGTTCGACCAGGAGCGAGGGCGTGATCGTCTGGTAGCGGTACTCCCCGGTCATCGCCAGGGTGCCCACCAACAGTGGGAAGACGTAGCCCAGACCGTTTCCCGATGCATAGACCGCGACGGCGATGTCCCGCCCGCCGAGCGCGGGCATGCCGGGGGAGAGCGTCGGGGCGAGGACGTAGGTGAGGGCCAGGGTCGCGCCGATGAAGGCCATGTATCCGGCCATGGACAGCAGCAGGATCCACCACAGCCGGGTCGTCGTCCACTTCCGCCACTCCGAGCGGACCGCGGCCCTCATCGGGCACCGTCGCTGGTGAGCTGGAAGAACACGTCTTCCAACCGGACTTCGCGCTGGACGAGTCCGTGCAGCTCGACGCCGGCGGCGAACGCCGCGGCGCCGACGTCCGCCGCGGTCACATCGTCGACCGCGAACGCCGAGCCGTCGAAGGCAGCGCTCCACCGGTGGTCGTCGAGCACGCCCTGCAACGCCTGGGGATCCGGAGTCACGACCTCGACGTGCGACCGGGCCAGCCGGGCAAGATCATCGAGGCTGGACGCGTGCACCAGCCGACCGCGGGCGATGATCACCACGTCGTCGACGGTCTGCTGGACCTCGCCCAGGACGTGGCTGGACACCAGCAGCGTGCGCCCTTCCCCGGCCAGCCGGCGGAGGAGTTCACGCAGCCAGACGATTCCGGCCGGGTCCAACCCGTTGGCCGGCTCGTCGAGGACGAGGATCGACGGGTCGCCCAGCAGCGTGGTCGCGAGGCCC
>DASTGF010000426.1:0-10844 GCA_035719255.1 Microlunatus sp. | reverse complement strand
CCCCTTATTTATCACACCGTCCAGAAGGTTCTACCTCACCCCAATCAAGGAAATGGCACCCCCCGCCACTGGCCCCACTTCCCAACGGGGGCCCCCCGGGGCCCTCCCGGGGGGGCCCGACACTATGTTGAGGACTAGCTGCATGCGGATCGGCCCCGAGCACTCTCGGCGACCAGGGCGGATGGCGTCGCGCAGCTGGCGATCCGTTCGCATCCGCGAGAGGAGAGGCGAGTGGGCAGATACATCGTGCGGCGCTTGCTGCAGATGATTCCCGTGGTCCTCGGAGTCACGTTCATCATCTTCGTGATGGTGTACGGCCTGCCCGGGGACCCGACGGTCGGCCGATGCGGTGAGCGGCCCTGTCCGCCGGCGTACATCGCCCGGTTCCGGGCCGAGCACAACCTCGACGACCCCCTGCTGGTCCAGTACGTGAAGTACCTCGGCAATCTGCTGCAGGGCGATCTGGGGACGACCTACACCGGTCGATCGGTCGCGCACGAGCTGGCGATCCGCTGGCCGACCACGATCAAGCTGGCGGTGATGGCCATCGTGATCGAGATCGTCGTCGGGATCTCCGCCGGTGTCCTGGCCGGTATGCGCCGCGGCAAGTTCATCGACAGCCTGGTCACGGTCAGCACCCTGGTGCTGATCTCGATCCCGATCTTCGTCATCGGCAGCCTGGCCCAGCTGATCTTCGGGGTGAAGCTCGGCTGGTTCCCCGTCACCTCGACCCAGGGAACCTTCTACCAGCTCATGCTGCCGGCGTTCGTGCTGGCCTCCATATCCATCGCCTACGTCGCCCGCCTGATGCGGACCAACCTCGTGGAGAACCTCCGCGCCGACTACGTCCGCACGGCCCGGGCCAAGGGCCTGTCGCAGGGCCGGACCGTCGGCGTGCACGCGCTGCGCAACTCGCTCATCCCGGTGATCACCTATATCGGCATCGACCTCGGCGCCCTCATGGGCGGCGCCCTGGTGACCGAGCGGATCTTCAACGTCAACGGCGTCGGCAACTTCCTCTACCGCGGCATCCAGACCAAGGACGGCTCCATCGTCACCGGCACCATCACCATGCTCGTGCTCGTGTTCCTGATCGCGAATCTCGTCGTCGACATCCTGTACGGCGTCCTGGATCCGAGGATCTCCAATGACTGAGCCCGAGAACGAGCGCGCCATGGCGCGCAGCGACGTGGCGGACACCGCGATCGAGCCGATGCTGCTCGACGCGGGCAGCGGGCCGGAGGAGATCATCCCCGCCCCGTCCCCGAAGCAGAGCTCGCGCTCGCTCGGGGCCGACGCCTGGCGGGAGATGCGCCACCGGCCGATGTTCTGGATATCCCTCGGCCTGATCTTGATCTTCGTCGCGATGGCGGCGTTTCCCCAGCTGTTCACCAACAAGGACCCGAACTACGCCGATCTCAACAACGCGCGGCTCCCGCCCTCGGCCGAGGCCTGGTTCGGCTATGACTCCCAGGGCTATGACGTCTACGCGCGAACGGTGTACGGCGCTCGTGCGTCGATCTCGGTCGGCATCCTGGCCACGATCTTCGCGCTGGTGTTCGGATCGATCGTCGGTCTGTTGGCAGGCTATCGCGGTGGCGCACTCGACGCGGTGATCGGCCGGATCAGCGAGGTCTTCCTGGCCATTCCGCTGCTGCTCGGTGGAATCCTGTTCCTCTACACCTTCCCCAATGACATCGACACGCCCTTCGCGGTGGCGGTCAGCAAGGTGGCGTTCGTGATCGCGATCCTGGCGTGGCCGACGATCACTCGGCTGATGCGCTCCAGCGTGCTCCAGGTGAAGCCGAACGACTACGTCCAGGCCGCCCGGGCGCTGGGTGCCTCACCGCTGCGGATCATCCGATCGCACGTCGTGCCCAACGCGATGGCCTCGGTCATCGTGGTCTCCACCATCAACCTCGGGGTGTTCATCGCCCTGGAGGCGACGCTGTCCTTCCTGGGCATCGGACTCCAGCCGCCGATCATCTCGTGGGGCAGCCAGATCTCCGATGCCTCCGGGATCGGTCTGGTGCAGACCGCGCCGCACATGTTGATCTTCCCGAGCATCTTCTTGTCGTTGACCGTGCTCGCGTTCATCATGCTGGGCGACGTGGTCCGCGACGCCCTCGATCCGAGACTGCGCTGAGGGGGAGTCCATGAGTTCACCGGTCGAGGTCCTCGGGACCAGGAGCGACTGGCAGCCCCACGACGGTCTGCTGCTGGAGGTGGACGATCTCCACGTCGAGTTCCGGACCCGCGACGGAGTCGCCCGCGCGATCAACGGCGTGTCGTTCGAGCTGCACGAGGGCGAGACGCTGGCCATCCTGGGCGAGTCCGGGTCGGGCAAGTCGGTCACCGCCCAAGCGATCATGGGCATCCTCGACTCGCCCCCGGGTTTCATCACCGGCGGCGAGCTGCGCTACTGCGGCAAGGACATGCTGGCCATGTCCGAGCAGCAGCGGCGCCGGATCCGCGGTCCCGAGATCTCCATGGTGTTCCAGGACGCCCTGAGTGCCCTGAACCCGGTGTTTACCGTGGGCTGGCAGATCGCGGAGATGTTCCGCAAGCACCGCGGGATGAACAAGTCCGACGCGCTCGCCGAAGCGGTGAAGCTCATGCAGCGGGTGCAGATCCCGGCCGCGGCCCAGCGGGTCAAGGCTTATCCGCACCAGTTCAGCGGCGGCATGCGGCAGCGGATCATGATCGCTATGGCGATCGCCCTGGACCCGGCCGTGCTGATCGCCGACGAACCGACCACCGCGCTGGACGTGACCGTCCAGGCGCAGATCATGCAGTTGCTGCAGGAGCTGCAGGCGGAACGCAAGATGGGTCTGATCCTGATCACCCACGACCTCGGCGTGGTGGCCGACGTCGCGGACCGGATCGCGGTGATGTACGCGGGCCGGATCGTCGAGCAGTCGGAGATCTTCGAGCTCTATCGCCAGCCGGCTCACCCCTACACCAAGGGTCTGCTGGACTCGATTCCTCGGTTGGACCAGAAGGGCCAGGAGCTCGCCGCGATCGGCGGCCTGCCGCCGAACCTCACCCGGATCCCGCCGGGCTGTCCGTTCAATCCGCGCTGCCGCTACGCCCAGGACGTCTGTCGCGCCGACCCGCCGCCGCCGCTACGCGAGGTGCTGCACGGACGGTTGGCCGCGTGCCACTTCTCCGAGCAGCTGCTGGCCGGCAAGATCGCGGTGACGATCCGCTCCGACGGCCAGCAGGATGTCTGGGACAGCGGGTCCCGGCCGCCGGCTGTGCGCATCGACGAGACGTCCGGCATACCCAAGGCCGAGCGGGGAGATTTGTCGTGAGCGCCGAAGTGATCCTCAGGGCCGAGAACCTGGTCAAGTACTATCCCATCAGGGCCGGCGTGTTCCGCCGCACGGTCGGTCACGTGAAGGCTCTCGACGGCGTTTCCTTCGAGCTCTACAAGGGGGAGACGCTCGGCATCGTGGGCGAGTCCGGCTGTGGCAAGTCGACCCTGGGCCGCATGCTGATCCGGCTCGAGGAACCCACGGCGGGCACCCTCACCTTCGACGGTGTGGACGTGTACTCCCAGCGCGGGGACGCGATGCGACGGCTGCGGCGCGACATCCAGATCGTGTTCCAGGACCCGTACACCTCACTCAACCCGCGGATGACGGTGGGCGACATCGTCGGGGAACCCTTCGAGATCCACCCCGACGTGGTTCCCAAGGGCGGCCGCCGCCGCCGGGTGCAGGAGCTGCTCGAGATCGTCGGCCTGAGCCCGGAGCACATCAACCGCTATCCTCATCAGTTCTCCGGCGGTCAGCGGCAGCGGATCGGGATCGCCCGCGGCATCGCGCTGAACCCGAAGGTGATCATCTGTGATGAGCCGGTGTCCGCGCTCGACGTGTCGGTCCAGGCGCAGGTGGTCAACCTGCTGGAGAAGCTCCAGGACGAGTTGGGCCTGGCGTACGTCTTCATCGCCCACGACCTGTCGGTGGTGCGGCACATCTCCGACCGGGTCGGGGTGATGTACCTCGGCAAGATGGTCGAGCTCGGCGACGAGGACCAGATCTACTCGCGGCCGACGCACCCGTACACCCAGGCGCTGCTGTCGGCCGTTCCAGTGCCCGATCCGACCCTGCGGGATTCGCGCGAGCAGATCGTCCTCGTCGGCGACGTGCCCAGCCCGGCCAACCCGCCGACCGGCTGCCGTTTCCACACCCGTTGCTGGAAGGCCCAGGAGATCTGCAGCGTCGAGGAGCCCCTGCTCCAGCTCCGGGACGACGGCCAGTCCCAGCACGCCTCGGCATGCCACTTCGCCGAGGCCCGGGCGGTCGTCTGAGCCGCCCGATCCGATCCGATTGGCTCCCCGGGCCACGCGTTGGGTAAGATGACCGCACACGTTGTGGCCGGGGGGTCCGTTCGGACCCACGCGCTCGGGGACCTCAGACATTCCGAGTGAAAGGCCTTCGTGTGATGACGAGTTCGGACCCAGCGGGGCGTACCGAGCCCATCCGTATCCTCCAGCACAACCTCATCGACGTCTGCGAGCTGCTCGGGGCGACCTTCAGCCTCGACGGTACGGCGGTGAGCTTCGTCCGCCGCGCGGGCGGCGGCGTCCGCGAGCAGTGGAGTGGTCACCTCGGCGACTGGATGGTCACCGAGGACGACGTCAACTGGCATCTCGTACCTGACGCCGAGTTCGGTCGGCGTCGTACCGGGGAAGCTCAGGAGATCGGGGAGCCGGCTCCCGCCCCGTCGCAGGCCACGGCCGCGGCGTCGGCGCGAGTTCGCCTACTCGCGTCCTGAGCCCGTCAGGCGCGCCCCCCGGAAACCGTGTGCGAGTGACCGCGACACCCGTAGTGTCGAGCGGTTCTCGCGCGCGGCTTCCGGGGGTGCGCGTGGCGGTGCGCGCCGGCCCCGATCGCCGTCCGGCCCGGAGCGCCGCAGAGAGTCTGACCCGGTCCGATAGCCCGACTCTGCGCCGGTCGTAGGGTGAGGGTCGTGTCCGAAGCCTCTTCCTCCGTCGCCGAGCAGGGTGAGTACGACCGCCGGCTGATGCTCGTCCACGCCCATCCCGACGACGAGTGCCTCAACAACGGAGCCACCATGGCGCGCTACGTCGACGACGGCGCCCAGGTCACCCTGGTGACCTGCACGTTGGGCGAGGAAGGCGAGGTCCTCGTGCCCGATCTGGAGCATCTGGCGGCCGAGCACACCGACGCGCTCGGACTGCACCGGCTGAGCGAGCTCACCGCCGCCATGGGCATCCTCGGGGTGACCGACTACGTCCGGCTGGGCGGTGACGGCTGCTATCGCGACTCGGGCATGACCTACGACGATCGCGGCCATGCGGTCGCGCGTGACGTCCTGCGACCGGGCATCTTCTGGACCGCTGATCTGCTGGAAGCCGCCAACCATCTCGTGCCGCTGATCCGGGATCGCCGGCCGCAGGTGTTGATCACGTACAACGAACACGGCAACTACGGTCACCCCGATCACATCCAGGCCCACCGGGTCGCGATGTACGGCTACCTGCTGGCGGGCGCCACGTCGTACCGGCTCGACCTCGGCGAGCCCTGGCGGGTCGATCGCGTGCTCTGGACGACGATGAGCCGGAGCCGCGCGCTCGCGCAGGCGGAGAACGCGGCGGGCACCGAGTACGAGAACTGGGGCCAAGCCATCCAGAAGGGTGGTCCGATGGAGTCGGCGTTCGCCGACGACGACGAGATCGCCGTCGGCATCGACGGGACCCGTTGGGTACGGCGCAAGCTGGACGCGCTCCGGGCCCACGCCACCCAGGTGAACACGCAGATGTTCTCCCTGTCCGACCAGCTCGGCGAGGCCGTCTGGTCCCACGAGTACTACCGGCTGGCCGCCGGAGCGCCGTTCCCGGCTGCTGACGGGTTCGCCCACGATCTCTTCGACGGCCTGGTCTGAGGCCCGGATGGACGAAACCGTCGTCGGGGTGACGCCGGACGCCCTGCGACACGCCATGTCGCAGTTCGCCGCCGGGGTGACCATCGTGACCGCGGTGCTCGACGGCATCCCGCACGCGCTGACCGCGACGGCCTTCTCCTCGGTCTCGCTCGACCCGCCGCTGTGTCTGGTCTGCGTCGGCAAGAGCAGCCGGTTCCACGCCGCGATCATCGGCGCCCGCCGCTGGGCCGTCTCGATCCTGGCCCAGGACCAGGAGCCCATCGCCCGGCACTTCGCGCACCGCGGCCGTGATCTGCTCACCCAGTTCGATCATGTGCCGCACCGTCCGGCCCCGAACTGTGGCGCGCCGTTGATCGAGGGCGCCACGACCTGGCTGGAGTGCGTGACCTCCGCCGAGCACGAAGCTGGGGACCACACCGTCGTGATCGGCGAGATCGTCTGGGTCGCCGACGCGACCGCCGATGCGCTGCCGCTCACGCACTATCGGGGCAACTACCACCACCTCGGACGTCCGACCGCGGGCCCCCGCCGAGACACCGACCCCGACGACCGTGACCGACGCCCCGACCTCCCCCCGCGAGTGTGAAGGGACGACAGCGACACGCCGCGCGAACGTGTCGTACGCGCACAGTCGCGGGATCGGGGCCGCCGGCCGGCGGCCCGGCGACGGTGCAACTGTGGGCAGCGCTCAGCGCGCGGTGGACGCAGGTCTCACGTAGCGGTAGGCGTGGTGCCGTTGGAACCCCAGCCGCTCGTACGCCGCGACGGCGGTGGTGTTGGCCGCGGCGACCTGCAGATACACCCAGCGAGCTCCTCGGCGGGCACCCCAGTGACCGAGCGCGCGCATCATCGCCGTGGCCAGGCCGTGCCGTCGGCGCTCGGGAGCCACCCAGATCGCGGCGAGGCCGAGCCAGGGCCCGCTGACGTGGCCGCGGGCGATCGCCGTGGGTTCGGCAGGTCCGAACGAGGCGAACGCCCGCGGCGGGTTTCCGGCCAAGATCAGCTCGAGGATCGCCGGGTCGGCGTCGTTGGGCCGGCTGCGGTGGTACGCAGCCAGCCAGGAGGCCTCGAAGGTCTCGGTCACCCTGACTTCGGGGGACGGAAGGTCGCTGCCCAGGAAGCCGGCCAGCCGGGCGACCATGACGTCGGTGGTGACGTAGGTCTGCCGCCAGCCCAGTTCGATCAAAGCGCGGTCGGCACTCGAGCCGGCGATCACCTGGGCGCGCGGTTCGATGCCGTGCTCGGCCGACCAGGAGACGATCACCTCGGCTGCATCGGCGACATCGCAGCCTGGATCGCCGACTGCCAGGCAGGAGTTCGCGCGTCCGGTGAAGCCGCCCCCCGCCCGGAGCGTCCACTCGCCCAGGGCCGCGTGCTCGGCCAGCCAACCGGTCAGCGCGGCCTGCTCCAGGTCCTCGGCCGCAACGCGCAACGGCGGGCCGCCACCGGCCGCGGCCGGCGCCCGGCGGGCCGTGATCACCCGATCGCGCCGGATCGACAGCGAGGAGCCGACACCGGGACTGATCCCGATCTCGTCGTGCCCTATCTCCTCCAGCCAGCCGATGACGTCGGTCGCGGATCCGTCGGAGAGCAGGTGCCTGATCACCCAGCGTTCACCGGGCCGCGCAGCACCCCACGTACGGCCACCCGTACCCGGGCGTCGGGGTGCCGAACCAGAGCCGTCCACCGAGCGAGGCGCCTTCGTGTGAGAGGTTGGAAAGCGCGATACTAGATCAGGTTCCAGACCTGGACGAGCGAGGAGATCACCACCGTGACGTACGTCATTGCGCAGCCCTGTGTCGACCTCAAGGACCGCGCCTGTGTGGAGGAGTGTCCGGTCGACTGCATCTACGAAGGCAAGCGGATGCTCTACATCCACCCTGACGAGTGCGTCGACTGCGGCGCGTGCGAACCCGTCTGCCCGGTGGAGGCCATCTTCTACGAGGACGACGTCCCTGAGGAGTGGAAGGAGTACTACAACGCCAACGTGAACTTCTTCGACGACCTCGGCTCGCCCGGCGGCGCCGCGAAGGTCGGCGTGATCGACCACGACCACCCGCTGGTGGCTGCGCTGCCGCCGCAAGAGCACGACGAGTGAGACTGGCCGACGTTCTTCCCGATTTTCCCTGGGACACCCTGGCCGCGGCGAAAGCCGCGGCCAGTGCCCACCCGGGCGGGCTGGTCGACCTGTCCGTCGGTACGCCGGTGGACCCGACCCCTCAGCTCGGGATCGAGGCGCTGAGCCGGGCCGCCAACAGCCCGGGCTACCCGCTCACCTCCGGTACGCCCGCCCTTCGCGAGGCGATGGCGGCCTACCTCACCGCCCGCTGGGGAGCAGTCGGGCTGGGGCCGGAGCACACGCTGCCGTCGATCGGCACCAAGGAGCTCGTGGCCTGGTTGCCGACCCTGCTCGGGCTGGGTCGCGGTGACCTCGTGATCTTCCCCACCTGCGCCTATCCGACATACGAGGTCGGGGCGCGGATCGCCGGTGCCACTCCGGTTCCGTGCGACGACCTGGAGACCCTCGGCGACCGGCGGCCGGCGCTGATCTGGCTGAATTCCCCGTCGAATCCGACGGGACAGATCCTGCCCGCCGAGGAGCTGGCCCGTCGGGTCCGTTGGGCCCGCGAGCGTGGCGCGCTGATCGCGTCCGACGAGTGCTACGGCGAGTTCGGCTGGGAGGCCGAGCCGGTGTCGGTGCTGCGGCCCGACATCAGCGAGGGTCGGCTCGACGGGATCCTAGCGGTGCACTCGCTGTCCAAACGGTCCAATCTGGCCGGGTACCGGGCCGGCTTCGTGGCCGGCGACCCGACGGTGGTGGCTGATCTGCTGGCCGTCCGCAAGCACGCCGGGATGATCATGCCGCGTCCGGTGCAGGAGGCCATGGTGGCGTTGCTCGGCGACCAGCTCCACGTCGAGGAGCAGCGGGCTCGCTATCTGGCCCGGCGCAGCGTCATCCGTCCCGCGCTGGAAGCGGCCGGTTTCCGGATCGAGCACTCTGAAGGGTCGCTGTATCTGTGGGCGACCCGCGGCGAGTCCGGCCGGGCGTCGGTGGACTTCCTGGCGTCCCGAGGCATCCTGGCCGCGCCGGGCGACTTCTACGGCGACGCGGCCGCCTCCTACATCCGGGTTGCGCTGACGGCCACCGACGAGCGGATCGCCGCCGCCGCGGAGCGACTCACCAGCGATTAGCGCCGGCCGGGTGGGACTGCCCGCCGAATCTGCCCGGAAGGTCGGGACACCGAGCCCTGCCGCCCGGGACGACGGGCGCCGCAGAGTGAGTCACGCCGGATCACAGGGGCCGGCAGACCACTTCGGAGGATCTCACTCATGTCCACCCAGCTCTCCACCCAGCCCGCCGCCGACCACACCGTCTCTCGTCCCGGCCGGGCCTGGGCGTACGTCGGTGTGCTCGCCGGTGTGACCGGCATCGCCAGTATCCAGCTGTCGATGAGCGCCAGCCCGACCTACGATCCGGGCGCCCCGCCCACCGCGGAGTCGATCCTCGGCGAGATGGGCCAGTTCATCCCTCAGCTGATCGGCTTCCACGTGACGACGGTGCTGACCGCGCTGCTGATGATCGTCTTCACCGCCGGCCTCAAGCGGCGGCTGGACCGGCAGGCCCCCGCCGGCTCGATCCTGCCGACCGTGGCCATGCTCGGTCTGGCCGGTACCGCCAGCGTGCTCGTGCTCGGATCCGGTCTGAACACCGAGTTCGTCTTCGGGCTGTCGCAGCCGGAGCTGATGGTGGCCAGCGACGTGTCGTTCTACTCCCACTGGGTGGCCACCATCCCGTGGCTGTGGGTGCTCGCCGGACTCAGCGGATTCGCCCTGGGTCTGGCGGCTCTCCGGGGGGCCGCGCCCCGGTGGATCGGCGTCGTCGGGCTGGTGCTCGGCGGTCTGACGATGCTGACCGGACTCTCGCCTCTGCAATACCTGGCGGGGTTCGTCGGGCCGGTCTGGCTGCTGGTCACCGCGATCGGCTTTGCGGTCGGCGATCGGACGAAGACCGCGTGACGCCGGTCGCAACGCCCGCACTCTCGTAGGGTCGCCTCATGACCTCGGCGCCTACCGATCTCGACGGAACCCCGAGGAGCCCGTACGCATCCTCGGCCGCCCCCGGTTCGCCGCGGGCGGCATGGGCGTTGGCGATCGGCTGCTGGATCCTGGCAGCGGCGGCCCTGGTGCTGTTCTTCAGCTCCTACGCACCGGGCAGCACCTTCGCCGAGGACTGGCCGTTCGTGTTCACCGATGCCACGATGGCCGGTGTCTACGGCACCGTGGCCGCGGTGGTCCTGGCCCGCCGACGGCACGTGGTCGCGGTGTTCTTGATCGTCGCCGCGGTCGGTGGCGGCCTGGCCGCGTTCGGCGCCGGCTGGCGGCAGGCGGTGCTCGTCGGACGGCTGCCCGCCGCACCGGCGATCGAGGTGCTGTACGGCTCCGCCTGGGTGCCCGGAACCCTGAGCCTGTTCCTCGTCGTGCCCTGGCTGGTCCGGGAGCGGGTGACCCCTCGCGCATGGCTCGGCGCGGCCGCCGGGCTCGTGGTGGTGGTCGCCTTCATCATGCTGCCCGCCCTCGTGCCCGATCCCGGGGCCGCGGTTGCCGGTCTGACGGCGGTGGCGATCGCGGGCGGGCTGGCCACGGCCGCTGGCGTCGAGCACCGCCGGCGCGGCAGTGGGCCGGGTGAACGCGAGGGGCTGGGCTGGCTGGCGTTCGGAACGGCGATGATGGCGCTGTCGTTCCTTCCCTTGCTGCTGCCGTACGGCGTGCTGCCGATGTGGATCGTCCCTGCGCTGCACCTGGCCTGCCAGAGCGTCTTCCCGGCCGCGATCCTCGTCGTCGTGCTGCGGCAGCGGCTCTGGGGGCTCGAGCTGGCCGTGTCCCGCGCCACCGTGGCCGCGACCCTGGCGGTGCTGCTGCTCGGTCTCTAT
>DASTGF010000425.1:0-2515 GCA_035719255.1 Microlunatus sp. | reverse complement strand
GAGCCGAGGCGACGGCGAAGCGGCTCCAGGACGGTACCGCCGTGTGGATCAAGCCCGTCGAGGGCGCCTCGCAAATCGCCGTCCGGACCCCTGCGCCGTTTCCGGCCGAGCGCGCGGCCCTCGGTGAGCCCGCGCGCTGAGGCGCGACCGCCGTGCACATCACCGCTCGCGTCGACTACGCCCTCCAAACCATGGTCGCCCTCGCCGAATCCGAACACACCCCCGTCCCGGCCATCGAGATCGCCGAACGGCTCGACCTTTCCTACACCTACCTGCTGACCATCGTCGGCGAGCTGCGCCGGGCCGGCTTCATCACGATGCGCCGAGGACCCGCCGGCGGCCTCCAACTCGCCAAACCAGCACAGTCGATCACCCTCGGCGAGATCGTCACCGCCATCGACGGCCCACTCACCCTGGCCGACGGCACCCAGCCAGAGACGGCCGCGGACCACGCCGCCGACGGCCTCCTGCCATCACTCTGGGCCACAGCCCACCAAGCAATGATGGACGTGCTCTCCCAGGTCCGCCTGTCCGAGGCCCGCTCCACCCGCGCCGCCGATCCCGCCTAATCGCGGTGCGCCCGCGCATCCGTCCAAACATGACCGCTGATCAGGTCCACACCTCACGCGCGAGCGAAGACGCAAATGCCTCACCTTGACACGACACAACTCAGAAGGCGACCTCCTCAATAGGCCCATGGGGGCTCCCCCCCAGGCGAGTACCTCCCGACCGCCTCGTCGCCAACGCTGTCGATGAGGACTCGCCGAAGACTGAAAGAGTCGTCGGCGCCAACCCCCCGACCATTTTCAGTCTTCTGGCCGCGATGGGGATCGGATCGCGTGGGCGCCATCCGCGCTCCAGCTGTCTGCGGCTCATCGGTGGCCCAACCATTGTTGCCCAGTATCCGGACACCACTTTGGGTATTGCCCAGTTTAACTGTAGGAATAGTGGGTCGACGGAATACGATCACTCCCAATCGACTTTGGCTCCGAGAGACTTGAAGGCGAGACTGCACGATGAAGCCCTCCCGATGCGCAGTGCTGGGGGCCGTGGCTTTGTCATCACGGTCTGCTGGGCCGGCGCGCTCTATCTGGTCGGCCGGGACGCTGGCCGAGGTGCAGGCCCCTTCTGGACAGGTCGCCTTGGTCAGGCGACGGGTGATCGACCACATGAGGTGGACGTCGATGCACTGTCAGTCGATGCCCTGTCTGTCGATGCATTGTCAGGGGCTTTGAGCGGCTGAGCTGCTGTTCCCCGCCGCCGTCTCTGGCGGCCTCCATTCCTCCATCCAAGGTCACGCATCCCCCCGGCTTGGGGTGTGCCCCTTCGGTATCGCCGCGACGTTCGTTGCGGTGCCACCGTCCCTACAGCAAGGAAACCGATATTCATGGTCGACCTTTTCCAGACCTCAACTCCCCTCGCCGGGGCTGGCTTGTCTCGCCGCAGTTTTGTGTCCCTGTTGGGAGGTGCCGCGGTGGCCGGGCTGGCGGGTTGCGGCGTTGCGACCGGATCGGCCGCCACCGGCGGTTTGAAGAGCAGCGACCCGCTCCCTACCGCGGTGCCGCAGGGTGCGTCGCTGTCGATCGCGTCGTCGCAGCAGGCGCAGGAGTTGGCGGTGACGTACGCCGGACTGCTCGACGAACTGCCGTTCACGGTTTCGTCCTGGCCGAACATCGGTCCCGGCCCCGACGTGATCAACGCCTTCCGGGCCAAGTCGCTGGATGTGGCGAACAACGCGGGCATACCGCCGATTCAGGCGCACTTCCAGGGCCAGGGAGCCCGGGTCACCGCGGTGAACCTGACCCGCAGGCCGATCTATGTCTTCGCCACCAAACCACACAGTGACATCGCCACCGTCGCCGACTTCAAGGGCAAGAAGCTGGCCTTCTCCCAAGGACAGGCGCAAGGAGTCGTGCTGCTGCGCGCACTCAAGAAGGCGGGAATCGACTACAGCAACAAGGAAGTCGACCTCATCCCCTTGACCAGCAACCAGTTCCTTCCCGCCCTGCAGTCGGGTCAGGTCGACATCGCCCCACTGGGGATCAGCCAGGTGCCCAGCTACCTGCAGCAATACGGCGGCGACGGCGCGAAGACAATCAAGACAGATGTGATCGACAGGTTGGACATTCTCTGGTCACCCGACGAGGTGTTGGCGCAACCGGACAAGGCCGCCGCGATCCGCGCATACATCCCGATCTGGGCCAAGAGCAAGGTCTGGGTCTATGAGCATCCCGATGAGTGGGTCCAAAAGTATTACGTGGACAGCCAGAAGCTCACCGCCGAGCAGGGCCAGAGCATTGTCGAGCTGACCAGCAAGCCGCTGTTCCCGCCCACCTGGGACGAGGCGGTGCAGTGGGAACAAGAGACCGTCGACCTGCTCGCCGAGGGTGGGTTCGTCAAGTCCTTCAAAGCCGAGCTGCTGTTCGACCGACGCTTCGAAGGCCTGACCGCCCAGGCCGTCCCGCAGACCTACCGGAGCTGACATGGCGCAGACCTCGACCCTGCCCGCATCATC
>DASTGF010000424.1:0-3393 GCA_035719255.1 Microlunatus sp. | reverse complement strand
GGCCGCAGCGATCCGCGCGGTGAGAGTGGTCTTGCCCGAGGCGCCCAGACCGTCCACGCCCACCCACCGGGTGCCGCCACCGAGTGCGGCGAGTCGCTGCGCCACCCACTTCGGCGCCTCGTCGGGCGAGAGCAATCTCACCGCCAGGCCTCCTGTCGCCGTAGCGTGCCGGCTTGCTAGTTTCACAGACGCACAGATCGCCGCGGCCGGCGTGGCCGTCACACCCCGAGGAGAGACCCCGTGAGCACACCCGTGAAGGTGGCCGTCACCGGCGCTGCCGGCCAGATCGGCTACAGCCTGCTGTTCCGGATCGCCAGCGGCTCGCTCCTCGGCCCCGAGACACCGGTCGAACTGCGCCTGCTGGAGATCACGCCGGCGCTCAAGGCACTCGAGGGTGTCGTCATGGAGCTCGACGACTGCGCCTTTCCCCTGCTGTCCGCGGTCGAGATCGGCGATGACCCGACCACCGTCTTCGACGGGGTGAACATCGCGTTGCTCGTCGGCGCCCGCCCGCGCAGCAAGGGCATGGAGCGCGCCGATCTGCTGGAGGCGAACGGGGCGATCTTCAAGCCGCAGGGCCGCGCCCTCAACGACCATGCCGCCGACGACGTCAAGGTGTTGATCACCGGCAACCCGGCCAACACCAATGCGTTGATCGCGATGAGCAATGCGCCCGACATCCCGCGCGAGCGGTTCAACGCTTTGACCCGGCTCGATCACAACCGGGCCAAAGCGCAGCTGGCGGCGAGGCTCGGCACCAGCGTGAACGCCATCACCCAGATGACGATCTGGGGCAACCACTCGGCCACCCAGTACCCGGACGTCTTCAACGCCCTCGTCGACGGTGCCAACGCCGCCGAGGCGATCGGGGACCAGGGGTGGATCGAGTCCACGTTCCTGCCCACCGTCCAGCAGCGTGGTGCGGCGATCATCGAGGCCCGGGGCGCCAGCTCGGCGGCCAGTGCCGCCAACGCCACCATCGACCACATGCGCGACTGGGTGCTCGGAACGCCGGAGGGCGACTGGGTGTCGATGTCGGTCCCCTCGGACGGCTCCTACGGTGCACCCGAGGGCATCATCACCTCCTTCCCCTGCACGACGGCCGCCGGCAGCTACGAGATCGTCCAGGGTCTCCAGATCAACGACTTCTCCCGCGCCAAGATCGACGCCAGCAACGCTGAGCTGGTCGAGGAGCGCGAGGCCGTCCAGGCGCTCGGCCTGATCTAGCCCCCTGCTGAGACAGACTGGAGCGCATGACCGAGACGCCGAACCCGTTCAGCCGCGAGGGCGCCGCCGGCCGTTCGCCGCAGCAACACGAGCCACCCGGCCCCGCTGCCGAAGCTTGGCCGACGTATCCTCCGGCACCGGCGCAGCCGTATGAGGGCGGCGGCCATACCGCGCCCCCGGTCTATCCGGCGAGCTATCCCGGAGCCGGCTACCCCGCCGCCGGGCCGTACGGCGCGGGGACCTCCCCGTACGGTGCACCCGGGTATGGATCGGGCGCATACGCGGCCGGGGTCTACGGCTACACGCCGTCGATGCACCCGCAGTCGGTGGCCGCGCTGGTGCTCGGCGTGGTCGGCCTGGTGATCTGCTCCTACGTCGGGATCGCCGCCTTCCTCGTCGGCCGCAGCGCCCGCAAGGAGATCCTCGCCCAGCCCGACCGCTATTCCGGTCTCGGCATGGCCACGGCCGGGTGGGTGATGGGCATCATCGGCATCGTGTTGTCGCTGCTCGTCACCCTGTTCCTCGTGATCGGGATGACCGGTGGCTTCGACAGCTGACGGCGACGCCGTTCGCGCCGACGACCCGGCGAGCACACCCGCGGTACCGGTCGACGACCTGGTCACCAGCCGGCGCACCATCGGCACCGGCGACCGGGAACTGAGCTACACCGCGACAGCGGGCCGGGTGGTGCTGCGTGAGGAGGTCGTCGAGGACAAGAAGTTCCTCGGCACCCGGGCACGCGCCGAGATCTTCTCGGTCAGCTACGTGCTCGACGCACCGGACTCCGAGCGCCGCCCGGTGACGTTCGCGTTCAACGGCGGTCCCGGCTCATCGTCGGTGTGGCTGCATCTGGGCCTGTTCGGGCCCCGCCGGGTGCTGATGGGTGATGTCGGGGAGCTCGTCTCGGCGCCGTACGGGCTGGCCGACAATCTCGAGAGCCTGCTCGCCGTCTCCGACCTCGTCTTCATCGACCCGGTGTCCACGGGCTACTCGCGGACCAGCGAGGGTCACACAGCCGACGATTTCCACGGCTACGCCCGCGACGTCGAATCGGTCGCGGAATTCATCCGGTTGTGGACCACCCGCAACGACCGGTGGCTGTCGCCCAAGTTCCTGGCCGGCGAGTCCTACGGCACCACCCGCGCGGCGGCGCTCGCCCAGCATCTGGCCGAAGGGGCCGGGATGTACCTCAACGGGCTGATGCTGATCTCCAGCGTGCTGGACATCGGCTCGGTCGACTTCACCGAGGGAAACGACCTGCCGTACTCGCTCTATCTGCCCACCTATACCGCGGCCGCGTGCTACCACGGCGTCATCGAGGGCGAGCTGACCGCCCGGGTCGCCGAGGCCGAGGAGTTCGCGGCCCGCGATCTGCCGTGGGCCCTGTCCCGGGGTTCGCGGCTGCGCGGCGCCGAGCGGACCGCCGTGGTGGAGCGCTACGCGGAGTTGACCGGGCTCGGTCCGGCCTACGTCGACCGGGCCGACTTGCGGGTGACGTTGTTCGAGTTCTGCGCCGAGCTGCTCCGCGACCGCGATCTCGAACTGGGCCGGCTAGACCTGCGGTTCACCGGGTGGCCGGACAACCGCAACGCGGCCGCGGCCCGCGACGACCCGAGTTACCGGGCGTTGATGGGGCCCTACGCGGCAGCGTTCAACGCCTACGTCCGCCGCGAGCTCGGGTACCGATCCGACCTGGCCTACAACCTGCTGACGCCGTCGGTGCACCCCTGGTCGTACGCCGAGTTCGAGGGGCGCTCGGTGGAGGTGGCGAGCGGCCTGGCGACGGCATTGCGGGCCTGCCGTGATCTGCGGGTGCACGTCTCGTGCGGGTACTACGACGGCGCAACCCCGCACTTCGCCGCCGAGCACGTCTTCGCCCACCTGCGGATCCCCGACCAGGCCAGAGACCGGATCGAGTGGGCACGTTACGAGGCCGGCCACATGACGTACGTGCACGAACCCAGCCGGCAGCGACAGTCGGCCGATCTGATCGACTTCGTGCGCCGCTCGTCCTGACGTCGGTTTTGATGGCGTGGCCACCGGACGTGGAACCGGAGTTGGGGCGAGAATGGTGGGCATGAGCAATCCCTACGGCCAGAACCCCGATCCGAATTCCGGCGAGAACCAGCCGGGCTCGGGCGATCAGCCGCGATACGGCCAGACTCC
>DASTGF010000423.1:0-2784 GCA_035719255.1 Microlunatus sp. | reverse complement strand
ATAGGCCAGCACGGCCTCGGTCTCGGTGCTGGTCGACGGCGGGTTTCCGGGCATCGTGGGGGCCTTCCCGGGCCTGCGCACGGCCGGCCCTGTCTTCCTGTTCGGCACGATCATCGTGACACCCCGCACCGACAATTCCGGCGCTCTAGGGTTCATTCATGACCACCCCGACGAGGCCCGCCCCCGGAACCACCCGGAACCTCCGGCGAACCGTACTGGGCCTGACCACCGGTCTGGTCCTCGCGTCGACGGTCGGCTGCGTACCGATGACGTCGACCGACCCACCTCCGCCGGTTGCGGGCTCGCCGGTCGCGCCGACCACGACGCAAGGGCCGAACCCGACGATCAGCGTGGGGCCCGTCACCGAACCGAGCCTCCCCACGCCCTCGGCGACCTCGTCCACCTCGACCGCCCCTGGTCTGAAAGTGGGCTCCGCCGAGATCAGCGGCCGATCGGGCAGTGTCTCCTGGCGCGTACGCGTCCCCCGCTTCTCCGGTGCGCCGGCGGCCGCGGAGGCCAACCGCCGCGTACGCGCAGCTGTGGACGATCTGATCAGCCAGGCGAGGCGGGAGGGTCGATCCGACGGTGGCGTGAAACGCCGGCTGGAGGGCTCGGGGAAGGTCGTCACCAACGACGGACGCACGGTGCAGGTCACGGTGACCTACGCCGACTTCCTCACCGGCACCGCGCACCCCTCCAACTACGTCACCACGACTGTTGTCGACGTGCGTCGCCGGACTCCGGTCACGCTGGAACAGGTGTTCAGCAACCCGACCGCGGCGTACAGGAAGCTGAAACCGGCCGTGCTGCGCGCAGCCGGTGAGCAGGCGTCGAGCATCGACCAGACCGGTCTGGCGCCGAAGAAGGCCAACTGGGCCAACTGGCAGACCAACGACACCGGCATGGTCTTCGTGTTCGCCGACTACCAGCTGGGGACGTACGGCCTGCGGCAGTACGCCGTTCCGTGGGAGACCGTGGAGCCGCTGCTCACCGGCTACGCCCGCCGGCTGATGGCACCGTCGTAGTCGGTGCGGCCGGTTGACCGGCCCGGTGGGGAGACTCCGCGATTCAGGTCCGGATCCGGTGCTGCCGGTTCGGGTCGCCGCGGCGGGTTCGGTCGGAGTCGCCTCCGCGTCAGCCGGCGCTCTCCGCAGGCCGCAGCACCGGCCGCAGCGCCTCGACGACGGCCGGGTCCTCGATGGTCGACGGAACGGTGCCGGGTCGGCCGTCGGCGATCTCGCGCATGGTCTTGCGGAGGATCTTGCCGGACCGGGTCTTCGGCAGGGCCGCGACGATGTCCACCTGGCGCAGAGCGGCGACCGCCCCGATCTCTGCGCGCACCAGAGCGACCAGCTCGGCGGCGATCACGGCCGGATCGCCGAGCGTCCCTGCCTTGAGCACCACCAACCCGCGCGGCAGTTGACCCTTGAGCTCATCGGCCACACCGATCACCGCGCACTCGGCGACCGCGGGATGGGACGCGATGACGGCCTCCATCGACCCGGTCGACAGCCGATGACCCGCGACGTTGATCACGTCGTCGGTCCGGCCCATCACGAAGACGTACCCGTCCTCGTCGCGATAACCGCCGTCACCGGTCAGGTAGTGCCCGGGGAACGCCGAAAGATACCCGTCGACGAAGCGCTGGTCGTCACCCCAGATGGTGGCCAGCGTGCCGGGCGGCAACGGCAGCCGGAGGCAGATGGCTCCCTCGGCATTCGGTGGCACCACCTCGCCGGTGCCGTCCAGGATCCGCAGGTCGTAACCCGGCACCGGCACGCTCGGCGATCCAGCCTTGATCGGCAGCTTCTCCAGCCCGCGGGGATTGGCCGCGATCGCCCATCCTGTCTCGGTCTGCCACCAATGGTCGACCACCGGAACCCCGAGCTTCTCGCCGGCCCAGGCGTACGTGTCCGGGTCGAGTCGCTCCCCGGCCAGGAACAGAGTCTGCAGACTGGACAGATCGTGGCCCGAGGTCATGGCGGCGTCCGGGTCGACCTTCCGGATGGCTCGGATCGCGGTCGGGGCGGTGAACATCGCCTTGACCCGGTGCTCGGACACCACTCGCCAGAATGCGGCCGCATCGGGCGTGCCGACCGGCTTGCCCTCGAACAGCACGGTCGTCGCGCCCGCGAGCAGCGGGCCATACACGATATAGGAGTGGCCCACCACCCAGCCGATGTCGCTGGCGGTGAACATCACGTCGCCGGGACCGATGTCGTAGACCACCCGCATCGAATACGTCAGAGCGACCGCGTGCCCTCCGTTGTCACGCACGATGCCCTTCGGCTTCCCCGTGGTGCCGGAGGTGTAGAGGATGTAGAGCGGATCGGTCGCGGCCACCTCGACGCAGGACGCCGGCACGAAGGACCCGGGGCGCATGAGGTGGCCGAAGTCGATGTCGCGGCCCTTCACGAGGTCGGCTCGCAGCTCGTCGCGCTGGAAGACGACGCAGTGGTCGGGTCGGTGGTGCGCCCGCGCCAGAGCGGCCTCGAGCATCGGGTGGTAGGCAACCACCTTGCTGCCTTCGAGCCCGCAAGACGCCGAGACGACGACCTTGGGCCGGGCGTCGTCGATCCGGCTCGCCAGCTCCGCCGGTGCGAAGCCGCCGAACACCACCGAATGGATGGCGCCGATCCGGGCGCAGGCGAGCATCGCGATCACCGCCTCCGGCACCATGGGCATGTAGATCACGACCCGGTCTCCCCGACGGACACCCAGCTGGAGCAGCGCCCCACCGAATTGGGCGACCCGTTCGAGCAGCTCGGCGTAGCGGTACGTACG
>DASTGF010000422.1:0-31450 GCA_035719255.1 Microlunatus sp. | reverse complement strand
ATGAGCTTGACGATGTTGACCTTGGGCTCGGCGTCGTCGAAGTCGGTCTTCCACTGCGCCCGGACGGCCTTCTTCACGTTGCCGATCCAGCCGGCCCCGGAATACGCCGCCGAGAGCAACCCCACCACACCGACCGCCGCGTAGTTGCGCAGCGCATTCTCGACCACCCCGACCAGACTCTGCTGGGTGGCTTGATCGAATCCGCCGAACAGCTCCGACACCCAGGCGACGACCTGGTCGATCAGCTCGGGCCGCAGCTCGATCAGGACGAAGCCGGTGATGGAGAAGGCGAACATCAGCACCGGCACCAGGGCCAGCACGGAGAAGTACGTGATGGCGGCGGCGAACTGCGATCCCAGCCGTTCGTTGAACCGCTTGATCGCCCGCTCGAGATGGGCGATCTGCGGCCGGTTGCGCATCCTGATCAACCAGTCCTTCACGGCGGCACCCTTCCTGGAGTCGTCACCCTGACGCTACCCGGCCGACCCGCCGGCTACCCGGCGACACCGACGACCCAGAGGGCCCCGACGCTGAGCAAGATCAGCGGCACCACGAGCAGCACACCCAGCAGAGCGAATCGCCGCCAGTCCACGCTGACACCGGCGGCCCGGCAACGACCGGCCCAGAGCACGGTGGCCAGGCTCGCCCAGGGAGTGATCAGCGGGCCGGAGTTGACCCCGACCAGCAGCGCGACCATCCGGATCGGCGTGCCGGCAACCACCTCCAGAGCCAGATAGCTCGGCAGGTTGTTGGCGAGGTTGCTCGCGACAGCACCGAGCCCGGCCACCCGCAGCAGCGCCCTCCAGGACTCCCCCTGCCCGCCGAGCTCCGCGAGCAGCCGGCCGAGGCCGAGGTTCAGCGCCAGCTGGATCACGGCGAACAACACGAACACGCCGAGCACCAGCTGCCAGGGCAGCAACCGGCGATCGAGCAGTCCTCGGTTCACCACCAGCGATCCGACCACCAGCGCGGCCGCGCCGACAGCCGCCGCGAGCAGCACCTCGACGCCGGCCAGCAGTGCCGGTCCCAGGGCGGCACAGACGACGATCCCGAGCACGAGCAGCCCGCGGTACCGGACCCTCGGTGGCGGCCCGAGGACGTACCGGCCCCGGAGGGAGCGCCGGAACACCACGGCGAGCACCACGACCGTCACCAGCCAGCTGACCACCGCGGCCGGCCAGGTCAGGGTGAGGAAGCCGAGCGCATCGGCACGGACGCCCATGGCCTCGAGCGGATGCAGCGCGAGCAGATTGGTCAGGTTGCTGACCGGAAGGAACAGCGATGCGGTGTTGGCCAGCCAGACCGTGGTGAAGGCGAAGAGGTGGCGGCTGAGGTTCAGCCGTTGCGCCAGGGCCAGCACGACCGGGGTGAGCAGGACGGCGGTGGTGTCCAGGGACAACACAGCGGTGGCCGCGGTCGCGAGCACGACCACCAGCAGCCACAACGCCGGCACCGAGCCCCGGGCGATGCGTGCTGCGTGATGGGCCAGATAGCTGAACACCCCGATCCGGTCCGACAGCTCCGCGATGATCGTCACGCAGACCAAGAACCCGAGAATGGGCAGCACGCGCTCGATCAGATCCGCGTGCAGCACCCCGACACCCTATGCACCCGGTCGGCCTTGACATCGCCCGGGCCACACCACTTTCCTGGGGGCATGGCTGACCTGCTGAATGAGGACGAGATCGCCCGCCGTCTGGAGAGCCTGCCCGCGTGGCATGCCACGGACGCCAACGGCTCGTCGGCGATCACCGCGACCTTCGAGTTCACCGACTTCGTCGACGCTTTGGACTTCGTGAACCAGGTCGGGCATGAGGCGGAGCAGGTCAACCATCATCCCGACATCGACATCCGCTGGAATCGGGTCACGCTGGTCCAGTCGTCCCACTCCGCCGGCGGTCTGACCGCCGCGGACTTCGACCTGGCGCAGCGGATCGCGGCCGCGACCGGGCTCGGCTCGGATGCCGGTGAAGCGGAGGACGCTGCGGCCGCCGATGATGACGAGGACTCCGGCGACTCCGCCTGAGCTGGCGGGGGTGGCGGGTGTAGCCCACGTGGCTCGGGCACCCTCAACTCGGCTCCGGCACCCTCTGCAGACGGTGCCCCGGTAGACGTGGCGGTGCCCGAGCAGCCGCGGCCGTGGTCACGGGTGCTCGGCCAGCTCCTCCACGGGCGGGCAGGCGCAGACCAGGTGGCGGTCGCCGTACGCACCGTCGATCCGCGCCACCGGGGGCCAGTACTTGTCGAACCCCTGGGCGGCCAGCGGGCCGGCGTGCAGGCCGGCCGGGAACGCGGCGAGTCGCCGGGAGTACGGGTGCCGCCACTCGTCAGCCACCAGCGTCGCCTGGGTGTGCGGGGCGTTCACCAGCGGGTTGTCGTCTCGCGGCCACTCACCGGCGGCGACCCGGTCGGTCTCGGCCTTGATCGAGATCATCGCGGCGCAGAACCGGTCCAGCTCCTCCAGGTTCTCCGACTCGGTCGGCTCCACCATCAACGTCCCGGCCACCGGGAAGCTCATCGTCGGAGCGTGGAAGCCGTAGTCGATCAGGCGCTTGGCGACGTCGTCGACGCTGATCCCGGTGGCCTTGGTCATCGGGCGCAGGTCGAGGATGCACTCGTGGGCGACCAGGCCGCCGCGGCCCGCGTACAGCACCGGGAAGTGGTCCCCCAGCCGCCGGGCCACGTAGTTGGCCGCCAGCAGGGCGTGTTCGGTGGCCAGGGTCAGCCCCTCGGCCCCCATCATCGCGATGTAGGCGTAGCTGATCGGCAAGATCCCAGCCGATCCGTACGGCGCCGCTGAGATCGGACCGATCCCCCCTCCCTGGACCTCCAGTGGATGTCCAGGGAGGTAGGGCGCGAGGTGTTCGCGCACCGCCACCGGTCCCACCCCCGGGCCGCCTCCCCCGTGCGGGATGCAGAAGGTCTTGTGGAGGTTGAGATGACTGACGTCGGCACCGAACCGTCCGGGCTGGGCCAGCCCGAGCAGCGCGTTGAGATTCGCCCCGTCCACATAGACCTGGCCCCCGGCATCGTGCACCATCGCGCAGACGTCGACGATCGTCTCCTCGAAGACGCCGTGGGTCGAGGGATAGGTGACCATGATCGCGGCCAGCTGATCGGCGTGGCTGTCGATCTTGGCCCGCAGGTCCTCGATGTCGATCGAGCCGCCGGCCGTGGCCTTGACCACAACCACCCGCATCCCCGACATCACCGCGGATGCGGCGTTGGTGCCGTGCGCGGACGATGGGATCAGGCACACTCGGCGATCGGATTCCCCGCGGGCGTCGTGGTACGCACGGATGGCGAGCAGCCCGGCGAACTCCCCTTGGCTGCCGGCGTTCGGCTGGATCGAAACCCGGTCGTAGCCGGTCAGCTCGGCCAGCCAGCCCTCGAGGGTCGCGATCAGTTCGCGGTAACCCTCGGCGTCCTCGGCCGGTGCGAACGGATGCAGATCGGCGAAGCCCGGCAGCGAGATCGGCTCCATCTCCGTGGTGGCGTTGAGCTTCATCGTGCACGAACCCAGCGGGATCATCCCCCGGTCCAGCGCGAAGTCGCGGTCCGACAGGGCCCGCAGGTATCGCAGCATCGCCGTCTCGCTGTGATGGGTGCGAAAGACCGGATGGGTGAGGAAGTCGCTGGTCCGCTCGCCCCCGGCGAGATCGCCGAATCGGGTCGGCGACTCCTCGACGCCGAACGCGCCCCGGACGGCGGCCAGCGCGGCAGCGTCGGTGTCCTCCCCCAGCGAGATGCCGACCCGGTCCTCGTCGACCAGCCGCAGGTGCACCCCACCCTCGCGGGCGGCGGCCACCACCGCGGCCGCGCGGCCGGGCACGCGGACCAGCAGGGTGTCGAAGAACGCGCCGTGCACGACCTCGATCCCGGCGGCGGTGAGGTCTCCGGCGAGATCGGCGGCCCGGTCGTGCAGTCCGCGGGCGATCGCCCGCAGACCATCGGGACCGTGGTAGACCGCGTACATGCTGGCGGCGACCGCCAGCAGCACCTGGGCCGTGCAGATGTTGGAGGTCGCCTTCTCCCGCCGGATGTGCTGTTCACGGGTCTGCAGGGCCAGCCGGTACGCCTGAGCGCCGTCGGCATCGCGGGAGACCCCGACGAGGCGACCGGGCAGACTGCGCTGCAAGCCGTCCCGGACCGCGATGAACCCCGCGTGCGGACCGCCGTAGAACAGTGGCACGCCGAAGCGCTGGCTGGATCCGACGGCGATGTCTGCGCCCCACTCCCCGGGCGGGGTGACCAGGGTGGCGGCGAGCAGGTCGACGGCTGCCACCACCATCGCGCCGGCGGCGTGGGCGCGCTCGGCGACGGCCCCCAGTTCCGCGGTCGGGGCCAACCGGCCGCCGGCGCCCGGCGTCTGGACCACGACGGCGAACGCGTCCACCCTCTCCAGCGCCTCGATCAGGGGGCCGTCGGACACCACGACCTCGATGCCCAGCGCGCGAGCGCGGGTCCGGACCACGGCGATGGTCTGCGGAAGGGTGTCGGCGTCAAGCAGCAGGACCTCACCGGTACGGGTGCTGCGCCGGGTCAGGGTCATCGCCTCGGCGACCGCGGTCGCCTCGTCGAGCAGGCTCGCACCGGCGATCGGCAGGCCCGTCAGCTCGGCGACCATGGTCTGGAAGTTGAGCAGCGCCTCCAACCGGCCCTGGCTGATCTCGGGTTGGTACGGGGTGTACGCGGTGTACCAGGACGGGTCCTCCAGCACGTTGCGCCGGATCACCGCGGGGGTGATGGTGCCGTGATATCCGAGACCGATCATCGCGGTCAGCGGGCGGTTGCGGGCCGCGAGCGTCCGCAGGGCGGCGGCCGCCTCGGCCTCCGACAGTGGGTCCGGCAACTGCAGCACGCCAGTCATCCGGATGCTCCGCGGCATGGCAGCGTCGACCAGGTCCTCGAGGTCGGCGAAGCCGAGCCGGGTCAGCATGGCGGTCCGTTCGCCGTCCTGGGGTCCGATGTGGCGCGCGACGAACGGCCCGACGGGGCCGCGGACCCGAACCGGGGAATGGGTGTCGAGATCGGTGGCGGATCGGGGCATCGGCGAACTCCTGTGGGGTGGTGCGACGCGCACCCGCCCGGCGGGCCCGCGCTCCCCCTCTGTCACCGGATGGTTCCAGAGATCCCGATGCCGGCGCGGTCTCGGGTGCCTGAGAGGTTCCGGGGAGGTTGCCCCTTCGGCGCCGTCATTTCACCGGCCTCGGCCGACGAATGGCGGACTCTCCCGCGCTGGCGGTTCTGTCGGGGCCCAGCCTACCGAATCCGGAACCTCGTGAGTTCGAGCCCGACGCCAGCTGGCGCGAGCCCTGCCGCGCGGCGTCTCAGCCGACCGCGCGCGCGCGGCGGCGCTGCGCCAGTTCGTCGTGCTCCGACGTCGCCTGAGCCGTCGCGTCGACGTCGAGCTCGGTGCGCTCGCCGGGCAGCTCCGACAGGGTGCCCTCGATGTCACGCCACACGCCGCCGAGGGCGATGCCGAAGACGCCCTGCCCGCCGCGGAGCAGGTCGATGACCTCGTCGTCGGAGGTGCACTCGAAGACGGTGACACCATCGCTCATCAGCGTCACCTGCGACAGGTCGTCGACGCCGCGCTGCCGGAGATGGTCGATCGCGGCCCGGATCTGCTGGAGCGAGATCCCGGCGTCGATCAGCCGCTTGATCACCTTGAGGATGAGGATGTCGCGGAAGCTGTAGAGACGCTGGGTGCCCGAGCCGGAAGCGCCGCGGACCTCCGGAACCACGAGACCGGTGCGGGCCCAGTAGTCCAGTTGCCGGTACGTGATCCCGGCGGCACTGCACGCCACCGGGCCGCGGAAGCCGAGATCCTTGGGCAGCGGGGAGAAGTCACCCTCGAACAGCAGCTCCTGGGCGTCCTCGGGCATCGCGTCATGCGACGGCCGAGCTGACGGGACCTCTGTGCTGCTCACGTACGACCTCCGAACTCCGCCCCTCCGAGCCAGCCGTCGCTCGTCTCGGCGAACTCCGACTGCGTAATTCCATCGACGGGATTACCTCAAGCACGCTACGTCGACCCTCGCAAGGGGGTCAACGACACGCCGCGACGCCAGATCTCGTTTTGATCTTGTCTCAACCACAGGTGGAGACTCCGCGGAGGTGGCTCGGTGCCGACGTCCCGGGCTCGACCTCAATTCGAGCGGAGAGACGTCGCACCTGGTCGCACGCTATTTGGGATCCTCTCCCTCGAGGAAGTCGTCGGGGTTGATCTGGTCGAGGAACTCGCGGAACTTCTCGACCTCGTCCTCCTCGGCGTCCGGGATCTCGATCCCCGCCTCGTCCAAGACGTCTTCGGCGCAGTAGATGTCGGACCCGACCCGCAGTGCGAGCGCGATCGCGTCGGAGGGGCGGGCGCTGACCTCGATGCCGTCGACCAACAGCACGGCGTAGAAGGTGCCGCTGTCGAGCTCGGTGATGTGAACCTCGGTCAGCTTGTGACCGAGCGTCCGCAAGGTGTCGACCATCAGATCGTGGGTCAGGGGACGCGGTGGCACCACGCCCTCCTGGGCGCTCGCGATCGCCGAGGCCTCGTTGGCCCCGATCCAGATCGGCAGATACCGGGTCCCGCCCACCTCCCGCAGCAAGACCATGGGCGCGTTGGAGGGCATCTCCACCCGGACCCCGACCACATCGAGTTCCCGCATGGGCCAACCCTACTTCGCGCCGGGAGACGCTCCCACGGGCCTGTTGTCACCCCCGGCCGGGCCGGTTCGCTGTCCCCGGCATCGGTGGTCCCGGCCTCGGCGAGTGGGACCGAACGACAGGCTCGCGCGGCGTGTCGCTGTCGTCTCCGCACACTCGCGGGGGGACGTCAGCGCTCCATGGCGAGGCGGACCAGGGCGGCGTGGAAGCTGATCACCAGCTGGGTCACCTCGCCGGCGACATCACGACCGGAGGCGGCCCGGCGGACGTACGGCGCGATCGCCTGCTCGACCAGCCCCACCTCGCGATCGGCCGACATCTTGAAGGCCCGCAGGTGCCGCCCGTCGACGCCGAACTCCGCCAGCCGTCGGGCGGCGATGGCCAGAGTCAGCGCCTCCCGGCCGTAGTGGGTGCTGCCGCGCTTGGGCAGCACGATCTGCTGGCGCTCCAACTCGACCAGGGCGGCCTCGGTCAGCCCGCTGGCCTCCAGCAACTCCGCGCGGGTGAGCCGGACCGGCTGGCGCGGCGGCGGCGACGGCTGGGCGGGCGCGCCGGCGTCGGAGTGGTTCTCACCGTTGGACGCGGCCGTCCCACCCGCACCGAGCTGGCTCGGCAGCGGTGGCGGCGGCTGGCCGCGATCCATCGCTTCCAGGTGCTCGCGGATCACCTTCAGCGGCAGATAGTGATCGCGCTGCACCGACAAGATGTAGCGCAGCCGCTCCACGTCCGCGGTGTCGTAGCGGCGGTATCCCGAGGGCGCGCGCTCGGGCGAGACCAGGCCCTCGGCCTCGAGGAACCGGATCTTGGAGATCGAGATGTCGGGGAAGTCGTTCTTCAGGCTGGCCAGGACCTGCCCGATGCTCCGCATCTGCGGACGCGACGGATTGGTGCTCGACGTCATCGATCGCCAGCGGTCCGCAGGATCAGTCCATGCCTTGCGGGCTGCTGAAGTACACCAGCCGGAACTTGCCGATCTGGACCTCGTCGCCGTGGCGGAGCAGGCACTCGTCGACCAGATCGCGATTCACGTACGTCCCGTTGAGACTGCCACTGTCCTTGAGCAGAGTCCCGTCGGCGGTCTTCTCAAAAATGGCGTGCTTGCGCGAGACGGAGATGTCGTCGAGGAAGATGTCGGAGTTCTGATGCCGGCCCACCGTCACACGATCAGTGTCGAGCAGATACCGCGCCCCGGCGTTCGAGCCGCGCTGGACGATCAGCAGCGCCGACCCCTTGGGCAGCGCATTGACGGCGGCCTCTTCCTCGGCGGTGAGGCCCTCGACCTCCCGCTCGTCGCTGACCGCAGGCAGCGTCCGGGTGGTGTCTCCGGACACCGGATCGAGGCGGGTGGTCGGGGCCAACGGCGTGCCGCACTGGCCACAGAAGTTGCTCCCCTCGGGGTTGTCGTGGCCACAGTTGGTGCAGTACGGCATGTCGGCTTCCGTGCTTTCTTTGATCCTTGGATTGTCAGGTCCCGGGGTACCCGGTCGGGGGGCGAGGTCGGGCTGGTCTGATGCCTCGGCTCGCCTGGCCCCGGGGCAGGCTGGGTGGACCCGGACAGTCGAGCCTACGTCGAGGTTCAACCCAGCAGTCTAGGGTGCCACGTGAACCTGAACCAGGGGTCCAGATTCACCGGAGTGTCAGAGATCCGCCGCATCCGCCGGCGCGGCGGTCAGGACTCGGCTCGGGGCACGGCGACGCGGTGGCGTCAGCCGACCTGCTCGGCGTAGGCGTCCGCATCGAGCAGCTCGTCGAGATCGGCATCGGGGTCGAGCTCGAGCTCGAACAGCCACCCGTCACCGTAGGGGTCGGTGTTGATGGTCTCCGGGTTGGCTTCCAGCACCGTGTTGACCGCGGTCACCGTGCCGGAGACGGGCGCGAAGATGTCCGACACGCTCTTGGTGGACTCCAGCTCGCCGCACGCGTCACCGCTCGCGATCGCCTCGCCCACCTGCGGCAGGGTGACGAAGACGATGTCGCCGAGCTGGTCCGCGGCGTACTCGGTGATCCCGATCCGCACGGTCGAGGTGTTGCCGCTGCGCACCCACTCGTGCTCGCTGGAGTACTTGAGGTCTTCGGGGAAGTCGGACACGAAGGCTCCTGCTCGAAGGTCTTGAGTGATGGTCGAGGGGTGATGGCGTGAGGGACCGGCCGGACTCAGCGCGGGGTCGGCTGCGGCGATGCCGGTCGAGCGTACTGATTCTCCGACACGGCGTGCAAGGAATCGATGGTCACCCGATCCAGCTGCTCGATCTGGACCCGGCCGTTGATCCGCGGACCGGTGATCTCGCTCACGATGCCGCCGCGGAAGCGGGCCGCCTCCTCCAGGCTGTGCGGGTCGCCGATGACCTCGATCTCGTACGGCGCGGAGACGCGCCGTCCGTCGATCACCAGTCCGTCGGCGTTGCTGCCGAACCAGCTCGAGGCCACGACGCGGACCGAGTCGTTGATCTCGATCACCTCTCCCCCGGCGTCGCGCATCTCCTCGACGGCATCGAGCACCACGTCGTAGGTCATCTTGCGCTGCGGATCGGCGATGGTCATCCGGATCCCCGGCCCGATGGCGGGCACCGTTCCGGCCAGGATCGACAGGTTGTCGACCCGCTGCCGGGCCTCTTCGCGAGCCACCCGCTGGGTGTCGGCACCGGACTGCAACTCGGTTCGGGTGCGCTCGAGATCGGAGATCTCGCTCTCCAGGCGTTGAGACTGCTCGCCGAGGCCATCCAGCAGCACGACCAGGTCCTCGCGCCGGGCGCCGGCGTAGGTGCGGTCGGCCGTGTTGGCCCGGATCTGCATGACGCCGGCCATGCCGACCACGAACAGCATCGCGGCGGCGATGAGCTGACCCTTGCCCGGCTTGACCAGGGAATGGGCCAGCCGGCGACGACCGTCCTGCACGGCGCGCCGGGGACCGGACCGGGGCGGAACCTGCTCCGAGTCAACCCGCTGCGACTCCGCCTGCTCGATCTGCTCATTCTGGGGGCGCTCGTCGCGCGCCTCGTCCTCAGGCATGGAACAGCGCTCGTCGGATGGCGGCGGCGTTGGTGAAGATCCTGATCCCGAGCACCACGACGACCGCGGTCGACAGCTGGGAGCCGACCCCGATCTGGTCACCGACGAACACGATCAGGGCGGCGATCAGCACGTTGGAGATGAACGACACGACGAACACGCGATCGCTGAAGTTCCCCTCCAGATAGGCCCGGAGGCCGCCGAACAAGGCATCGAGCGCGGCGACGATCGCGATCGGAAGATAGGGCTCGAGGGGCTGCGGGACACTCGGCGCCAACACCAGACCGATGATGATCCCGGCCACGAGTCCGAGGAGGGGGATCATGGGGCCGGCCTCGCGTAGCGCACGGTCATGCCGGGGTCTGCGTCGAGCGTCATCGCGTCCACGGTGCTGACCTCGTACCTCATTCCCCGGTTCTGCGCGAGCTCGTTCCACCACGCGCCTCCGCTGGACTCTACCCAGCGCGCCGGCAGCGTCCGCGGATTGCCGATGGCCTGAATCTGGTAGGGCCGGGTCAGCGAGCGGTAATCCACGGTGATGGCGTCCCCGGCCCCCCGGATGGCGGTCAGGCTGGACAGCCGGTGCCCGTTGATCGCGATGGCCTCGGCGCCGGATGACCACAGTCCGTTGACCAGGATCTGCAGGTCGAGGTCGAGCACCTGGTCGCGCTGGTCGCTGCTGGTGCCCGACGCGTCGTCGACGGTGATCACCAGGCCGGGCCCGGTCACGGCCGTCGCGCCGGTCACCGGCTCCAGCGCGGCGATCCGGCCGGTGAGCTGCTGCGCCTCTGCGTCGCTTCCCAAGGCGTCGGTCCGCAGCTGGGCGATCTCCGCATCGAGCGACGCGATCTGGCTGCGGAGCTGGTCTTGCTGGGCCTCGGACTGCTGGATCCTCGCGATCAGCTCGCGGCGCTCGGTCTCGGCGGCCGGGGCGGTGCGGGTGGTCTCCACGGCGGCCACGGTGAAGAGGGCACCGATGGCCAGGGCGACGACCGCCAGATCCCATCGGCCGCGGGCCGGCCGGCGCCCGTCGCCACGTGCCGCCACCACGGCATAGTCGGGGTCGACCGGTTGACGGACGATGTCGTTGAGCAGGTCCATGCTGGCGTCAGGACGGCGCGGCGGTCGCGACGAAGCCGTCGGAGCCGGCCCCGTCAGCTCGCCCGGCGCGCCGATCGCGCGCTGCTCACTCACCGCCCCTCCTCCGACCGGCTCGACGATGAGGGCGCGCCGGCGCTCGGACGGCCGGCCCTGCGGCGACCGCGAATGGGCGGTGTGCTGCGGAGGAGACCGTACGCCTGATGCACATAGAGCAGTGCGGCATACCAGTACAGGCCGGTGCCCCACAGCGCGAACGCCCAGCCCAGCACCCGAGGCGCGATCGCCCAGTCCTGGGGCGCGGCGCCGAGCAGGATGAGTGGGAACGCGTACAACAGGCAGAAGGTGGCGGCCTTGCCGAGAAAGTGCACCGGCAGCGTGGAGTAGCCGCGGGTGCGCAGGGCAGGGACCAGCGACGCGATCACGACGTCCCGGGCGACGAGGACGATCACCAGCCACCACGGGATCAGACCGCGCAGGGCCAGTCCCAGCACGGTGGCCAGGATGTAGAGCCGGTCGGCCAGCGGGTCGAGCACCTGGCCGATCCGGGACCGCTGATGCCAGCGGCGGGCGATCCAGCCGTCCAGCCAGTCGGTCGCCCCGGACACGGCGAGCACCACCACGGCGAGCACGTCGGCCTGTGGGCCGAGGATCAGCCAGAGCACGAAAGGTACGCCCGCCAGCCGAAGAGCGCTCAACACATTGGGCAGGGTCAGCACCCGGTCGGTGTCGACGCCGGCCGACCGGCGCATCACCGCCGCCCGTTCAGCCGACGAACCCACGCGGCCAGGTTAGTTGCCCTTTCGCGGCCATCTCGAAAGCGCGCGGCTCGGTCGCGTGCCCGGTCAACCGGAAGAGGGTCACGGTGCGCCCGCGGCGCAACCGCACGGCGCTGACCACCGCGTCGTTGTGAAGCCGTCGAGCCAGTTCGGCCCGCTCGGCGTACGGCTCGACGGCCGGCAGGGAGACCAGCGCGAGCACCCGGCTGAGGTCACTCTCCGCCTGCTCGCGGGCGGCCGGATCCAGATCGGGCTCGAGCGCGGCCGCGGCGGCGTCGCAGACGAGCAGCATGCTCGCGGGGTCGATCGAGCCGGATCGGGCGGCTTCCAAAGCCGCCTGCGCGCGCCGGACCAGGGCCGCGTCGAGGGCCGCCCAGCGGCGCTCGACGCGGGTATGGGCACGATCCAGGCGGGTGGCCAGCCAGGACAGACGCCAACCCACCACCAGCAGCACGATCACCGCCAGGCCGACGATCTCGACGGCGCTCATCCGGCGGCACCTCGCCGGAGCGACCGCCGGGGGCCGGTCACGGTTCGGGTGGCCGGCGGCGCCGCGGCGAGGGCGGCGCGATAGACCGAGACGATGGCCGGTGCGACCACGTCCCAGTCGAAACCGCGGGCGTACGCGCGGGCTCGGCGGCGAAGCTCCGGCCGAGGGAGCCGGACTGCTTCGACAAGCGCCGCGGCCAGGGCGTCGGCATCACCGACCGGTACCAACCGGCCGAGCGGCTCGCGCGCCCCCGACGACTCGGTCAACCCCGACGGGTCGGTCGCGCCGGACGGCGCCGGTTCGGTCGACGGCCGGAGCAGGTCCATGAAGGCCGGTAGCGCCGAGGCCACCACGGCGGCTCCGGCGGCCATGGCTTCGAGCAGGACGATGCCGAAGCTCTCCCGCTCCCGGTGCGGGGCCACGAACACGTCCGTGCTCTGCAGCAACGCGACCTTCTCGGCGTCGGAGATCTCCCCGAGCACCCGGATGCCCGGCATGGTAGGGGCACTGCCCTGCCCGGCCACCACCACCTCGACCTCGGAGGGGCTCAGCCCGGCCTGGATGGCCGGCAGGGCGGCGAGCAGCACGTCCAGCCCCTTGCGCGGCTCGTCGAGCCGACCCAGAAAGGTGATCCGCGGCCGCCCTCCCGCCCTCCCCCTGAGCCCCCCTCCCCGCGAACTGTGCGCTAACGACTGCGACACGCCGGTGGAACCGGTCGTTTCGTCCCACTCGCCGGGGACGGCACCGTCAGCGAACTCATCGAAGTCGAACCCGTTCGGGATCACCACCGCGTCCCGTCCGAGATGCTGGACCACCACTCGGCGGGCCGATTCGGAGACGGCGATCCCCGCATCGATCTTCTCGATGGCCGCGCGCAGGGCGCCGCCGGCCACCTGCATCGAACGGGACCGGGGGGTGGCGGTGTGGAACGTCGCCACCACCGGTACGTCGGCGGCCCACAGCGCGAGCAGCGCGATGCTCGGTGTGATCGGTTCGTGGAGGTGAACCAGGTCGAACTGGCCGACCTGCAACCAGCGGCGGACATGCGCCGCGCTGAGCGGTCCGAAGTTCACCCGAGCGATCGAGCCGTTGTACGGCACCGGCACCGCCTGACCGGCCGAGGTGAACTTCACCGAGCCCGACGTGCGGGCGTCCGTCAGCCCGGGACCGGGTTCGCCGGGCGCGAGCACCGACGCCGCATGGCCGGCCCGTGCGAGCCAACGGGCCAGCCCCAGCACGTGATTCTGCACACCGCCGGGGCGGTCGAAACTGTACGGGCAGACGATCCCGACTCTCACCGGCTCACCTCGGCCCCGTTGAAGAACGGCTGCAGCAGGTGCCAGTCCTGTGGTCGATCGGCGATCCGCGACGCGAACACATCGGCCAGCGCCTGAGTGGCCGTGCGCAGGCCATCGGGGCCCGCGGCGACCGGCACCTCCGGGCCGATCCGCAGCAGCATGCCTTCGTCGGTGAACTGGCTGACCGCTGGGAACAGGGCCGCCCCGCTGCGCTGGGCCACCAGCGCCGGACCGATCGGCATCGTCACCGGTTGCCCGGCGAACCGCACCGGCACCCCATCGCCGGCCAGGTCCCGGTCGGCCAGCAGGCACACCACGCGACGTCGGTGCACCGCATCGACCAACCCCGACACCGCAGCCGGATCTCCGTGGGCGAACACCTCCATCCCCAGCCGAGTCCGGAACTCGGTGAACGCGGCGAACTCCGCGTCGCCGAGCCGTTCGGCGACCGTGGTCACCGGCAGCCCCGACCGGCAGGCCCAGGCACCCGCCAGATCCCAGTTGCCGCTGTGCGGCAGGGCGACCACGATGCCGCGCTCCGCGTACGCCACCCGCAACTCGTCCTCGCCGGTGGTCGACACCGCCGCTACCAGCCGCTTCGCCGCACCGGGCAGCGCGAGTTGCTCGTAGACGTTGCGGAAGTGGCTCGCCAACGCGACGTCCAGAGTGGCGTCGTCGACCGGCCCGCCGCACACCACCTCGAGATTACGTCGCAGGTTTCGGACGTGCCAGCCGTCCCTGCGGCGGGTCCGTCGGCTGGCGCGCACGATCAGGCCGTCCACCGCTCGCCGCGGGATCACGGCGGCGACCCGCCAGCCCAGGCGGTACAGCTGCCGAATCGCGAGCGCCCGCCGGCGGCCCTCGTCAGGCAACCGAGGCTCGCGCGGCCGCCCGAGCCTGGCGCCGCACCTGCAGAACGCGCTGGGTCACCGTGATCGCGCCGAACACCGACAGTACGACCAGGACGGCCTCGAGGACGTACGGGACGCCGAGGCCCGCCAGGAACGCACCGCCGAGGATCAGCAGCAACCGGTCCGCGCGCGCGGCGAGTCCGCCGGTACAGGTGAAGCCGAGGCTCTCGGCGCGGGCCTTGACGTAGGAGGTCACCTGGCCCAGGGCCAGCGCGGCCAGGGCGAACGAGGCCCACAACATCGAGTCGTGCGGGCCGCTGAAGTAGAGCAGGATGCCGCCGAAGACCGCCGCATCACCCAGCCGGTCGAGGCTGGAGTCGAGGAACGCGCCCCAGTTGCTCGCCCGCCCGCTGGACTTGGCCATCTGACCGTCGAGCATGTCGGCGAACACGAACGCCGTCACCACGAGCACGCCCTGCCACAGCCACCCCTGCGGGAAGCAGACCAAGGCCCCGACGAGGACGCCGAGCGTGCCGACGATCGTGACCACGTCGGGCGAGACACCCCAGTGGTTGAGCAGCCGGGCCGGAGGCGCCATGATCGCGGCCCAGGCGCCGCGGAACCGTTCGAGCATTCAGTCCCTGCCTACCCTGGTGTCCCGATCGATCGGCTCGCCCTGATCGACGTGACCGCCGCGATCAGCCGGCTCCGGCGCCTCCTGCCAGGCACGGCGCATGATCTCCCAGGTCTGTCCCAGCAGCTGTGGCAGCGACTTCGTCTGCCCGATCACAGGCAGGAAGTTGGCGTCGCCGCTCCAGCGTGGCACCACGTGCTGGTGCAGGTGCGCGGCGATTCCGGCGCCGGCCACATTGCCCTGGTTGATGCCGAGGTTGAAGCCGTGCGGCGCACTCGCGTAACGGATCACCCGCATCGCCCGGGCGGTCAACGCCCCGACGGCGGCGACCTCGTCGGCCGTCAGTTCGGTGTAGTCGGCCACGTGACGATCAGGGCAGACGAGCACGTGGCCCGGGGAGTACGGATAGAGATTCAGCACGACGAAGGCGACCTCGTCGCGATGCACGATCAGGCCTTCCTCGTCCCCGCCGCGCTGGATGCGGCAGAACGGGCAGTCGCCCGACCGCGGACTCTCGGGCTTGTTGACGCCCTGGATGTAGACCATCCGGTGCGGAGTCCACAAGCGCTCGAAGCCGTCCGGCGCACCCGCGTACGCCGACGGCTCCTCGATCTCGCTGTTGTCGTCCACCGAGGAAAAACCTACCTGCCCGCCGACGCCTCGCGGCCGTTCACGGCCCGCGTCCGGCCGCCGGATGCGGCGAAGGTCACACCGGCGGTGTCCGCGGGGTAACGCGCCCACGACCTCCCGTTCAGCCTCGCCCGGTCAAACCTGGATCCGGTCGGCGATCGCCCGGGTGATCTCCCGGACGGCCTCGTCCACCGGCACGCCGTTGCGCTGACTGCCATCGCGGAACCGGAAGCTGACCGCATTCGCGGCCGCGTCCTCGCCGCCCGCGATCAGGACGTAGGGCACCTTGCTCTTGCTGGCGGTGCGGATCTTCTTCTGCATCCGGTCGTCGCTGGCGTCGACCTCGACCCGGACACCGGCCGCCCGCAGCTTGGCGGCCACCTCGTGCAGATAGTCGTTGAACTCCGCCGCGACCGGCACACCGATCACCTGGACCGGGGCCAGCCAGGGCGGGAACGCACCGGCGTAGTGCTCGGTCAGCACCGCGATGAACCTCTCCACCGAACCGAACAGGGCCCGGTGGATCATCACCGGACGCGGGCGGGTGCCCTCGGCGCCGGTGTATTCCAGCTCGAAGCGGTCGGGCAGCATGAGGTCGACCTGGATGGTCGACATCTGCCAAGTGCGCCCGATCGCGTCGCGGGCCTGGACCGAGATCTTCGGCGCGTAGAACGCCGCTCCGCCCGGGTCGAGCACCAGGTCGAGCCCGGACACCGCGGCCGCTTGACGCAGCGCCTCGGTCGCCTTCTCCCAGGCCTCGTCGGAGCCGATCGACTTGTCGGGGTCGCGGGTGGACAGCTCGAGATAGAAGTCGTCCAGCCCGTAGTCCTTGAGCAGGTCGAGGACGAACTGCAGCAGCGAGATCAGCTCGCCCTGCATCTGGTCCTCGGTGCAGAAGATGTGCGCGTCGTCCTGCGTCATGCCGCGGACCCGCGTCAGCCCGTGCACGACACCGGACTTCTCGTAACGGTAGACCGAGCCGAACTCGAACATCCGCAGCGGCAGCTCCCGGTACGACCGCCCGCGGGACCGGAAGACCAGGCAGTGCATCGGACAGTTCATCGGCTTGATGTAGTAGTCCTGCCCCCGGCGTCGGAGCGTGCCATCCGGGTGGCGCTCCTCGTCGACGTGCATGGGCGGGAACATCCCGTCGGCGTAGAAGCCGAGGTGGCCGGAGATGTCGAACAGCTCGCCCTTGGTGATGTGGGGGGTGTAGACGAACTCGTACCCGGCCTCGACGTGGCGCTGGCGGGAGTAGTCCTCCATCACCTTGCGCAGGATGCCGCCCTTGGGATGGAACACCGCCAGACCCGACCCGATCTCGTCGGGGAAGGAGAACAGGTCCAGGTCGCGGCCGAGTTTGCGGTGATCGCGCTTGGCGGCCTCCTCGAGCCGAAGCTGGTACGCCTTGAGCTCGTCCCGGCTGGGCCAGGCCGTGCCGTAGACCCGCTGCAGCTGCGGATTGGCCTGGTCCCCGCGCCAGTACGCCGACGAGACCCGGGTCAGCGCGAACGCCGGGATGTAGCCGGTGTGCGGCACGTGCGGGCCGCGGCACAGGTCCTTCCAGGCCACCGAATCGTCCCGGCGCAGGTTGTCATACATCGTCAGCTCGCCGGCGCCGACCTCGGCGCTGGAGCCGTCGTCGGCCGCGGCAGCGTTGCCCTTGTCCGCGATCAGCTCGAGCTTGTACGGCTCGGTGCTCAGCTCGGCCCGTGCCTCGTCGTCGGACACCGGCCGGCGGCGGAACCGCTGCCGTTCCTTGACGATCCGCTGCATCTGCTTCTCGATGGCCGACAGGTCCTGGGGCGTGAACGGCTCGGTGACGTCGAAGTCGTAGTAGAAGCCGTCGGTGATCGGCGGCCCGATACCCAGCTTGGCCTCGGCGTGCAGGTTCTGCACGGCCTGGGCGGCCACGTGGGCCGCCGAGTGCCGCAGGATCGCGAGCCCCTCCTCCGAGCCGATCGAGATCGGCGCCACCTCGTCGCCGGCGTGAACCGGGAGATGCAGGTCGCGGGTCTCGCCGTTGACCGCCATGGCGACGATCGTGCGGTCGTCGCCGAAGAGATCGAGTCCGGTGGTGGTCTCGTCGATCTCCCGCTCCTCGCGTACGTCGGGGGTGGCGATGACGATCGACTGCTGGGACACGCCGTGGACTCCTTCCGATCCGTTGTGGACGGCGCACCCTACGCACGCCGTGGGCAAGACTAGACCGCCCCGCCGTTCGCCTCGACCGGGTGACGAGCGGTCCACCGGGACGGGCCCGACCGCAGCACGAACGCCCATGCCCGACGGAGCGGGTGGCTTCACCGACGGAGCTTCATGGGGACGATCGTCCTCAGCCGCCTGGCAGCTCCGTCGGGGCGACAGGGCCTCCGCTGGCGCTGAGCCCGCCCTCGGGGGCGCCGACCGTGCGATGGGCCCAGAGGTCGCTCACGATGACCTGGATGATGCCGGCGACGGGGATGGCGAGCAGGGCGCCGAGGATCCCGGCGAGCTCGACCCCGATGAGGATTGCCACGATCACCGCGAGCGGGTTCAGCTTGACGGTTCGGGACAAGATGAGGGGCTGGAGAACATGGTTCTCCAGTTGCTGGTAGGCGATGAAGAAGACGCCGACGACGATGAGTGCGGGGATGGAGTGGAACGCGGCGGCTGTCACCGCCACGATGGCGCCGAGGGTGGCACCGACGAGCGGGATGAGGTCGGTGAACGCCACGAAGATGGCGATCAAGCCGGCGAACGGAACACCCATGATCTTCAGCGCGCCGTAGATCAGTCCTCCGCAGATGACGCTGATCAGGAGATTTCCGGAGATGTAGCCGGTGATGGACCTCGCACAGTCCGCACTGACGCGGGCGATGCGTTGCCGACGCCGTGGGTCACCGATGAGGCCGAGCCCCCCGTCCACCAGCTTCGGGCCTTCGAACACCATCAGCAGCGCGAGGACGAAGATCGTGATGATTCCGGCTACGCCGGTCGCCACGGTTTGCAGGACATGGACCGCCGGCGTGGTCAGGCCGCTGAGGAAGGCACGAATTCGCTCCTGGTTCGCTTCGATGTAGTGGATCGCGTGCGTTCGGTTGAGCAGTCCGCCGACGACCCCCCTGCCCGCCTTGGCCTCGTCGATCAGGTACGGAAGCTGCTGGACGAACGTCACGGCTTCGCGGGTCAGCGGGATGGCGAAGAGCGTGATCAGGCCCGCGATCAAGATCAGCACGACGAGGAAGACCAGCAGGGTCGCCAGCAAGCGGTGGCTTCGCGTGAGGTGACGCTGAACCCAACCGACCACCGGATAGAGCGCGACCGTGAAGAGCAGCGCCACCACGAGCCAGACCAGGGTGCGTCGCACCTCGTAGAGGAACAGCAGCGACAGCCCGGTCAGCAACACCATGCCGATGGTGGCCGCGATCACCCGCCACGGGACCGCTCGGCCGGGGGTGTGAGTTGAAAGTGACGTCATAGGGTCGCCTCACCAGGTTGGTCGGGTCCGAGATGGATGCATTGTGACGGGCGTGAACGCCCGACCTTCAGCCGACCGTGGCAAGGGCGCCCGCGGCGCATTCGATCGTGATGCTCGAATCGGGAGCCAGCTCGAGCACCTCTCCGTCCATCTGGAGCGGGATCGGGTCGACCGTGGCGAACTCCACACGGCTGACGTGGGCCTGGGTGCCGAGTCCCACGGTCGCAGCCCGAAGCGCCATGGCAGCGATGCGCCAGCGCCTTCCGTGCCGTCGCGAGACCACCTCGAACCGTCCGTCGTCGGGCCGGCCGGATCTGCCGAGCCGTCCGTACTTCGCCATCCTCGTGATGTTGGCGAACACCAGACTGTCGTACAGCTCGTGCCGACCTCCCGTTCGGACGATCTCGACCGGTTTGAGTTCGGTGAAGGTCCGCAATACCGAGAGCAGCTCCGCGACCGTGCCTTTCCGGTCCCGATTCAGCCCGACAGCCATGGACGGCGTCAGGCCGAATCCGATGTAGGAGTGCGCGTACCGGCTCCAGACATCGACGTCTGAGCGCGCGGTCAGCCGCAGGAGGTCGAGATGGCGAGCATGGCCGGTGCTTCGAGCGGCGACGATCGCCTCGACCAGAGGCATCCGTCGCGTGCTGCGTCGGTGATCGTTGGCGTTCCCACCGGCGGCGACCGCGGCGAGAGCGTGGTTGCTGGGCACATCGAGGACGCCGTTCACCACTTCGTTGTAGACCCCGTCCCCGCTGACGGCGACGATCAACGGCGCTCCGGTGGCAGCGCACCCCCTGGCCAGCTCACGGGCGTGGCCTGCGCGCCGGGTGGCCTGCAGGACGACCGGTACGTCGGGAAGTCGGCGACCCAGGTCATCTCGCATCGACTGGGCCAACGTCAGCGGAACGCGCCGGTTCACCGGGTTGTAGATCAGCACGATCCGGTCGAACAGCTCCACGGCCGGCGCCATCTAGCCAGTGTGCCGGACCGTGGCTGCCACCGGGGAGCGGCGCCCGAGGTCGGCGCATCGCCGCATCAAGCACCCGCGCGCCGGAGATAGCCGACGATCTGGCGCATGGAGTCGGTGAAGGTGGATTCCCGGTACGGGATGCCGACCTCGAGACAGTACTGACGAACCACCGGCTGTGCGGTCTTGAGCAGGGGACGCGGCAGGCTCGGGAACAGGTGATGCTCGATCTGGTAGTTCAACCCGCCGAGCATGAAGTCCACCAACGGCCCCCCGATCACGTCGCGCGACGTGAGGACCTGCTTGTGCAGGTGGTCTAGGCGGGTACCCGGCTCCAGCATCAGCATGCCCTTGTGATTGGGGGCGAACGCGACGCCGAGGTTGAGCCCGAACAACGCCTGATGCACGAGCGCGAACACGACAGCCTGAAGGGGGGTCAAGAAGACGAACAAGAAGCCGAAGTACACCGCGAAGTGAACGATGAGCAGGCCGCCCTCCAGAACGCGCGTCCGTCGCGGACGCTGACCCAACGCGCGTATTCCGGCCAAGGAGAGCTGCCACCCCTCCAGGATCAGCACGGGGAAGAACAACTGACCCTGGTGCCGCGCGAACCAACGGCGCCAGCCCTTCTTCGCCGCCGCCTGGGCTTCGGTCCACGCGATCATGCCTTCCGCGACGTCCGGATCTTGGCCCACCTCGTTGGGATGGGCGTGATGGCGCAGGTGCTTGTCCTGCCACCAGCCGTAGCTCACCCCGTTCAACACGTCGGCGGCCACCAGGCCCAGGCGGCGGTCCACCTTCGCCGACGACGAGATCTGCTTGTGCCCGGCGTCGTGGGCGAAGAACGCGGTCTGCGCTGACAAGACAGCCGATACCGGTGCCAGGAGCAGCGCCCACCAAGAGTGATTCAGCGCCATGATCGCGGCAGCGGTGGCAAGGATCCCCACACTGATCAAGGAAGCCTTCAGGATGTACGGCCGAGGCCTGCGTTCCAGGAGCTGGGCCTCGCGTACGCGCCGCACCAACTCAGGAAATGCGCTCTTGGGCCGCGCACCTTCGACCGTGCTGTCTCTGGTGGTCCGCTCGACAACGGACGACGCCATCTCCGCGGGGTTCTCGCTACTCGCCATCGTTCTGCCCACCTCAAGCTACCCACGTTCTCCCTCCATGATCGAACGTCCGCCGACGGCGGCAACACGCCCTCAAGTCCCGGCTGGAAGGACCTTTGACCCGCTGCCACCGAGCGGCGCGGGATGCAGCAGACCCTCCTCGCGGCTGCGGCTTGGGGTACCCCGGGCCGGGATTCGTGGAGACGATCGTCGTGTGGTCCGCATCCTGGTGGCCGCGTCTTGCACCGGTCGTGACGGCCGACCATCACCCTCGCCGCCCGACCTGCACATCGGAGCGCCTCATCGGGGCAGGATGGCGCCGTGGACGCCGACGTGCTCCTGGTGGTCGTGATCGGCCTCGCCCTGGGCTTCGACCTGACCAACGGCTTCCACGACTCGTCGAACTCACTCGCGGCACCGGTCGCCACCAGAGCGATGACACCGCGCCAGGCCCTGGCCGTGACCACGCTGTTCACCGTGCTCGGGCCGATCCTGGCGGGGACTGCGGTCGCGGACACCGTCGGCGGCCTGGTCGAGGTGAGCACCGACGACCTGCTCGGCATCCTCCTGGCCGCACTGGCCGCGGCCGTCGGCTGGAACCTGCTGACCTGGAGGCTCGGACTGCCCTCCTCGTCGTCACATGCTCTGGTGGGTGGTCTGGTCGGATCGACCATCGCCCTGGCGGGGACCTCGGCGGTCAACTGGGGTGGCTTCGACGGCTGGCGTCCCATCGGCGTGCTGGGCGTGCTCGTAGCACTCGCGACCTCCCCCCTGATCGGTGGCCTGGCCGGCTGGGCATTGGACGTCGCGGCGCGGCGAGCACTCCGGCGAGCCGATCGCGCGGTGACCGCGCCCCTGAAGTCCGGTCAGTGGGTGACGTCGGCGACCCTGGCCTTCACGCACGGGGCGAACGACGCGCAGAAGACCATGGGCCTGATCACCTTGGCCCTGGTCGCGGCCGGCGCTCTGCCCGAGTTCGTGGTGCCGCTTTGGGTCAAGATCACCTGTGCGGTGGCGATGACGGTCGGGACGGCCATGGGTGGATGGCGCATCGTTCGCACCGTCGGCCGCGGGATCTACCGAATCCGGCCCCTCGACGGCCTGGTCAGCCAAGGGGCGAGCACACTCGTCATCGGTGGCGCGGCCGCGCTGGGGGCCCCGGTGAGCACGACGCATGTCGTGGCATCCTCGGTCGTCGGCGTGGGCGCGGCCCGACGGAAACGCCATGTGCGCTGGCGCGTGGTCCGCGAGATCCTCTTGGCCTGGCTGGTCACCCTTCCCGGCTGCGCGGCTCTTGGTGCAGCCATCGCCTGGCTGGAAGGAGCACTTCGATGAGAACTCACTGGTTCCTGCCGGAGACCCCCGACGTGCTGGGAACTCTGAGTGCCCAGGCCGACGTGACCGTACGCGGGCTGACCGCCTTCGCCGCGTGGGCGGGCGGCGCACAGGAGCGGGAGTCCGATGTACGCGCGGCGGAGCACGAGGCCGACGGGTTGCGGCGCACCCTGCAGGCCCAACTCCGCAGGGCCTTCAGCACCCCGATGGATCAGGAGGATCTCTACAGCCTCTCCGAGCTCCTCGACGCCGTGCTCAACGCCGCCAAGAACATCGTCCGCGAGGCCGAGGTCCTGGCGATCGAGCCCGACCAGCCGACGGCCGAACTCGCCGGCGAGCTGTCCGAGGGTATGGCTCACCTCCGGGTCGCTTTCGGCCATCTGACCGATCGTTCGGATGTCGCCATCGTCGAGGCCGACGCGGCGCTGGCCGCGGAGCGGCGGATGGAGAAGGTCTACCGCGGCGCCATGCGGGACTTGCTGTCCATCCAGGATCTTCGCGACGTGGTCGCCCGACGGGAGCTCTATCGCCGCGCGCTCGAGGCGGGCGAACGGCTTGCGGCGGTCGCCGAGCGGATCTGGTACGCGACGATGAAGGAGAATTGAAGCCCTGTCGGGTCGGCTTGTCCTCTTGAGGACATCGCCTAAAGTTGCCACGATTTCGACCCCCGATCGCGGGAAAGAGTCGTAGTGTGAATCACGTCAGAAGGAAGATCCCCCGACTTCCTCGAGACCGGATCGGTGAGACCACCTGACGTGGCGCACCGAAATGGTTGATCGTTGACTGAGTGCTGCCAAGGGTTTACCCCCAGACCCGTGGCGGGCACCATTTCTGGGTCGTTAGGACCGGACAACGAGACCGAGGCCGCGGCAACGCATCCCCCCAGCGGTTGCCGCGGCCCAGTCATGCACCGATGATGCCATCCGTCCTGCTACACGGTCCCCAGTCGCCGCCCGCAGACCTGGATCGACTGATTCCCCCTTGATGCTGGAATCCTCCGACGATGCATTCCCCAGTTTATATCGTAAAGGGCCTGGCGGTGTCGACGGAAGCACCCGTCCACGGACTGGAGGGCGGTGCCCCCAGGCCGTTCATTCTCGCCCGGTACGCCCGCTCCTGGCTGCCAATCCAGCTGCACCTCGGGACGTGCGGAGTATTGACGCCGTCAGCGACGGCAGAGGAGGCTGACCGTTGTTGTCGTCGATATCTGGCGTCTCCCATGCAACGGGTCGGTGAATTCAGCTGATGGGACCGAAGGGAAGCGTTTTGGCCACTGGTTCCGTGCAGCGTCGGGGTGCGGCGTTCGGACTATCACTCGCGCTGGCGCTGAGTGCCGTGGTGGCAGCGGAATCCACCTCGATGGCCGCGTCGGGGGGCTGGAGTCCCGGGGTCGAATCGTGGGTGACTGACCTCGCCGGCGAACAGCGGCTGACGCCGCAGCCGCCCATCAGCTGGGAGAGCGGCCGCGGCCACGCCCGGTCGAGAATCGTGGTGGACCCGACCCGGCGATATCAGAGCATGACCGGATTCGGGGCGTCGATGACCGACTCGTCGGCGTACGTCCTCAGCCAGCTTTCGCCCGACGAGCGGGCGAGAACCATGCGTGAGCTGTTCTCCCCGACCGAGGGAATCGGTCTGTCGATGCTGCGGCAGCCGATGGGGGCATCGGACTTCGCTGTGCAGAGGCCCTACTCCTACGACGATCAACCGGCCGGACAGACCGATCCGGAGCTGTTGGACTTCAGCATCGACCATGATCGTGGCTACATCCTGCCGCGTCTGCGGGAGGCGTTCGACCTCAATCCGGACCTGACGTTCATGGCCACGCCGTGGAGTGCGCCGGGCTGGATGAAGACCAGCGACTCCTTGATCGGCGGGCAGCTTCGGCCGGAATACGAGCAGGCGTACGCCCAGTACTTCGTCAAGTTCATCCAGGCCTATCGGGAGGCGGGCATCCCCACCGACTACGTGTCGATGCAGAACGAGCCGCTGTATCAGCCCGACGACTATCCGGGGATGGAGGTCCTCCCACCTCAGCAGGCGGAGTTCATCGCGGCCAGACTGACTCCCGCACTGCGTAGTGCGGGGCTGCAGGCCAAGGTCCTGGCCTACGACCACAATTGGGACATCCCCGACTATCCCGAAGCCGTCCACGGCGCCATCGGCCCGTACACGGCGGGCACCGCCTGGCACTGCTACGCGGGAGAGGCGGTCACCCAGTCGGTGTCGCACAACGACTATCCCCACGCCCAGTCCTTCCAGACCGAGTGCTCCGGCGGCGACTGGCAGGGCGACCGGACCACGGCGTTCGCGCTGAGCATGGACTCGGTGATCGACGTCCCTCGTAACTGGGGTCAGTCGGTGGTCTTGTGGAACCTCGCGCTGGACGGCACCCATGGTCCTCACACCGGCGGATGCACCAACTGCCGCGGGCTGGTGACGACACGCAGCGACGGCACGGTCGTCAAGGAGCCGGACTACTGGGCGTTGGGCCAGGTCAGCCGGTTCGTCCGGCCGGGCGCGCTGCGGGTCGGTTCGTCCAGCCTCGCCGGCGGTGGCTCCGTCGGGGTGCGCGATGTCGCGTTCCAGAACCCCGATGGAAGCCTGATCTTGGTGGCCCACAACTCAGCGTCGACCGCTCGATCGTTCGACGTCGTCGTCGGCGGCCGGCACTTCTCCGACCGTCTGGCGTCCGGTGCCGCCGTCACCTACCGGTGGCGGGCACCGGCGGACCTACCTCCGGCCGGCGGCCTCGGTTTCGTCGATCTGGATTTCGGTCCCGGTCCGGCCGGTACGCCCACCGGTCGGCTGACTCAGAGTGTGAACCCCGACGTCGTCGATCACCTCAATCAGGTCAGCCTGGGTCGCCATTGGCTGGTCTACTCACAGCCGTACGGTGCGACGATCGAGCGAACCGCTCCGGCCGTCACCCTGCCGCGACGCGACTGGACGTTCCACTCGACCGGCACGGTCGACGTCACAGCTGCGCCCCCGGCGAACATGGTCGACGACAAGCCGGGAACCCGGTGGACGTCCGGCGCAGCGCAGAGCACGAAGCTGAGTCTGACGGTCGATCTGGGCCGGAGGCAGACGTTCACCGAGATCTCCCTCGACACCGGCGCCAGCATCGGCGACTACCTTCGCCGCTACCGCGTCCAGATATCGACCGGGGGGCAACGCTGGCGAACCGTGGCTCGCGGGCCTGGACACACCGGTGTGATGACCATCCCGCTCCCCCCGACCCGGGCCCGGTATCTCCGCCTGGTCAGCGAGGCCAAGTCCACCAGCTGGTGGACGATCGAGGATCTGCAGCTGCGCAACACACCGAACCCGGGACCGGTCGAACCCCCGGGTCGCGATCTGATCAGTGATGAAGCGCAGCTTCACGGAACGACGCTCACCGGCTACTACAACGCCGGGACCACCCCGGCTGTCGCGCCGTGGCCGGTCGACACCTTCCCCTACACCTACCGCCTGCCCCCCACCGCGGCGGTGACCTTCGGCGTCGTCACGCGCCGACCGTGACCGACGCCGCGGTCCGTGCCCGGGTGATCAGCGACCTCTACCGGAACGCCGGTGGTGGTCGAGCCACGTGTCGACCGTCGGGCGACCGATCTCCCCCAGCCGGTTCATGAGCCATCCCCTCGCCGTCCTGAGGGCGCCGATCCAAGCAGCCAGGAGCCGGGCGCCTGCGCTCCCTCGCTCTCCAGGCGTTCGCGCCGCGCCTCGGTCTGCGGATGCGAGCCGGTGAGAGCGTCCGAGCTTGGCGGATGGTTCCGCCGCTGTGAGCGGCGCTCGACACGAGGCTGACCACTGCACCAACACATCCGACGGCCCCGCTAGGGTAGCCAGCGAACAACACCCAAACCACGGGAGCTCGCACCAGCGAGCTGAGAGGGCGGCTAGGGCCGCCGACCGTCGAACCTGTCCGGATAATGCCGGCGTAGGGAGAGCCCGAACACCATGTCATCGACCTCCATGTCATCGACGATTGACTCGGCCGTGTCCCCCGTCACGACGGGCCCGATCACTGGCAGCAGCAAGGTCTACCTGTCGGTCCCCGGCCATGTCGGGATGCGCGTCCCGATTCGCCGGGTGGCGCTCACCAACGGCGACCATTTGGACCTGTACGACACCTCCGGCCCCTATACCGGCAGCGATGCCCAGATCGATCTGCACTCGGGGCTGCCGAGGACCCGGTCCGGCTGGGCGCGGCCGGAACCCGTCGACGGCGCAGCAACTCAGCTGGCGTGGGCCAGAGCCGGGATCGTCACCCCGGAGATGGCCTACATCGCTGTCCGGGAGGGACTCCCCGTCGAGCTGGTCCGCGACGAGGTGGCTCGCGGCCGGGCGGTCATTCCGGCGAACCACCGGCATCCCGAAAGCGAGCCGATGATCATCGGCAAAGCGTTCGCGGTCAAGGTCAATGCCAACATCGGCAATTCCGCGGTGACCTCCTCCATCGCCGAGGAGGTGGAGAAGATGGTGTGGGCCGCCCGCTGGGGCGCCGACACCTTGATGGACCTGTCCACGGGTCAGGACATCAGCCTGACGCGTGAGTGGATTCTGCGGAACTCGCCGCTCCCGGTCGGTACGGTGCCGATCTACCAGGCGCTGGACAAGGTCAAGGGCGACCCGACCGCGTTGACCTGGGAGATCTACCGCGACACCGTGATCGAGCAGTGCCAGCAGGGTGTGGACTACATGACCGTCCACGCCGGGGTGCTGCTGCGCTACGTACCGCTGACCGCCCGCCGGGTGACGGGGATCGTGTCCCGCGGCGGATCCATCATGGCCGCCTGGTGTCTGGCGCACCACCAGGAGAGCTTCCTCTACACGCACTTCGTCGAGCTGTGCGAAATCCTGCGTCGCTACGACGTGACCTTCTCCCTGGGCGACGGATTGCGCCCGGGCTCGATCGCGGACGCCAACGACGAGGCCCAGTTCGCCGAGCTGCGGACCCTGGGCGAGCTCACCACGATCGCGAAGTCGCACGGTGTGCAGGTCATGATCGAAGGACCGGGGCACGTCCCGATGCACAAGATCGTGGAGAACGTCCGCCTCGAGGAAGAGCTGTGCGAGGAGGCTCCGTTCTACACCCTTGGACCGCTCGCCACCGACATCGCACCGGCCTACGACCACATCACCTCAGCGATCGGCGCAGCGATCATCGCTCAGGCCGGCACGGCCATGCTGTGCTACGTCACCCCCAAGGAACACCTCGGCCTGCCCAACCGGGACGACGTCAAGACCGGTGTGATCAGCTACAAGGTCGCCGCTCATGCCGCCGATCTGGCCAAGCGGCACCCGCGAGCGCAGGACCGCGACGACGCCTTGAGCAAGGCCCGGTTCGAGTTCCGCTGGCACGACCAGTTCAACCTGTCGCTCGACCCCGACACGGCCCGGAGTTTCCACGACGAGACGCTGCCCGCCGGACCGGCCAAGACCGCACATTTCTGTTCCATGTGCGGCCCCAAGTTCTGCTCGATGCGGATCTCCTCCGACGTGCACAAGTACGCCGAGGAACGCGGCTTGTCCAGCCCCGACGCCATCGAAGCGGGCATGACCGAGAAGTCAGCCGACTTCGTCCGGTTCGGGAGCTCGGTCTACCTGCCCATCGCCAGCATCGATCACGACGGACCCGCTGCCCCGGCCCCCTGACGCACAGTTCGCCGGCTTCCCTCCGGCACCAACCGACGGGCCGGTGCCGGCGACCAGTGTTCTCTGAAGGTGACTTGCGGCCCTACTCCACGAACGACCTCCGGCTCACGCTGGAAGTAGGGGTCATCCGAGAGTCGGGAGGTTAGGGGCCATGACGAGTCGACGGTGGGCTCGACACGGCGGCGTGCTGCTTGGGCTCTTCCTGCTGCTCGCCGCACTGGTGATGGGGAATGCGCCCGCGGCGGTGGCGAGCGACAGTACCCCCTACCGGGCCACGGTGTTCACACACGGCTACGACACCTCGAAGGTGGTCACTCTGAGCTTCGACTCGGACTGGCCGACGGCCGACAATGCGCAGAGCCGGGCCAACCTGACCCGGGTGCTGCAGGTCCTAGCCAGCAACAAGATCACGGCCGCGTTCGGGCTGACCGGCCGGTTCGTAGAGAACAATCCGGTGGACGCCCGGGCGATCGTCGACGCGGGACACAAGGTGATCAACCACAGTTACGACCACCCCGACTTCATGACCCTGACGCAGGCGCAGCGCTGGGCTCAGCTGGACCGGGCGGAGGCTGCGTATCGGACTGCGGGGATCAGCTCGGCCGGTTGGTTCCGCGCGCCCTACGGGTCCGGGAAGTTCGATCCGGGGCTGAACCGCGATCTTGCCTTGCACGGCTACTACATCAGTTTCGACTGGACGTACGACACCACAGGGTTCGAGGGCGCCCCCTGGTCGGAGGTGAGCCGGCGCATTCGTGATTACACCGTGCCGGGCGCCATCCTGGTGATGCATCTCAGCGCTCCCTCCACCGATCCGCAGAACCTGCCGGCCATCATCAGCCAACTGCGCAGCATGGGGTACGGCTTCGCCAGCCCATACCAAGCGACGACCAAGGGGGCTATCCGTGGGGAGTACCTGAGGCTGGGCGGTTCGGCCGCCTTCGGCGCAGCGACGACCGCGGAGCAGGTCGCCACGACGACGGGCACCGCGGTGCAGTGGTTCCAGCGTGGCCGGATCTACTGGTCCTCGGCCAGTGGAGCGCACGAGGTTCACGGCGCGATCCTCGGCGAATACCGCAAGCTGGGGACGGTGAATTCCTTCCTGCGCTTCCCGCTGACCGATGAACAGGCCGCGGCGGGTGGGCGGCGGAACCAGTTCCAGGGCGGATGGATCTACTGGTCGTCGTCCTCAGGTGCTCACGAGGTGCACGGTGCGATCGGCACCAAGTGGCGGTCGTTGGGATCTGAATCCGGCTTCCTCGGCTATCCGGTGAGCGACGAGGTGGGCGTCACGGGCGGGCGCGCCTCGCAGTTCCAGGGTGGCAACATCTACTGGTCCTCATCGACCTCCGCACACGAGGTGCACGGTGCGATCCTTGGCCGCTACCTCTCCCTCGGCGGCAGCGCGAGCCGGCTCGGCCTGCCGGTCAGCGATGAGTTCACGGTTTCGGGGGGCAGGCGCAGCAACTTCCAGCACGGAGCGATCATCTACACGTACAGCACCCACACCACGACCGTCATCTACTCCTGACCGCGCCGGAACGAGTCCGCACCCGGCGCCAGAGCCGCTGGTGGCCTGCACTGGGACCACGTGTGGAGGGGGCGGCCTCGTGACCGCCCCCTCCGTACGGGTAAACCGTCAGCTGTCCTTGGAGACCGTCAGCTGTCCTTCGGCTGGCCGGTGAGCGGATCGAGGATGAGCCGCCGATTGCTGCTGTGGCGGAAGTCGAACAGGTTCCCGAGATCCCCGGCCTTGGCGTCGAACGAGGCGTTCCCGATCCGGCCGGTGCCCCAGTTGTCCTCGATGAAGCGCAGGATCGAGGTCTGGTCGGTGACGCTGTGGTCGACGAAGTTGCGCTTGGCGAACGGAGAGACCACCAGCAGCGGAAGCCGTGGCCCGTAGCCGCAGCGGTCCTGGAAGCCACCGGCGATCCGGCTCGGGTTTGTGCCGCACGTATTGGCCGTGGTGAGGCCGTCCACCGCCGGATCGTTCGACTGGTTGACGATGGGACCCATCTGATGGTCATACCAGCCGTCGCTGTCGTCGTAGGCGATCACGATCGCGGTGCTCTTCCACTCCTTGCTCTGCTGCAGCCGGTTGATCGTGTCGACCAGGAAATGCTGCTCGTCCAGCGGCGTGGAGTAGCCCGCGTGCCCGTCCTGATAGCCAGCAGCCTTGACGAAGCTCACCGCCGGCATCGAACGATTGGCGACCGATGCCCAGAAGTCGGTCAGGTCGTACTGGTGGTTGGCCGGGCCGCCGTGGCCGATCTCGGAGACCGACGCCGGACGGGCGTGACTGGGGTTGGCGGTGCTTGCGTAGTACTGGAACGGCTCGTGATGGGGGATGTAATCCTTGCTCGACACGTTGCCGACGTCGGTATGGGTCGCGGTGCAGTCGGCGAAGCCGCCCTGGAACCATCCCCAGCTGACATTCTTGGCGTTGAGCAGGTCCCCGATGTTGCGGTTCGCCGCATCGACCGAGCGGCTGGAGTCTCGGGTGTCACAGACATCCCCGGCAGGCTGAGGGTCGCCGACGACCGAGCCGTTCGCGGTGACCGCGGAACTGGTGGTCGAGAAACCGCTCGTCTGCCCGGAGACGAGGTTGAGAGCCCCGGGGGTCGAGGGACCGAACGTCGTGCCGTACGAATTGTCGCTCATCGCGTAGTGCTGGGCGTAGTTCCACAGCCCGGTGACGGTATTGCCGTCGTAGTAGCCCATCACCAAACCGCGGCCGTGCCCGTAGTCGGTGCACGTCGCGCTGCCCCGGCCGACCGTCTCGACGAACTTGTCCATCAGCCCCGAATCGAAGGCCTTCTGCTCGTCTGTGTAGCTGTGGTCCTGGTCGCAGGTCTGAGCCTGAGCGCGGCCCAACCGGAACGGCTGCACCGAGTTCGGATTGTTCGGCGCCAGCAGGCTCTCGTCCAATCCGTTGATGGACGGGGTGCCTCGTGCCGCGGTGAATGCCGGCTCACCGGCCGGGTTCGCCGCGGTCGGGTAGGTGGCGAAGTAGTGGTCGAACGACACGTTCTCCTGGAAGATCACCACGACGTGCTTGATCGGGGTCGTGGTCGGCTCGGTCCCGTGGCCGCCGGTCGCCATCGCCGGCACACCGACCATCGCCAACGCCGCCACGGCCGCCACCGCGGCCAGCACCCCTCTTGCCGTTCCTCTGCTGCGCATACGCACCCCTCCGAATGGAAGGTCCGCCCCGTGCGGACCCGCGTGAATCCTCAAACCATTACCCGACTATCCACCCAAACCTCGATGACAGCCAGAGGGCGGCCAGATGAACGGCCGGTGAGACTCTCACCACGGGGACGCGCAGCACGGAGCTCGACGGCTCCAGGGTGGACCGCGCCGGCCGCAGATCATTGGTTGCGGCGATGCGGTCGGTTCGGGACGTTCGGCCCTGTCGGGTCGGTGGTTGATCGCTCCAGACTGGCGGTGGCGGTCGGCATCC
>DASTGF010000421.1:0-4095 GCA_035719255.1 Microlunatus sp. | reverse complement strand
GGAACCGGCCTTCGGCGAAGACGACCTCTGGCGCCCACAGCGTGTTGCGGCCTTGATCGGGGTCGAGGCCGTCGACGACCCCGGCAAAGACCCAGGTCAGGCCCCCGTCGGTGGAGCAGGCCATGCCAATGTCGGTGCCGTGGATCCAGGTGACGCCGGGGCCGGTGTCGGCGGCTCGTCGCTGGGTGTAGAACATCCACCCACGGCCGTCGGGCCCCTCGATGAGGGTGGGGTCGGTCGGCGCCCTGTGGACGGGGTCGGTGTATAGCGGGGCCGGAGGGTTTCGGTTCATCCTTTGATCCCTCCGGCGAGCAGGCCGCTGACGATGTGGCGTTGGGTGAACACGAAGAAGATCACCATCGGGATCAGGGCGAGCACCGAGACGGTCATGAAGGCTGGCCAGTCGGTGGTGAACTCGCCGACCGCGCTGTAAACCTGCAGCACGATGGTCCGCTTCTCCGGGGAGGAGATGAACACGTTGGGGGTGATGAAGTCGTTCCACACCCACATCGTCTGGAACACCCCGACCGTGACCAGAATCGGGCGGATCAGCGGTAGCACGATCCGCCAAAAAATCTGCACCACCCCGGCGCCGTCGATCCTGGCCGCTTCGATGATCTCGTACGGCATCGACGTCATGTAGCCCTGGATCAAGAAGAAACAGAACACCGCCCCGGCCAGGTACATGATCACCAGGCCGGTGAGGGTGTCGACCTGGCCAGCGTCGACCAGCATCAGGTACAGCGGCACCAGAGTCGCTTGGCCGGGCACGACGAACGCCAACAGCAGGATCGCGCCGACGATCCGGTTGAAACGGGTGTTCCGCATGATCATGCCGTAGGCGGCCATGGCACCCACGACCAGCTGGATCACCCCGCGTCGCCGCCACCATCAAAGATTGGCCCCAGGCCCGCCGCCTCATCGACGAGGCAGCTCGCATCCTCAGTCCCTACGACGAGGGGACGGATGCCATGACCGGCAGAATCCGAGCGGTACGCCGGCTCCTGCCCGCCAACGGAACCGGCACCGAACCCCGCACCGACCTGACCGGCCAAGAACTCAAGATCCTGCGCAAACTCGCCTCGCCCCGGAGTCTTCGCGAAATCGGCGCCGAGCTTTACGTCTCTCACAACACGGTGAAGACGCATACCCAATCGCTGTATCGCAAACTTGGCGCCAGGTCGCGATCCGACGCCGTCCGCATCGGCCGTGATCGCGGACTGCTCTGAAGCTCCAGTACTTCACCACGCCCTCTCGTGAGGGCGGTAACGCCCACGCCGACATCGGCAGCGTCTGAGCGGCAGCGTCTGATGGTTCTCGGGCAAGAAGTGGTGGCGGCTCGGAGGAGTCGCTTACTGTGGGTGGTCCCAGAAGTCGTCAATGCCGAGCTGGCGGGCGGCGTCGAGGACGGCGCGTCCGAGGACGTTGGTGTAGGTCGGGAAGGATACGGGGATCCGGGCAAACTGCTCGACGGTCATGTTGGCCGCGATCGCGACGGCCGCCACCTGGGCCAGTTCGACCGCGCGTTCGCCGACGACATGGCAACTAATCATTTGGTGAGTGCCGCGGTCGACGATGAGTTTGCAGAATCCCGTGGTGCGGCCATCGATGATCGGTCGGGACGCGTCGGCGAACGGAACGCGGGCCACCACGATGTCGTGGCTTTCCCGCGCGCTGGCCTCGCTGGGCCCGGCCTGGGCGTATTCGGGGTCGGTAAAGCTCCCGATCGGGCTGACGGGTGACGTGAGCGTCACCTGGTCCCCTTGCACGGCGTTGGTGGCTGCCTGGAAGCCGTCTTGAACGGCTTGGGGAACGAGCATGAGGCGGCCGGGTGATGTCTCCGGCCGCATAGACATGGGGTGCGCTGGTGCGAAGTTGAGCATCGACGGCGATGTATCCGCGTGGTGTTGTCTCGACTCCCGCGGCCGCCAGGTTCAGCCCTGCGGTGTCGGCCTGCCAGCCGATCGCTCCGACAGCGACGTTGGCCTCGACGGATTCGCTTCCCTGGTCGGTCGAGTAGTGCATCCGCACACCCGTGGGGGTGTCGGTGAACTCCAGGATCTTGCCGAAGCTTTCTCGTACGTCGATCCCGGCCGCTCGGAAGGCGTCCGCCATCACGTGCGATACATCCTCGTCCTCGGTCATCAAGATCCGGGGTGCGGCCTCATACAGCATGACTTTGGAACCGAGTTCGTTGAAGATCGACGCCACCTGCGCTCCGGTAGCTCCGCCACCGACGACCAGCAGCGTGTCGGGTACCGAGGTCAGCGACCACGCGTCGTGATGGGAGCCGAGGAGATCGGCACCGGGTAGCGGCAACCGGCGGTTGGTGCCGCCGCCGCACAAGATCACCTTCTCCGTGTGCAGACGCAGACCACTTTCGGTCTCGATGGTGTGGGAGTCGACGAACCCGGCTGTTCCGGCATGCTCGAACACAGCTACGCCTTCCTGCTCGAGCTGGGGTCGCATGGTGGCCGTGCGGCCGACCTCGGCTACCACCTGTTGGACCCGCCCGAGAAGGCGAGGGTAGTCGAGGGTGCTGTCCCCGACGTCAATGCCGAACGCCCCCAGCTGGCGTGCTTCGCGTCGCAGACGCGCGGCGTGGGCCAAGACCCGAACCGGCACCGGACCATCCGTGGCGGCCATGCCCCCGACGGCGTCCCGGGTGATCAGGGCCGTGTGCGCACCCAACCGGGCAGCCCGGAGCGCAGCGAAGACACCTGCCGGCCCGCCACCGATCACGGCCACATCGAACGTTCCCATCGCAGCAGCATCAGCGGTTGATGTCATGTGTCTCCCTCGATCGCGGATTGATGGGGTGATTCAGCGAGCATTGGCACCCTGGCAACTGCGTGCCTTCACCCGCTGCGGGTGAACATCCCTGGCATTACAAGACCGTTTCGCGATGTTCACAAAGTCCTGGTCGGGCGTTCATCTGCTCGCCACAACGGGCGCACACGCCGGGTCGTGGGGGCAGTCCGCGTGGTCGGCGTGCATGCGCGACGGGTCCTCGCTCTTGTGGCTTGGGTCGGCTATGGTGACAGGGCTTCACGCCGGGATGTGGCGGGAACCTCTGCAACGAAGGGCACTGTTGATGGGCTTTTGGGACTTTTTCGGGCTCCTCATCTGGAGCTTCCTGTTTGTCATGTACCTGATGGTGCTCATCCACATCTTCGGAGACCTGTTCCGCGACCCCGGACTCGGTGGGGGTGCCAAGGCGTTGTGGACGATCGGGCTCATCTTTCTGCCCTTCCTCGTCATGTTGATCTACCTGATCACGCGAGGCCGCGGCATGGCGGAGCGTCAAGCTGGCATGATGCGCCAGGCGCAGGCCGAAACGGAACAACACATCAGGTCGGTAGCCAGCGCATCGAGCCCGACTGACCAAGTCGCCACCGCCAAGGCACTGCTCGACAGCGGTTCGATCACTCCCGCCGAGTTCGACCAACTAAAAGCCAAGGCGCTCGCCTAATCAAGTACGGCGCCTCGCGCAGTTAGGCGGGTGGCGGTCGATTGCCTGACCAATCCGGCGTGGCTCGGCGCATGCCATGGCTTGCACAGCTGTTTCGGTACGACCTGACGAAAGCCCCGAGCTGACTGCCCGCGGGGCATGCCACAGTTCCGATCCGCCGAGGTACTGGGCGGCTCAATGACGAAAGGTGAATTTGATGAGTGACAAGAACGACAGCGACGCCTTGGATCTGTACGTGGCGGCGTACAGCGATCCCGGCACGGCGGAACAGGACTGGAACGCGCTGAAGAAACTCGCCCACGACGACGTGATCAAGGTCGGTGCACTGGCGTTGGTGACACGCGATGGCGACGGAAAGCTCCACGTCAAGGACACCACGAACGAACCCGGTATCGGGGCGGCGCTGGGAGCCGTCGGCGGCGCCCTGGTCGGCCTGATCTTCCCGCCGGCGCTGCTGGCATCGGCTGTGGTCGGCGCAGGGGTCGGCGCAGGTACTGGCACGGTCATCGACCGGGTGATCAAGCGAAAGATCAAGTCCGACGTCGAGTGGGCCGTCCCAGCCGGCGGCTGCGGGATCGTCGTCGTCTTCGACGAGCAGTGGCTCAACGAGGTCGAGACGGCTC
>DASTGF010000420.1:0-11081 GCA_035719255.1 Microlunatus sp. | reverse complement strand
CGTTGCCGAGCTCGCCGCGGGCCTGATCCCGTCGCTGCGGCTCGCGGCCTCTCCACTGGTGGTCTCGCTGGTGGTGGCACCCTCGATCGCCGAGCTCGGACCGGACGACGCCTGCCCGCGCATCGTGACCGACCCCGATCTCTCCTACGATCGCCTGGACTGCGACGTGGATCTCGTGCTCGCCACCACCCCGCCGGCTCCGGGCCTGGACCGGCTGCGATTTCCGCGGCTGCCGATCACCGCGCAGCTGCCGGCCGATCATTTTCTCGCCGCCCAGGACGAGATCGGACTGGCTCAGCTCGCCGGTGAGAACCTGGTGCTGGCGGCCGACAGCGGGCACGTCCAGACGCGGCTGACCGGCCTGCTGGCGGTGTCCGGACTGACCCCCGCGACCGCGTCCACCGTCGACACCGGCCAGCTGGCGCAGGCGCTTGCCGCGGCGGGCCGCGGCGTCGCCGTGGTGACCGACGAGCCGCGCTTCGATCTCGTGGCGGTGCCGATCACCACCGACGACCAGGCCAGCCTGGCGGTCGAGGTGTACGCGGCGTGGAAGCCCGAACACCACGCGGCGCCGATGGTGGCGGCCTGCGCCCGGCGGCTGCAACGGTCCACGGCGGCGCGGCTGGACCGTCGCCGTGCCATCCGAGCGCAGCGCGCGGAGTCGGCGGCCTGACCCGCCCACAGCGCACTACTTGATCGTGCTGTTCTGACTCGTCGGCGCCGGCGGCTTGGCGTCCTTGAGGGGCAGGCCCGTGTACTGCTCGCGGATGGCCTCGATCAGGTGCTTGGCCCGGATGGTCAGCGAGTACGGCCCGTTGCCGACCGAGTGCTGCAAGCGACCCTTGGTCACCACCACACCGAGATCGGCGCCCCTCCAGCGATAGTCCCCTGCACCGTAGATCCGCAGGAAGAACGCCTCGGAGTCGTTCTGCAGCTGGTGCCAGTCCAGCGCCGCCCGCTTGAACACGAGGGCGCCGGAGCGGTCGATCGCGTACTGACCGGTCGGCGCGGAACTGGTGATCAGCTCGACAACCGGCGACGTCTCCTTGATCACCATCTGGCTCCACAGATCGTTCGAGGCCAGCTCCAGCCAGCGCTCGTTGATCTCGTCGACGTCGATGTCGAAGTCGACCCCCATGAACTCCAGCAGGTGGAAGGCGAACAACGGGACGTCCGCGTACGCTCCGGCCGTCACGTTGGTGATCGCGGACGCGCCGCTGATCCGTGGGTTCAGCTCACCGAGATACGCCTCGTTGTCGTCGATGTCGATCAGCACATCCACCTCGAAGAAGCCGCGGTAGCCCTCCTGGCCCAGCCGGTCACCCAGCCGGCGGACCAGGTCCCCGGCCCGGCGGCGCAGATCGTCGTCGAGCACGTCGGGGAACATCTCATTGCCGCACCACCCGCCACGGTAGGGCGTGAGGGCGGGATGGCCGGTGAGCTCGGTCATGAACGGGCCGACGATCGTCCCGCAGCGGGTCAGCACGGCCTCGACGGCGACCGGGCGGTTGTTGATCCGCTTCATCACCTTGACATCGTGGCCGATGATCTCCTTCGCGTTCTTCTTCCACCCGCTCTCGTCGTCGATGAAGAAGGTGGTCTTGCCCGAATCGCCGTACGCGGTCTGGACGACCAGGTCGGTGCCGAGCCCCGCAGCGGTGGTCGCCTGAACCAGCTCCTCGTAGCTGTCGACGGTGAGCATGATGTTGGGCACGCTCGGCGCACCGACCTCGTTGCCCAGCCGGGTGGTGACCAGCTTGGAGTCCAGATGCTCCCGCAGGGCGGCCAAGGGCAGGATCAGGTCATACCCCAGCTCGGCGCAGATCCGCTCGGTCTCCTCGTCGAAGAAGACCATACAGATCTTGGGGCGGACCCCCGGCACCGTCTTGGCCGCGATGTGGGCGATCACCTCGGGGTTGGACAGCAGCCAGTTGTTGATCTCCTCGCCCGACTCGAACTCGATGTAGGGCCGGCGCTTCGGGGTGAACACCCGGGGGTGCCCACCGTCCCAGCCGTCGTAGTAGGTGATGTAGGAGAAGTTGCGCACCCACCGGTCCATGCCGAGCAGGTTGAACGGTGTGGCACCGATGAAGTAGATCGGCGTCTCGTTGGTGCGGAAGAAGTGCCGCACCTCCGACATGTTGCGCAGCGGGTGGCCGGGCCTGGCCGCCGGAGGGCTGTACGCGGCGTCGGTGCTCGGGACGATCTCGGCGCCCTTGGCCTCGTGGGACTCGGCGTCGGTACCCGTAGGGTCGGTCGTCATGTTCGCGTCTCCTGGTCGTGGCTGAGATGGGTGTGGTGATGGCCTCGGACCTCCCCCTCGGGGATCGGCGCGGCGCGCTCGCTGAGCAGGGGCAGCGCGGGGTCCCACCGGGTGCCGTCCCGCTCGTCGCGACGCCTGCGGGCGATCGCCGACAACGCTTCGAGGACAACGCGGTTCGCCAGCGCGGCCGTGATGTCGGCATGGTCGTACGGCGGGCTCACCTCGACCACATCCATCCCGACCACCGGTAGCTCCAGGCAGATCCGCCGGACCGCGTCGAGGAGCTGCCGCGCCGACAGCCCACCGGGTTCGGGGGTGCCCGTACCGGGTGCATGGCCCGGGTCGCACACGTCGATGTCGACGGAGAGGAAGACACCCTCGCACTCGTCGGTGGCGATGGTGAAGGCCTCGGTCAGGCACTCGGTCAGACCGCGGTGCACGATCTCGGTCATCTCATACGACCGCATGTGCTGTGCGGCCATCCACTCCAGGGTCTCCGGGGGCGGCCAGTAGCCGCGCAAGCCGATTTGCAGGAAACGATCGCCCCGGAGCGCGCCGGACTCGATCAGCCGGCGCATGGGCTGACCGTGGCCCCACAGCGACCCGAACTCGATGTCGCCGGTGTCGGCGTGCGCGTCGAAGTGGATCATCGAGACCCGGCCGGCCCCCAGGACATTCGCGCAGCCCTTGGCGTCGGGATAGGCGATCGAGTGGTCGCCACCGAGCGAGATCGGGATCGCCCCGGCCTCGACCACCTTCTGGACCGCGGCCTCCAGGGCCGGGAGGGCGACCTCGATGTCGCCGGAATACATCTCGACATCCCCCGCGTCGTAGACGTTGAGATCGGTCAAGCCATCGGTCCGCAGGGCCAGCGACGGGCGCGAACCGTCGTGCGGCAGGTAGTCGGTCATCCGGATCGCCTGCGGTCCGAATCGCGTCCCCGCGCGGTAGGACGCGCCGCCGTCGAAGGGTGCCCCGAGGATCACCACATCGGCGTCGGCATAACTCTCGGGCTCGTCCAGATCGCAGGGGCGCACGCCCAGGAACGTGATGTCGGGCCCGAACTGGGCCCCGTACCGGGTCATGGGTGGTGGCGCCTCTCTCCGGCGCGCCGGCTCGGTTCGATCACTCAGAAATCCAGATGCTCGTGCTGACGCATATGGTGGGCCGCCTCGTGGCGCAGCGTCTGTCCCTTGAAGAAGGCCGGCTGGCGAGCGCGCATCGCGAACATGAAGATCAGTCCGATCAGGATGAGACCGAGCCCCAGCACCAGCACCAGACCCACCCCGAACACACTCGCTCCGCTGCCGTACTCGGGGTCGGCACTGTCACGCAGGGTGATGATCAGTACGAAGAACAGACCGATCCCACCGAGCAACGGGAACACCAGCTTGAACACCACGTTGAAGGTGTTCTCGAACAGCGTGTGGCGGAAGAACCAGATGCAACCGAAGGCGACCAGGCCGTAGTAGAAGCAGATCATGATGCCGAGCGAGAGGATCGTGTCGGTCAGCACCCGCTCGCTGAGGATGGTCATCACCGTGTAGAACACGCCCGCACCGATGCCGGCGACGAAGGTGGCGGTGCTCGGTGACTTGTACCTCGGGTGGATGGTGGCGAACCTCTTCGGCATCGCGCCGTAGGCACCCATCGCCAGCAAGGTGCGCGACGTCGGCAGGAATGTCGTGATCAGGCTGGCCGCCGAGGATGCCAGCACGGCGAGGTAGAGACCGAGGCTGAGCGGGAAGCCGAGCACCGGTTCGGCGAGATTGCCGAAGACGTTGTCGGACACGTCCTCGTTCTGCAGTCCCAGCCCGGTGTCGCCCATGCCGGCGAACATCTGCATGGCGATGGTCACGATCAGGTACGTCGCCAGGATGGACAGCACGCACAGCAAGGCCGCGCGGCCGGGGATGGTGTCGGAGTCCTTCGACTCCTCGTTGACCGTGAGCGCGGTGTCCCAGCCCCAGAATCCGAAGATGGATCCGGAGAGTCCGACGATGAAGGCCGACAGGGTCAGCCCGGCCGGAGAGAACCACGACCAGGAGAAGTTTGCACCGACCCCTGCGGTCTCGTGCTTGGCGATGGCGAAGATCGCGAAGATCAGCAGCATGATCATCTGGAACGAGACCAGGAAGATCTGCACCCGCTCGGTCGCGTCGATGCCGCGATAGGCGACCCAGGTGGCGATGGCCAGGAAGGCCAGGCAGGTGAGCACGTTGATCGGCTTGTTCAGCCACAGCTCGCTGATGCTGTCCGAGCGGACGATCGCGCCGATGAATTGGTAGAGGAACTGCACCGCGACCCCGGCCAAGTTGGACAGCACGATGATCGTGGCGATCACCGCCGTCCAGCCACCGATCCAGCCGATGTAGGGGCCGAACGCCTTGGAGGTCCAGGTGAACGATGTGCCGCTGTCCGGCATCACCTTGTTGAACTCGCGATAGGCGTACGCGGCGAAGAACATCGGCAGGAAGCCGGCGATGATCACCACCGGGGTCTTCTCACCGACCGCCACCGCGAGGATCCCCACGGTCGCGGTGAGGACGTACGCCGGCGCCACCGACGAGATGCCGAGCAACGTGCCACCGAACAGGCCGACGGCGTTGCTCTTCAGACCTTTCTCTGCCATCCCAACCCCCTTCTCGAGTTGAGCGGGTGCAGGTGCGGAGCTCCCCCGAGACCGAACCGCCCGACATCAGATTCCGACTGTGTGTCCCTTCAGCCCTGATCCACCCCGACCCCAGGTCTGTCCATCCTCGTGCCGATCGCTCAGCCCTCGAACCCGTGGTACTCCATCACGTGCTTGATCCGGGTGTAGTCCTCCAGCCCGTACATCGAGAGGTCCTTGCCGTAACCGGAGTGCTTGAACCCGCCGTGCGGCATCTCCGCCTGGAGCGGGATGTGGGTGTTGATCCAGACACACCCGAAGTCGAGTCGGGCCGACATCCGGACCGCGGTGGTGGTGTTCCGCGTCCACACCGACGAGGCCAGGCCGTACTCGCTGTCGTTGGCCTTGGTCACGGCGTCGTCCTCGTCGCTGAAGCGCTGGACGGTGATCACCGGACCGAACACCTCGGTCTGGATCAGCTCGTCGGACTGAGCCAGGTCGGCGATCACGGTCGGCTCGAAGAAGTAGCCCCGGTCCCCCACCCGGTGCCCACCGGCGACGACCCGTGCGTGGTCCGGGGTCCGGTCCACCAGACCGGTGATGTGCCGCAGCTGGTTGGCGTTGTTGATCGGGCCGTAGAGCAGGTCCTCGTCGTCGGGATCGAACCCGGTTCGCGTCTGCTGGGCCGCCCTGGCCAACTCGGCGACGAACTCGTCGTAGACACCCTGCTGGCACAGCACGCGGGTGGCGGCGGTGCAGTCCTGGCCGCCGTTGAAGTAGCCGCCGACCTTGATCCCCTCCACGGCCGCTGCCAGGTCCGCGTCGTCGAAGACGATCACCGGCGCCTTGCCGCCGAGCTCGAGGTGGGCGACCTTCACGTCCGCCGCTGCGGCGGTCGCGACGGCGATGCCGGCCCGGGTCGAGCCGGTGATCGACACCATCTGTGGGATCTTGTGCTGGGTCAGCGCGGCACCGGTGTCCCGGTCACCGCAGACGAGATTCGCCACGCCCTTGGGGAAGATCTCTTGCATCGTGCGAACCATCCACACCGACGACGCCGGAGTGGTGTCGGACGGCTTGAGGACGACGGTGTTCCCGGCGGCCAGGGCGGGCGCGAACTTCCAGACCGCCATCATCATCGGATAGTTCCACGGGGCCACCTGAGCCACCGGACCGCGCGGCTCGCGCCGGACGTAGGAGGTGAAGCCCTTCATGTACTCGCCACCGGACTTGCCCTCCAGCACCCGCGCCGCCCCGGCGAAGAAGCGGATCTGATCCACCATCGGCGGAATCTCTTCCGACATCGTGAGCGAGAACGGCTTGCCGGTGTTCTCGCACTCGATGCGGGCCAGCTCCTCGCCGTTCTCCTCGATCGCGTCGGCGAGCTTCAGCAGATAGCGCTGCCGCTCGGCGGGCGTGGTCCAGCGGTACGTCTCGAAGGCCCGCCCGGCCGCCTGGCAGGCCGCGTCCACGTCGGCGCCGCCGGAATTCGGTGAGGTCGCGTACACCTCACCGGTCGCGGGATTGATGATGTCCAGCGACGCGCCCGACGACGCCGGACGCTCCTCGTCGTCGATGATGTTGGTGAAGACCTGCTTCTCGGACATGCGTATGACCCCTTTCACCGCCGACCGGCGATGCGCCTACTGAAGATGATCATGACGCGTGATGCGCCGGGTGGCAATGGTCGCCGGCCCCCGCGGTCGGAGACGCGTCCATGGCGGGGTTGGCATCGAAGAACCCGAACGGCTTCAGCCAGAACGAGATGGTGTCGGCGGGCATGATCGGCCAGTCCTCCACCCGGGTGATGTGGTGGATACCGAACACGTACCACAGCACGACGTCGGTGCCCTCCAGCGGCGCGTCGTCGGTGATCCAGCCGGCGATGCCCTGCTGGTGCGGCTCGGGTCCGCTGCGGGCCTCGCCATCGGACTGGGTCGGGTAGTCGCCCGCCGGCCAGCGCTCCCGGTCGTCGTGCGCCGTCACCCACAGCGTGTGGCCGAGGATCGGTGCCCGCTGTAGCACCATCGCCGACGGGTCCATCAGCGCAGGGATGGCCGCACCCGGCACCAGCTTGTACGCGGTCGGCGTGCCGTGCCGATTGTTCCGGGTGGTGCTCTGCACTTTCCAGGCCCGCTGGGTCTCCCACTTGAAGTCGCGGCCGGAGTCGCGCTCGGAGGCGATGGTGGTCGCCTGGGTGGTCATCGCCAGGCCGTACGGGTTCTCCGGCGAGATCGGTGGCGCGACCGAGTCGACCTCGACCACGGTGTTTTCGGTGCCGTCGATGTCGAGGTCGAGCTTGGCGATCAAGAAGTGCTGGTGGAACGGCGCGTACGTCCGCCGGTCGACTTTCGTGCCCCAGGGCGAGGTGTCCTCGTCGTTCTCCAGCGGGGTGGTCACCATCAGACCGGTGGCCCGGACCTCGCACTCGATGTTGCCGTCTTGATAGAAGCGCCAGTAGATCAGGTACTCGTAGTTGGCCACGGTGGCGTGGGCCGACACGACCATCCGACGCATCCGCCGCACCTGCGCACCGAGATCGGCGTCGACGTGCTTCCACAGCACCGCGTTGTCCTCTTCGTGCAGGCAGATCGCCTGCGAGATCACCTGCGGCTCGCCCGCCGAGTTCGGCACGACCGCATCGACGTAGGTGATCTCGCCCAGGCAGTCGCAGCCCAGCTCGAGCGAGGTGGTCATGTAGCCCAGACCCCACTCCCCGATGTCGTACGCGGTACGCCGGTAGTGGTCCGGCGTCGGGTCCCGGTAGGGCACGATCATCTCGGCGAACGACATCCGGTAGGCGACGTCGCGCCTGGCGCCGCCCGAATGCGGATCGTCGAAGGAGACCTGGTAGATGACCGGACCCTCGCGGAAGTTGAAGCCGAGCCGCATCGTCCAGTTCTGCCAGCGCAGCTCGTTGCCGTCGAGGGTGAAGGACACCCCCTCGGGCTGGGTGATCTCCAGCGGCTTGAGATCGGTCCGGGGTTCGATGCCGTTCACGGCCGGGTCGTACTCGGCCTGCACCTCGGGCAGGCCGTAATCGAAGGTGTCCTCGATCTGGAGGACCTCGAGGCTGTTCATGTCGACGATGATCTTGAGCCCCGCGACGGGGTGCGCATACGGGTTGCCGGCCGGCGTCTCGCGCATCCACAGGTCGCACCAGCCGATCCGCCGGTCGCGCCACTGCTCCGGCATCACCGCGTGACCGTAGGTCCAGACGTCGAACAGCACCAGCGACGGATCGGTGATGCCGCGGGCGGCGAGAGCGGCCAGCACCTCCTCGTTCTCGTGCAGGGCGTGATCGACATCGTGGTACTCGTCGATCGTGAAGTTGGGACACACCCCGGGCACGTGGGTGAAGGAGACCACGGCGTCGGCGGTCAGGTCGACGACGGCCTCGTACACGGCGTTGGTGGCCTTCTCCCACAGCACCGACAAGGACCGGCGCTGGATCGGATCACCGGGCGACCAGGCCTTGACCTCGGCCTTCGGCGGTTCCGCGAGCTCGATCGAGGCGAAGCGCCACGCGTCCGATACCCCCTGGTCCCGGCGCAGGACGGCCGCGGTGGCGCGGTACTCGTCCTCCGAGAGCGGATCCAGCGGGTGTGCGGACATGGGCAAACGCCTCCTCGGCCGTGGGGAGTCAAGGAGATCACTCTCCCAACCCGGTCGCTACGGGGTCAATGACTCCGCGAGCACAACCGTCATGCCTCCTGGGCTGACTGTCTTGTGTGCGTCCGCTCGCGCTCGCTGCGCGCCTTTGTGACGTTCACCTGCTCCTTCACGCGCAGCCCAGGCAGGGTGCCGCTGCCGCAGCGTGGGCGGGGCTGCTCGTTCGGTCGCAGGTGATCGTCCGGCGCTCCGCTTGCCGACGCTCGCGGACGGTCCGTGTCCGCCCGCGCTCGCGGGTCAGCTGACGGCGGCCCAGCCGCCGGTCCAGCCGGACACCTCCGCGGCGATGGCGTCGAAGGCGGAGAGGGTCGAGAACAGGCGCCAGGCGTCCTGGGGAGTCGGCCAGCTGGACAGCTTGACCGCGACGACGCGGGCGCCGCGGTTGACGTAGATCATCTGGCCGTGGATGCCCAGGCAGAGCAGCACGGGGCGGCAGGCATCGGGGATCCAGAACTGGTTGCGGTACAGCCCGCCCGGCATCCGGTTGTCGCCCGGGCTCTCGGCGAACGCGCGGACCGAGTCGTGCCCGCCGAGGAAGCTGTCGTTCACCCACCACGCGGGCAGCACCTGGTGGTCGGTGAGCGAGATACCCGAGCGCAAGATCATCAGACCGAAGCGCGCCAGATCGCCCAGCGCGGCCGACATGCCACCGTCGTACATGCCGCTGCCCTCGGCGTCGACGCCGATGTTCGCGTCGAACTCCGCGCCGATCCGCGACCAGACCAGCTCGCTCGCAAGATCCGCGAACCGCCGGCCGGTCGCGGCCTCGGCCACCCAGCCGAGGACGTCGGTCTCGCAGCTGCGGTAGTCGAACGGGCCGCCGTGCGGCTTCTCCTGCCGCAGTGACAGCAGGAAGGCGCGCAGGCCGTGGGGTACGTCCGGGGAGAGCCGGGGCGCCCAGCCGAACGACTGCTCCAGCACCCGGACCTCCGCCCAGGGGTCGAGGTACTCCTCGGAGAACTTGATTCCCGAGCGCATGTCCAGCAGATGCCGAAGGGTGGCGCCGGCGTACCCGGACTCGTGGAACGCCGGGATGTAATGGGTGATCTGCGCCTCGGTGTCCAGCACGCCGTGAGACACGAGCGACCCGATCACGGTGCCGACGATCGACTTCGTCACCGACATCAGCAGATGGAGGGTGCTCGGCTCCATCCCCCCCGGGTAACGCTCGACCAGGACGCCCGGACCCAGCTGCGGGTGGTCGTGCACCACCATCCAGCCGTCGGTGTTGGTGTTGGCGATGACGTGGTCGACGTCGGCGGTCCGGCCGTCGCTGCACACCACCGGCAGCGACCCGGGATCGAAGGAGCGGCTCGGGATGCGGGCGGCGGGGCGTTCCCCGCGGCTGATCGGCACGGTCGGGAAGATCTCTGCCATGTGCTGGAACGTCCAGTCCAGCTGTCCCGCGGTCTGCCAGTTGTCCAGCGTGACGGGGAACGGCGGACGACTGGCTCCGGAACCGATCACCGCCGTCATCCTCTCTGTCCGCCGTCGTGCCACCCGTCCACGGGGGGTCAGGCTACCTGCGTCGGCGGCTGGGCGGCGGCGGACGTCCGGCTGCGGGCGCCGGATGTGGTGAGGAACGCATCGCGCGCACCGCGCGCGGGCGCGACGGTGGGAAGCATCTCGGCAAAGGCACCGCGCGACGACACGCCGTCGAACAGATGTTTGAATGTGTCGGAGCCGGAGTCTATGGTTCGAACATGCCCGATCGCGACGACGCCAGCACCATCGAGACGCCGGCTCCCGAGACCACCGACGACCGTCCCGCCGCGCGCCCGACCCGCCGGCGCGGCCGCCCGAAGGCAGCCGATGTGGTGGCTCAGCTGGCGGAGCTGGGCGGAGGCGTGGCCTCGCTGCCGGACGGACCGACCGACGCCCATGGACTCACCCCGCGGCAGCGCCGGATCCTCGAGACGATCAAGGAGACCGTGGAGCGTCGCGGCTATCCGCCGAGCATCCGGGAGATGGGTGACGCGGTCGGGCTGGCCAGCTCCTCCAGCGTGGCCCACCAGCTGAAGGTGCTCGAGCAGAAGGGCTTCCTGCGGCGCGACCCGAATCGTCCGCGCGCGCTGGAGGTGCTGCTTCCCCCCGACGCGCACGCTCTTACCGTCCGCTCGGCCGACGAGGACGGCGCGGATGTGACCGGCCTCGGCGACCAGGCGCCGCGTCCTGTGCTGGTGCCGGTTCTCGGCCGGATCGCCGCCGGCGGGCCGATCCTGGCCGAGGAGCGCGTGGAGGACGTGTTCGCACTGCCCCGCCAGCTGGTCGGCGAGGGCACCTTGTTCCTGCTGGAGGTCCGGGGCGACTCGATGATCGACGCGGCGATCTGCGACGGCGACTGGGTCGTGGTCCGGCAGCAGCCGGTGGCCGAGAACGGAGACATCGTCGCCGCCATGCTCGACGGCGAGGCCACGGTGAAGACCTTCAAGCGCCGCGACGGGCACGTGTGGCTGCTGCCGCACAACGCCGCGTACTCCCCCATTCCGGGAGACGACGCGACGGTCCTGGGTCGGGTGGTCGCAGTATTGCGCC
>DASTGF010000419.1:0-10840 GCA_035719255.1 Microlunatus sp. | reverse complement strand
TCGCGGCGTCGGTCGGCCCCGAGCGCTGATCGTCGGCGATTCCCGTCACGCTGCGGGCACCCCGACGACCCGGCCGTCGTGGACGGCCGGGTCTGGCGGTCGGGTCGGTCAGGATCGCTCCATCAGCCGCCGGCGAGGATCTTGGCCTTCTGCGCCTCGAACTCCGCGTCGGTCAGCACGCCGGCCGTCCGGAGTTCGCCGAGTTGCTTCAGCTGGTCCAAGATCTCGGCCTGGCTCAGCGCGGCCGGAGCCGGCGCCGGGGCGGGCTCCTCATACACCGGCTGCTCATACACCGGCTGCTGAGGCGGGGGCTGCTGAGGCGCCTGCTCCTGGTAGGCCTGCTCCTCCTTGGCTGCCCAGCGGTTCGCCTGCCGGCGTGACACACGGTTCGACACCGCGGTCGCGGTGCCGGCCACGACGGCCGTCCGGGCAATTCCACCGATGAGTCCCATCGTCGATCTTCTCCTTCGTGTCGTGGTTCTGGTGCCGGGCGCGGGCTACGCGTCGACCGATTCGGTCTCGGTCTCGGACTCGATGGCCTCCAGCGCCGCGATCACCTGGTCGGCCGGGATCCGACCACTGGCAATCGGTTCGGCGCCGGCCCGGCGCAGGGCCGATACGAACGGTCCAGCCCAGCTGTTCTCGTACACCACCAGGGCCACGGCGCTCCCCGGCTCGATCAGCTCGGCCGCCTGGCGGATGTCGTCGTCGTCCAGCAGACCGGACGAGACACCGGTGAAGATCTCCAGGTCCAGGGTTCCGTCGCCGTCGAGATCGGCCAGGGTTATCGAGGTAAAGGTACCGTCGGGCTCGCGCCGCACCACCCGCAGGTCGAGGACCCGGATGATCCCCCGATCGACGAGATCGACGAGAATCGACAGCGCCTCTCCCCTCAGCTGCCCGTTCGGGAACTCCACCGCCAGGTAGTCGATCGGACCGACATCCACTTCGCTCATTCGTCGCCTCCTCCGCCGTCGCGACAGCCTCGTGCGTCGCCCCATGACCGGCTCGACTGCGATGCTGGCACGCACGACCGAGAGGCGGAATCACCCGAAGCGGGTGACGACTCGGTCTCGTCGCCGCGGGAGGGCGTTGGTCACCCGGTCCGGGTGAAGCCCGGTTCCGACCCGACTGGGACAGTCGGCGTACAGCGCTGGCAGACGCGGATTTCCCCTGGAGGTGGCAGACCGATGCAGGTCGACGACGTGAGGTGCGCACGCCACTCGCTGGGAATCGACGGATCGCGCGCCTGGACCCCGGTCGGGCTGCGGGCCGGAGTCTGAGGGCGCAGAGCGGGCGCGGCAGCTCATGGTCACCTACGAGATCCGTATCGACGGCACGTTGCCGCCCGAGATCGTCGAGAACCTGTGCGGAATCGGGACGATTCGTCCCGCCGGTACCACCGTCGAGGTCAACGTGGCCGACGATGCTGCCCTGTGGGGGCTGATCGAGGCGTTGCGCGCGTCCGGTGTCGACATGCTGGAGGTCCGGCGGCAGCACGGTGAGGCCGACACCGAGGACTGAGCGGGACTGGAGGCCCGGTTGCCACGCGTCGAAGGTCACCTGTTGCGGGGGATCTGCCTCCCGTTTCTGCCCAATCGATTGGGCAGAACCCCTGATCTCGCGGCATCTCCTATGCTGATCGAAAGGTGGCTTTGTGAGGGCCGGCTGTCCGTGAGTCACACCCCTGTGTCCGAGACGGCGCGCCGCCAGCCGGGGCGACGGAAGGCGATGGTGGACGCGGAGACGTACGCAGTCGACGCTCTCAGTGAGAGCAAGCTGCACCCACCCCCCGTTCGGCTGTCGTGGATCGAGCGCGGACGGCTCGTGCGGTTGCTCGAGAACGCGGTTCGGCGACCTCTCGTCCTCGTGGCCGCTCCGGCCGGTTACGGCAAGAGCACGTTGGTGACCCAGTGGCTGGCCTCCGAGCATGCGCCGGCACGTCAAGCTTGGGTCTGCCTGGACGTCGGGGACAACGACCCCACCCGGCTGTGGATCCACGTGGCCGAGGCGCTGCAGCGGGCCGGGTGCCCGGTGGACGAAAACCCGGTGGACTTCGTCACCCGGCATTCGTCGGCCATCGGCACACGGGTGGTGCCCCGGCTGACCGCGGCGCTGGCAGCCTCGAGCGAACCGGTCGTCATCGTCCTGGACGACTGCCACGTACTCCGGTCGGCCGAAGCGACTCGCGGCCTCGACGAGCTGGTCCAGAGCCTGCCGCCGCAAGCACATCTGGTGCTGCTCACCCGATCGGATCCGGCGCTGCGGCTGGGCCGGCTGAGGGTGGACGGGAAGCTGGCCGAGATCCGCAGCCGCGATCTCTCCTTCACCGCCGACGAGATCACCACGGTGCTGCAGACCGAACAGGTCCAGCTGGGCGGCGAGGCGGTGCAGGAGCTCCTCCGGCGCGCCGAGGGCTGGCCGGCCGCGGTGTATCTCGCGGCTCTGTCGCTGCGCGGTCGCGAGGATCCGGACGGATTCGTCCGCGCCCTCAGCGGCAACAACCGGTTCGTCGCGGACTATCTCACCGAGGAGGTGCTGAACCGGCTCCAGGCCGACGTGCGCGCGTTCATCCTGGAGATGTCGGTGTTCGAGCGGTTCAACGCGGCGCTGGGCGACCACGTCCGGGACTCGGCGACCTCCGGTCGCATGATCCGAGAGCTGGAACGGACCAATCTCTTCCTGATTCCGCTCGACGACGACGGGCAGTGGTTCCGCTTCCACCATCTGTTCGGCTCCTTCGCGCGCAGCGCTTTGGAGGCCGAGGAGCCCGAACGGCTCGTCACGCTGCGGTCCCGCGGCACCGACTGGTTCATTCGTCACGGGCACATCGACGAGGCCGTTCATCATGCGCTGGCCGCCGGCGACACCCCACGCGCGTCGCTGCTGCTGCAACAGCACTGGGTGCGCTACTTCGACGCCGGTCGCGAGACGACCGTGCACGGCTGGCTCCGAGCATTGCGGGGCTCACCCGAGGACAGCAGCGTGGGCACGGTGGCGACAGCCGCGTGGATGGCCGCGTTGAGCGGTCAGACCGGCGAGCTGCGAGCCCGGCTGGCCATGCTGGACGCCAGCTGGGACGACCATCCACTCCCGGACGGTACGACGTCGGCCGAGTCGGCGGCCGTCTTGATCCGGGGCTTGTTCGGCTACGACGGACCGGACTCCATGCGGGTGGCCGCCGCCCGTGCCGTTGAGCTGGAGACCGACCGTCGCACTCCCTGGTACACCGTCGCACACGCCGGAATGGGTCACATCTGCTATCTCGACGGAGCCCTTCCGCAAGCCCGGGCCGAGTTTTCCGAGGTGGCATACTCCCCCGTTGCACCGGCGACGGTCCGGGTGCTCGCCTTCGCCCTGATGTCCTTCCTGGACTGCGAATCGGGCGATGCCGTGCGAAGCCGGGCGATGGCGGAGGCATCGATGGACGTGGTCCGGACGGCGCGGCTGCAGACGCGCCCCCAAGGCACCTGGGCCTACTCCGCGCTCGGCATGCACTTGGCATTGGACGGACGGCTCGAAGAGGCCTACGGCCTGCTGGATGACAGCCTGCGCGTCCGGCGCCTGGTCCCCGGGCTGAGCCCGTGGCCGACGATCTACCACCTTCTGGTTCTTGCCCCCGTCGCCGCTCGCACCGGGCGGACCGCGGTGGCGCTCGACGCCCTACGCGAACTGGACGAGCTCGACTCCTGGCGCGGGCAGGCGGCCGACCGCTTGCGCGACCGGATCCGCTCGACCCGGGCGCTGGTCGAGTCGCTGGTCGAGGTTCCCGCCGGGACGCCGGATTCCTCGCCAGCCGTTCCCACGCGTGTTGATGCCCGGTCGGACGGGTCGGACCGGGCGGACGGGTCGGACCGGGCGGGGCGGTCGGTCCCGGCAGGTCCCAGACCGGTCTCCGGTGACCTGCAGACCGGACCCGCGCCGATCCTTCAGCCGACGCCCTCGGGGCTTCCAGCCAGCCCGACGACGGCGTGGACGCCGCCCGATCTGTCGACCATCGACCAGGCGGCCGTGGAGCCCCTCACGCCACGCGAGATCGAGGTGCTGCGCAAGCTCCAGGGCGAGCAGAGTCTGCGCGAGATCGCCGCCGACCTCTATGTCTCGCACAACACCATCAAGACGTTCACGCTCGCGATCTATCGCAAGCTCGGTGCCCACTCCCGCCCGGAGGCCATCGCCATCGGGCGTGGTCGCTCGCTGATCTGACCCGAGAGCTCCGCTTTCCGCGCCGCGATCTCACCCGGGTGAGTTCGGCCGATGGTGGATGACAAGTCACCCGATCGACGACCTGAATGAGGCTGCACGCATTCAGTTCGAGAGACCGGTGACCTCCATGCTCCAGACCACTCCGCTGCGATCCGCACCACCGAGCGCCGCACCGGACGGGAGCGCGCAGCGACTGATCCGCCGGCCCCGGCTGACGGCCCGGGTCGAGGACGCGGTCAGCGCCGGTCGGGTCGCACTCATCCAGGCTCCCGTCGGCGCCGGAAAGACGTCCGTGGCGAACGATTGGGCGCGCAGCACCCGGCTCGGTCCCGTCGCCTGGGTCAGCGCAGGATCGACACCATCGCCGGCACGACTGGCCGAACGCATCACACGCTTGCTGAGCAAGGATCCGGCCGGATCACAGGGCGCGACCCGGATCGTGGTCGTGGACGACGTACCGAGCGTCCCTGCCGCTGCGCTGGACGACCAGCTGGCCGCGGTGCTCTCCGAGCACGACGGTGTCCGGCTGCTGCTCCTGGTAGACGGAGACGCGGTCCTGGACCGCCACCGGCTCGGCCTCGCCGCCGCCGTGCCTGATCTGACCGAGGACGACCTCGCGCTGACGAGTGACGAGATCGCCGACGTGCTGAGCGCGTACGGGCAGGAGGTCGATGACCTGCTGGTCCGGGCCGTCGCCGAGCACACCGCCGGGTGGGCGTACGGAGTCGCCCAGGTCGCGACGCAGCTTCAGGTCACGGTGTCGCGGACGCACGCGCTGATCGCCGCAGATCGCACGATCGCCCGTTTCCTGGAGGGTTCGGTGCTGCGAGGGATCGACTCCTCACTGCTCCAGGTGCTGACCGACACCAGCTTCGCCGAGGAGGTCCCGCTGGATCTGGCCCGCGCCGTCAGTGCTCGACCCGCGCTGATCGTGTCCGAGCCGGGCGCTCTGGGGTTCGTCGAGGTGCGGCCCGACGGGTCGTTCCGCTGCCACCCGCTGCTCCGGGGGCTGCTGCGCCGGCGGGCCCTGCTCGACCTCAGCGCGCGGAGCGAGTCCCATCGGCGTGCCTCGCGGTGGTATGCCGGGCAGGGTGCGCCGCACACCGCCGTTCGTCTCGGGATCGAGGCGGGCGATTGGACTGGAGCGGCTCGGTTGCTCGTGGAGTCTCTCGTGGTGCCTCGGCTGCTGGTGCTGGGCACCGATCCGATGATCGAGTGCACCGAGGCCGCCGACGAGCTGGGCGCCGTCGAGCCGGTGCTGCTCGCCGCCACCGCGCTGGGACGCTCCTGGCCCGACATCGCCGAGCCAGCCATCGCTACCCTGGCGGGCGACCGCCCAGCCGGCGCTCCGGCCGCGGAGGCCCTGAGCGAGAAATCCGTCGCCGACCGGCTCAGCGTCGCCCTGGTCCGAATGGTGGCCGCCCGCTTCGTCGCCGACCGGCGGGGCGGGATCGACGCGACCCACGAGGCCCTCGCGCTGCTGCCGCGACTCAGCTTGACCCAGCGCAGCCGGGCGCCCGAGCTCATCCCGCTCGTGCACGCCCACCTCGGCCTGTTCGAGCTGTGGGATTCCGCCCCCGATCGTGCCCGAGCGGCCCTGGAGCGCGGCGCACGGGCGTTCCGGCCGAAGCCGTCACCGGAGATCAGTGCGGCGACTCAGGTCGCGGCGGCCGACGCCTTGGGTCAGCTGGCCTGGCTCGAGGCGCTGACCGGTGAGCTCACCCAAGCACGCCGGCACGCCTCCGACGTTCTGACGGCTCGGCCCGCGAACAGCACCGAGGTCGGTGTGGTGCACGCCCAGCTCGCCACCGTCCTGGCCCACGTGGCCCGCGGGGAGGTCGAGCAAGCAACCCAGCGCTTCGATGCGGTTCTCGCGCGGCATGCCGGGTCACCCGAGGGTGAGGCCCAGCCGGCCCTGACCGCGGCGGCCCTCGTGACCGCGGCTCGGCTCGCGGCCGTGACCGGCGACAGCCGGTCGGTGCGCGGGCCGTCGCTGCATCATGGCACCGCGGCCGGCGGATGGTTCGACCACCAGCTGAATCTGGCTCGCGCCGAGGCTGAGCTCACCAGCGGTCAACCCGCGCAGGCGCTCCAGCTGCTCCGTGAATCCCGGCGCGATGCCGACGTGCACGTGTTGCGAGCCCGCGCCTGGATCGCGCTCGGTGATCACGCATCGGTGGCGGCCTCCTTGCGGGTCCGGCCCGTGGAGACGGTGTCGCTGGTGACCGAGGTCCAGCTCGAGCTCGTGGAGAGCTGGATCGCCGGGGCCCACGGCGAGGTTCGTCATCAGCGCGCCCTGATCGACCGGGCCCTGCGAACCGCCGCCCGGGAGCAGCTGCGGACACCGATCGTCTGGGCCAAGACCTGGCTGCATACCGTGGTCAACGGCGATCCCACTCTGCTTCGCCGACACGGAGCATTCCTCGCATCGATCCGGCCCATCCGGTTCGAGACCGCCTCGGCCGAAGCGCCGCCCCGGATGAAGCCGTCCATGCCGGTCGCGAGCCTGACCGAGCGCGAGCTGGACATCCTGCAGCGGCTGGGCTCGCTCAGCACCAACGAAGAGATCGCCGCCGACCTCTACCTGTCCACCAACACCGTCAAGACACATCTCAAGTCGTTGTTCCGCAAGCTCGAGGTGACCCGGCGCTCGGACGCCTTCCGCCGCGGCCGGACCCTCGGTCTCTGCTGATCTCGGCCTGGATCGGGGCCGGGCTGCACCTCCGCCCCACCGATGCCCGTGGTCGGTCAGACCGAGACCACGTAGTCCAGTCGCGACGTCCGGGTCAGCTCCGACAGCATCGAGCGCAGAGCGTCCTGGCTCGTCCGGACCCGGACGATCGTGGTCTGCAGGACCCGGTACGACCAGTGCAGCTGTCGCAGCACCGCGTCACCGAGCCGGCCGTCGATGCGGACCTCGCAGTGCCGGCGTGCACCGGCGGGGGCCTCGTGCACCTCGCGCGGGGAGATCCCCATTGCGTACAACGCATCCAGCACGGCATAGAGCTCGTCGGCGTCGTCCACGCGGTGCCACAGCACCGTGCAGACCGGCGAGCCGATCACCTGGGCGGCGGGGCTGATCGACCGGACCAGCCCGGCTACGTCGCCGTCGAGCCCGATCTCGTACGTCCGAACGCGCTGCGGTCGAGGTCCGCCCGAGGACTGGGCCTCCGCCGGAGAGCTCGGCCGGCTCATGCCGGTGCCACCGCATCCGGATCTGCCGAACCGGCCGGGCCCGGCGGCTCATCCGACCCCGAATCCGCCGGACGCGCCGAACCCGACGGTCCCGACGCCGACGCGGCGACGGGCTCCGCTGGCCCCGCATCGTGATGTCCCGACAGCAGCGGGACGACCCAGTGCGACTGGTGATCCATGTCGACCAGCATCGCCTTGACGAACAGGGTGAGCGGGATGGCCAGCAGCGCGCCCCAGGCGCCCAGCACGAAGGCCCAGAAGATCAGCGACACGAAACTCAGCGTCGCGGACAACCCGACCGAGTCGCCGACGATCTTCGGCTGCAGGCCACTCTGGATGACGGCGTTGATCACCGCGTACAGCACGATCACGAGCAGGGCGGACTTCCAGCCGCCGTCCAGGAGGGCCAGCAAGGCGGGCGGCACCAACCCGATCAGGAATCCGATGTTGGGGATGTAGTTGGTGATGAAGGCCAGCAGACCCCAGAGCCATGGCGCGGGAATGCCGAGGATGTAGAGCACGGCAACGTCCAGCAGTGCGACGATCGCGCCGAACACCGTGGACACCAGCAGATACCGGCGGGTGGAGACCGCGAACCGTCCGAGTGCGGTGGAGAAGGCCTGCCGTTCGGACGGCATGTTCTTCATCACCCCGCTGTAGCCGGCGGCGTCGATGCCCATGAACAGCAGCAGGCCGAGGATGAGCACCAGATTCGACGCCAGACCCGCGACGCCGCTCAGCAAGCTCAGCGCGAAGGTCGAGACCTTGCCGAGATCGAACGACCCGAGGATCTGCTTCGCCTTGTCGCGATCCACCCCGAAGCGCTGCAGTTGCTCGGCGACCGTGGACTGCAACTGGGTGGACTGACCGGCGTAGTCCTGGAGCAGGTTGACCAGCTGCGCGCCGGCGATGACGATCGCGACGCCGAGGAAGATCAACACCGCGAAGATGCAGAGCAGCGCGACCAGGGTCCCCACCCAGCGCGGAACGCGGCCTCGGGTGATCACCTCGCGCAGCGGCTGCACGGCAACCGTCAGCACCAGAGCCAGGAACAACGGGCCGATGATCCCGGCGAAGTTCCGCATGCCCACGATCAGCACGATCGCGGACGCGCCCGCGACCAGGACCATCACGGCCCGTGGACGCCAGGCCGGCACTGACAGCTCGGACATGGGTGCCACTCTGCTGTCGGCCGGAGGACGGCGCTTCACCCAACGAGGGTGAACGGGGATCGTCGCGTCGCCGCGCGTCCTCGCGGGCCGTGGACGTGACCGCGCCCCTGTGATACCTCCAGCACCAGGGCTCCCGGACACCGCGGGAGGTGATGGCCGCGCGCGGAGCGCGCGACGACGAAGGGACGTCCATGACATCGTGGGTGTGGGGCCCGTTGCTGCTGGCGGGCATCGATCTGGTGATCAAGATCGTGGCCGTGGGGACGGTGCCGACCAATCGTCGACCCTCCTCCTCGATCGCCTGGTTGCTGCTGATCTTCGTGGTGCCGATCTTCGGCCTGCTGATCTTCCTGCTGATCGGCAGCCCGTTCGTTCGCGGGCGCCGCGCGAAGGTGCAGGCGGCCGCGTCGCGGATCATCGCGGAACGGATGACCCGCCAGCCCGCCCTGCCGCCCGGAACTGAGCTCGCGACGGGGTTGGAGGGGCTGACGACGTTGAATCAGCAGCTCACCGCACTGCCGTGCGTGCTGGGCCAGACGCACGGGGTCAGCGGTGACGCCGACGAAAGTGTCCGGCTGATGGCGGCGGCCGTGGACCGGGCCGAGTACCACGTGCACGTCGAGTACTTCATCCTCGCCTGGGACCAGACCACCGATCCGCTGTTCACCGCTCTGGCCCGTGCGGTGGATCGCGGGGTGACGGTTCGGGTGTTGTACGACCACGTGGCCACCCGTAGCATTCCCGGCTTCTCCGAGCTCAAAGGACGGCTGACCGCCGCCGGCATCGAGTGGCACGAGATGATGCCCATCAAGCCGCTCAAGGGGCAGTGGCGCCGTCCCGACCTGCGCAATCACCGCAAGCTGCTCGTGGTGGACAGCCGGGTGGCCTTCATGGGCTCGCAGAACCTCATCGACCCGACGTACCTGAAGCCGGCCAACATCAAGGCGGGGCGCCACTGGAAGGACCTCAACGTCGAGCTCACCGGTGAGATCGTCACCTCCCTCGAGCTCGTGTTTGCCACCGACTGGTTCAGCGAGACCGGAGAGCGGCTGGATCTGGAGCTGCAGCTGGAACCACCGGAGGGGCACGATCGCACCGGTGCACCGATGCAGCTCGTTCCATCCGGGCCGGGATACCTGACCATTCCGAACCTTCGGCTGTTCACCGGTCTGGTGCACCGCGCCCAGCAACGGTTGTCGCTGACCAGTCCCTACTTCGTACCCGATGAGTCGCTGCTCGAGGCGATCACCACGGCCGCTTACCGCGGCGTGCAGGTGGAGCTGTTCGTGTCCGAGGAGGCCGACCAGTTCGTCGTGCAGCATGCCCAGGCGTCGTACTACAGCGTGCTGCTCGAGGCCGGTGTGCGGATCTTCCTGTACCCCAAGCCGACCGTGCTGCACGCGAAGCACTTCACGGTGGACGACGTGGTGGGCGTGATCGGTTCGTCGAACATGGACTACCGCTCGTTCGGCCTGGACTACGAGATCTCCCTGATGGGCACCGGCCCGGACTTCATCGCCGACCTGCACACGGTGGCCGACGGCTATCGCGCCGTCTGCCGCGAGCTCACGCTCGACGAGTGGCGCCGGCGGCCGCGTTCGGAGCACTACGTGGAGAACGTCGCCCGACTGGTCTCGGCACTGCAGTAGCGGCGCAACCGCTCGAATTGTCAGGCCGACGGAGGGCCGGGGCCCTCCGTCGACCTGACAACTCCGAGAGGTTGGATGGATCAGGCCTTGGCGCGGGCCGGGCTCACGGCCGCATCGGGTGCGATCGGCGCGGGTGCGGGGATGCGCCGCCGGCGTACGGCCTTGCTGATCTCCACCACCACCGGCAGTAGAGCGGACAGACCGAAGCAGACCAGCCACTGGCGCGGCGTCAGCGGAGCCGTCAGTAGGGCCTGCTGGAGCGTCGGCAGCTGCGTACCCAGGAACAGCATGGCGATCGGGATGAGGGCGATGGCCAGGGCCTTGAGAATGGGCGCAGCGAGGCCGCTGGTGGGATCGCGCCGGTTGACCACGGCGTTCCAGGCGGTGCCCAGACCCATCACCACGAAGGTCATGGTCAGCGACACCGACGGTTGCGTCGTGCTCGGCTGGTCGGGACCGGCGACCAGCGGCAGGAGCGCGGCGATGAACAGCACGGCGGCGTACGCGATCCAGGTGATCACCGAGTTCTTGTTGGTGATGGTGATCTTGGGATCGCGCGGTGGCCGCTTCATCACGTCCGGATCCCCGGGGTCGACCGCGATGATCGCCACTCCGACC
>DASTGF010000418.1:0-9557 GCA_035719255.1 Microlunatus sp. | reverse complement strand
CGTCTCAGCACCGCTACGCAGTGAGTTCATGATCGCGACGCCTAGCAGTAACCGGCGATGCCGACCCAGGCGGCATCGGCGGCGGCGGCTCCGGACCGGGCGATGGTCGCCTCGATCAGGCCATACGGGCGGTCGGCGGCGTAGAAGACCTCGTTGGGGTTGTCCAGGCCGCAGAACGACAGGTCGACCACGAAGTGGTGCTTGTTGGGGCAGGAGAACTTGATCTCGTCGATCTCCGGATGCGCCTCGATCACGGCCTCACCCATCTGGTAGAGGGTCTGCTGCAGCGCCTTGGAGTACTCGGCGGTGAAGGTCCGGAGGATGATCGCGCGGACATCGTCGTAGACGGCGTTGAAGTCGAGATCGGTGGTGTTGTAGCGCCAGCGGGTGGCGATGTCGGTGGCGAGGATCCGGTCGGTGGTCTCGGCCAGGGTCGTGTACTTGTCCTTGGGGTAGCCGACGAAACCGGACCCGGTCGATTTCAGCACCGTCAGGCCGTGGAAGCCGGTGATCATGGTGTCCGTGCCGCCGTCGCGGACGAGGACCGCCGTCCGGGTCTCCGGGCCACTGCGGTAGAAGGAGTGGTCGTGGTCGTTGATCCGGGTCCAGCGGTACTGCTCTGCGGCCCAGCGCCCTCCGGTGACCCAGTCGAACTCGCCGGTGAAGTGGTCCGCGAGCCGGAGCAGGAAGGCTTCCGGTGAGCCCACCCCGTCCCGGGCGAACGCGAAGATCGTGTTCTTCTGCGTGTCGGTCGGCACGACGTGGGCGTTGTCACCCTCGGTATGCGCAGCGACGAAGTCGCCCCGCAACTGCGAGGTCACGTTCAGGTCCTCGATCTCGTGCCGATCGGTGTCCCGGGTGATCTTGACGACCCGGTTCTCGGCCTTGCCGTACTGGTTGGAGGTGAGCACGACATCGCTCATGGTCTTCGCTCCTGCGGGGTGAGGGGTGGGATGGGTGGTGGTGGTGGTGCTGGCGCGGGTCAGCTGCCGCGGTAGGTGGAGTAGGCGAACGGGCTGAGCAGGAGCGGCACGTGGTAGTGGCGCTGATCAGCACTGACCGAGAACACGATCGAGACCTGCGGGTAGAAGGTCTCCTGACCGAGACCGGCGAAGTAGTCGCCGGTGCCGAAGTCGATGCGGTAGGCCCCCGGCGTCAGCCGGTCGGGACCGAGGTCGGCGATCCGGCCGTCGGCGTCGGTGACACCGGTGGCGACCGGCGCACCGTCGGCCGCGGTGAGGGTCACGGCGATCCCGGCCGCCGGCCGGCCGGCGGTCGCGTCGAGGACGTGGGTCGTGACGTAGCTCATCGCAGCATCCCTTCCAGCCGCAGCAGCGCGATCTCGCGCAGCTGCTCGACCATGATCGACTTCTCGGTCGCCGGGTCGTGGGCGAGCCGTTCCTCGAGGGCGTCGAGGATCTGCGCGGCCGAGCGGCCGGCCGCCCTGATCAAGAACACCTGACCGAACCGCTGCTCGTAGGCACGGTTGCCCTCGGCGAGCCGGCGCCGCAGTTCGGCGTCGGTGGAGACCCCCGCCTGCTCCGAACGCGACAGGCTCGCCTCGGCGTCGGCCCCGTCGGCCGGCTCCCCTATCCGCGGATGGTGCCGCAGCGCCTGGGCGAGCTCGTCATCGGTGAACGCGTCGGCGGCGGTCGAGGCCACGCTCAGGGCATCGTCGACGGAGCCGTAGGGGCGCCCGTCCACCACGGCGTCGACCCAACGGTCGATGTCAAGACAGGGGCGGACCGCGGCCACGGCACCGGCACGGTCTGCGGCGTTGAAGTCGGTCAGGCTGGGCACAGAATGTGACTCCTCACAGCCGGCTTCCTCGCCGGCCCCGTCGATGCTTCCTAATTCCGTAATATGGAACTTGATTTCCGCTATGTCTAATTCTTGGTGAGGTCATGCGCTTTGTCAACTGGAACCGTTCAAGATTTCGCCGCCGTGACGGCGGGGTGCACATCGGGGTACGGACCGTGGGGGCTCGGAAGGCGCGCGGCAGGGGCCGACTCGGCCTCGCTGGTAGAGTCGCGAGCGCACTGGCGCAGCGAATCGGGGCGATGTGGTCGGGAGCAGTGCATGGGTTCCGCCGACGAAGACGAGTGCTGACATGTCCCCTGGCCCCGCGCGGCTGAGCCGCCCGTGCTGACTCCAGACTCCCACCTCGACGTCGACGACCACGACGACGGTCCAGCCCACCGGCGCCGCCGCCGGATCCTGATCCCGGTCGTCCTGGTCAGTCTGGCCCTGGTCCTGGTCGGTGCGCTGACCCTGACCTCGGTCTACGCACTGCGGGTCGACACCGCGGTGAACCAGAACCTGCGGCGGGTCGACGATCTCCCGCCCGACGTGCCCGCGAACCCCTCGGAGTCGCCGCGGCCGACCAAGCAGCCCAACGCCGCCCGTGCGATCAACTACGTGCTGATCGGCTCCGACAGCCGGACCGCCGGTGACTCCGGAGCCGGCCGGAGCGACGCGCTGATGGTCCTGCATCTTAGCGGGGACCGGAAGAACGCGTACCTGATCTCCTTCCCGCGGGACATGTACGTGCCCATCCCCGGCCACGGCAAGGACAAGATCAACGCCGCGTACGCGTACGGCGGCACAGCCCTGACCATCCGCACCCTGGAAGGCCTGCTCGGCACCCGGATGGATCATGTCGCGGTGATCGACTTCGCCGGCTTCATCGGTCTGACCGAGGAGTTGGGTGGGGTGACGGTCTACAACCAGCACCCGACCCGGAGCGGCGGCTGGGCGTACCCGATGGGCAAGATCACCATCCGCGGCGAGCAGGCGCTGGCCTACGTCCGGGAGCGCAAGCAGCTGCCGCGGGGCGACCTCGACCGGGCCGAACGCCAACGCGACGTGGTCACGGCGATCATCAGCAAGGGGCTCAGCCGCGAGGTGATCAGCGATCCCGACCGCTTCATCTCCTTCGCCGCCGGCGCGGCCCAGCACGTCACCGTGGACCGGGGCCTCAGCGAAACGGAACTGCGCAGAACCGTTCTGTCGCTGCGGCTCACGCCGGAGGATCTGCACTCCATGCAGGCCCCGATCAGCGGCTTCGGTACATCGCCGACCAAGCAGAGCATCGACGTGGTCGACCGGGCGAAGCTCGCCGAGCTGGCCGATGCCCTGCGCAACGACGACATGGCGAGCTACCTGGCACGCAACCCCGGTTGAACCGGCCGACCACCGGCCGGTCACGGCTCGCGGACCCCGTGAGGCTCAGACGAACTGACGGCTGAGCTTGGCGTGCCGGTTGACGTCCTTGTAGAGCAGATACCGGAACCGCTCCGGACCGCCGGCGTAGCACGCCTGCGGGCAGAACGCACGGAGCCACATGAAGTCGCCCTCCTGGACCTCGACCCAGTCCTGGTTGAGCCGGTACACCGCTTTGCCCTCGAGGACGTACAGGCCGTGCTCCATCACGTGGGTCTCGGCGAACGGGATCACCGCGCCCGGTTCGAAGGTGACGATGTTGACGTGCATGTCGTGGCGCAGATCGGTCGGGTCGACGAAGCGGGTGGTGACCCAGCGACCGTCGGTCCCGGGCATCTCCCCCGGCACCACGTCGCGCTCGTTGGTGACGAACGGCACGGGGACGTCCAGCCCCTCGACGGGCTCGTAAGCCTTCCGGATCCAGTGGAAGCGGAGCGGCAGGGGCGCGTCGTTGTGGAGCGTCCAGCGGCATCCCGGCGGCAGGAACGCGTAGCCGCCCGGATCGAGCTGGTGGTCCTCACCCTCGATGGTCAGCTGGGCGTGGCCCTCCACCACGAACACCACACCCTCGGCCGCGGCGTCGAGCTCGGGCTTGTCGCTGCCACCCCCGGGCTGGACCTCGACGATGTACTGCGAGAACGTCTCGGCGAATCCCGACAACGGCCGAGCGATGACCCACAGCCGGGTGTCCTCCCAGAACGGCAGGAAGCTGGTGACGATGTCCCGCATCACCCCGCGGGGTATGACCGCATACGCCTCGGTGAACATCGCCCGGTCGGTGAGCAACTCGTGCTGGGTGGGATGGCCGCCGTGCGGCGCGTAGTAGCCGGACGTGCCGGGCCGGCTGCTCTGGTCGGCGGAGCCGGTGTAGGAACTGGTGCTCGTCGTCACAGTGCACTCCTTTGTCTCTGTTCGTCTTGTCTCTGTTCGTCGGTGATTGAGCGGTTCGGTCGATCAGCGGTGGTCGGGGGATCGGAGGGTGCGACCGGGACTTGGGGTCCGGGCGCGGTGTCGAGACGGTCAGCCGGCCAGCTGCTCGGTGTCCGACTTGGGGCGGGCGAGCAGCTCCAGCTGAGCCGGAGTCGCGCCGCAGGAGGCGGTGATCTCGCTCTCGTCGAGCGCGCCGCAGGCATAGCCGCGGTAGAGGTATCGGGCCAGTGCCCGCGCGGTCGCCGGTTCGTCCATGATCGCGGACTCGGCCTTGCCGAGATAGGTCGCCAGCCGCTGCGCGGCCCGGCCGAAGCCCTCGCGGTAGAAGGCGAAGTTGGCGATGTAGCGGGTGGGCAGTTGGTGCGGGTGGAGGTCCCAGCCCTGGTAGAAGGCTCGCTCCAGACCGCGCCGAACGAGTCCGTAGTGCAAGCGCCATGCGGCGCGCACGGCGTCGGGATCGCCGAGCGGCAGGATGTTGGTGGACCCGTCGGCCAGGTGGACACCCGTGCCGGCGGCCGCGGCCTGCATCACCGCCTTGGCGTAGTCGGCCCCCGGATGGGCCAGCGACTGGTACTCCGCCGAGATCCCCAGCGAGGCGCTGTAGTCGTAGGTTCCGTAGTGCAGCGAGCTGACCCGCCCGGCGCCGGCGTGGATCGCCGCGGCCACCGCCGCCGCCCCGTCCGCGCCCATGATCAGCTGCGGGGTCTCGACCTGGATCTCGAAGCGCAGCCGTCCGGCCGGCAGACCGGCGGCGGCCTCGTAGGCCTCACAGACCGAGACCATGGCCTGGACCTGGGAGACGGTGCTCACCTTGGGAAAGGTGAGCACGAGGTTCTCCGGCAGCTCGCCGGCCTCGAGCAGCGTGCTGAGGAAGAGATCAAGGGTCCGGACGCCTCGCCGCCGCGTGGGGGCCTCGAAGCACTTGAACCGGAGTCCGATGAACGCCGGCGCGACCCCGCGCGACACCGCTTCGGCGACGGCCCGGGCCACCCGGACCGCGTCGGCGTCCTCGGCGGCATCGCCGCGGTCACCGTAACCGTCCTCGAAATCGCAGCGCAGGTCCTCGATCGGTTCACGGGACAGCTTCGCCTCGACTCGCGGAGCCACCGTCTCGGCGAGCGCGGGGTCCAGCCCGACCTCGGCGCACAGCGCCTCGATACCGCCATGGGCGGCCACGACATCCGCGGCAGCGACGCCCCACTCCGCCGGCAGCGCGGGGGTGTAGCGGTCGGCGCCGACGTAGACGGTGTGCACCGGTTGCCGGCGCCCGTCCTCACCGGGGTAGGCCCGGGCGAGGAACGCATCGGTCTCTGCCAGCCTCTCGTCCAGCCCGGTGAGCGTCGCATCGTCGAGACGGGTGGCACGGGTGGCCGCACCGGCATCCACTCCGGACAGCGTGCTCACTTGACGAGCTCGTACGCGGGCAGGGTGAGGAAGTCGGTGAAGTCCTCAGACAGACACAGATCGGCGATCAGCCGCTTGGCCGGAATGTAGAACTTCTCGAACCGCTCGGCATCGACCTGCGCACGCAGTCCCTCGGTCTCCTCGTCGAGGATGCGGGACACCAGCTCCCGGGTCACCACCTCGCCGGTGTCGCTCAGGGTGACGCCGTTCTTGATCAGCTGCCATACCTGGGACCGGGAGATCTCCGCGGTGGCGGCGTCCTCCATCAGGTTGTGGATCGCGACTGCACCGTTGCCCGACAGCCAGACCGCGGTGTAGGCGACGGCGACCTCGAGGTTGTTGCGCAGCCCATGCTCGGTGTTGCTTCCCTCGGCGGAGCGTACGTCGAGCAGCTGGGCGGCCGTCACCGACACCTCCGGACGCTGGCGGTCGATCTGGTTCGGCTTGTCGCCGAGCACGCCGTCGAACACCTCCTGGCAGACCGGGACGAGGTCGGGGTGCGCGACCCACGAGCCGTCGAAGCCGTCGCCGGCCTCGCGGGTCTTGTCGGCCTTCACCTTCGCGAAGGCGGCGGCGTTGATCTCGGCGTCCTTGCGGCTCGGGATGAAGGCGGCCATGCCGCCCATCGCGAACGCGCCCCGCCGGTGACAGGTCTTGACCAGCAGTTCGGTGTAGGCGCGCATGAACGGCGCGGTCATGGTGATGTCGCCGCGATCGACCAGCACGAAGTCCTCGCCCGCGTCGCGGAAGTACTTGATCACGCTGAACAGATAATCCCAGCGGCCCGCGTTCAGGCCGGAGGCATGGTCGCGCAGCTCATAGAGGATCTCCTCCATCTCGAACGCCGCGGGGATCGTCTCGATCAACACGGTCGCCCGGACGGTGCCGTAGGGGATGCCGAGCTCGCTCTCGGCGAAGGTGAACACGTCGTTCCACAGCCGAGCCTCGAGATGGCTCTCCATCTTGGGCAGGTAGTAGTACGGACCGTGCCCGTTGTCCAGCAGCTGCTGCGCGAGGTGGAAGAAGTGCAGACCGAAGTCCACCAGCGCGCCGACGCCGACCTCACCGTCGACGATCACGTGAGCCTCCGGCAGATGCCACCCGCGGGGGCGGGTCACCACGACCGCCAGTGGCGCGTCGGTCCGCAGCGTGTACTCCTTGCCGTCGGGCTGGCTGAAGGACAGCGTCCCGCGGGCCGCGTCGCGGAGGTTGAGGAGCGCGTCGATCACGTTGGGCCAGCTCGGGCAGCTCGCGTCCTCGAGATCGGCCAACCACACCTTGGCCCCCGAGTTGAGCGCATTGATGGCCATCTTCGCCGGGGTCGCCGGCCCGGTCATCTCGACCCGACGGTCCTGCAGTGCGGTCGGCGACGGAGCGACCTGCCACTCCCCCTCGCGGATCTGAGCGGTCTCGGGCAGGAAGTCCAACGACTTCGCCGCGGCCGCCTTCGCCCGGCGTCCGACCCGGGCGGCCAGCAGTTCGTTGCGCCGGTCGGCGAACTTCTGGTGCAGCTGCTCGACGAATGCCAGCGCATCGGAGGTCAAGATCTCCTCGGCTCGGGCGATGGGGACTGCGTCGGTCAGTTCGATGCTCATGATGCCTTTCGATGGTCGGGGTTGTCGGACGATCCGGGTCAGGCGCTGACCGTACGCGCGACCGCCTCGGCCACGGCCGGGGCCACCCGCGCGTCGAAGACACTGGGGACGATGTAGCTCGCGTTGAGCTCGTCGGCGGAAACGCAGTTGGCGATCGCCTCAGCGGCCGCGACCAGCATCGGCGTCGTGATCACCGAAGCCGCGGCATCCAGCAGGCCACGGAACAGACCCGGGAAGGCCAGCACGTTGTTGATCTGGTTGGGGAAGTCGCTGCGCCCGGTGGCGACCACGGCGGCGTGCTGCGCGGCCTCGCTGGGATGGATCTCCGGGTCCGGATTGGCCAACGCCAGCACGATCGCTCCCGGGGCCATGGTCGCGACCTCCGCGGCCCCGAACAGGTTGGGGCCGGAGACGCCGATGAAGACATCGGCCCCGACCAGCGCCTCGTGCAGGGTGCCGGAGAAGCCCTCCTCGTTGGTGTTCTCCGCGATCCACGTGCGGTGCTCGTCGGTGTAGGTCTCGCCGCGGTGGATGGCGCCCGAGCGAGCGCAGGCGACGATGTGGGCCGCACCCTGGGCCTGCAGGAGCTGGATGATCGCGTGGCCGGCCGCGCCGACCCCGGAGATGACGATCTTGACCTCGTCCATCTTCTTGCCGACCACACGGAGGGCGTTGATCAAGGCGGCGAGCACGACGATCGCGGTGCCGTGCTGGTCGTCGTGGAAGACCGGGATGTCGAGTTCCTCGCGCAGCCGGCGTTCGATCTCGAAGCACCGCGGGGCGGAAATATCCTCGAGGTTCACCCCGCCGTATACCGGCGCGAGCGCCTTGACGATCGAGATGATCTCCTCGGTGTCGGTGGTGTCCAGGCACACCGGCCAGGCGTCGACACCGGCGAACTGCTTGAACAGGGCCGCCTTGCCCTCCATTACCGGAAGCGCGGCCGCCGGGCCGATGTCGCCGAGACCGAGCACGGCGGTGCCGTCGGTGACCACCGCGACCGTATTGCGCTTGATCGTCAGACGGCGCGCGTCCTCGGGGTGGGCGGCGATCGCGAGGCAGACGCGCGCGACACCCGGGGTGTACGCGCGGGACAGGTCGTCGCGGTTCTTCAACGGCACCTTCGGCTCCACCGACAGCTTGCCGCCCAGGTGCAGCAGGAAGGTCCGGTCGCTGACCTTGCGGACCGTGGTGCCGGGGCGGGCGTTCAGCGCGTCGCGGATGCGTTCCGCGTGCTCCTCGTCCACGGTGTTGCAGGTGACGTCGACGACGATCGCGTCATGGCTGGACTCGACGATGTCGAGGGCGGTCACCGCGGCGCCGGTGGCCGCGACGGCCGAGGCGAGATCGGTGGTGGACCCCGCGCTGGCGCTGACCGCGACCCGCAGGGTGATCGAGTAGCCCGGGCTGGGCGTTGATGCCATCGACATTTCTCCTGTCTTCCGTTATGTGGATCTTAGTTTCTACTTCGTGGAACTACAACCGCCCTGGGTGTGATTCTCGCCATTTTCGGAAGAAGACTTTCGTCAGACGGAATGGAGCCCGGCGGCAATTGTCGCGGCGATCTGCCGGAGGATGGGCACCGCACGCTCGCCGAAGGCGGAGTCGACCCGTGACAACGGTCCCGAGACGGAGATGGCCATCGGCGTCGGCGCGCCCGGCACGCTGACCGCGTAGCAGCGCACGCCTCGTTCCTGCTCCTCATCGTCGATGGAATAGCCGCGGGCTCGGATCTCGGCGATATCGGCAAGCAGCGACTCGGGCGTCCCGTGGCTCTTCGGCGTCGGGGTCGGCATGCCGACGCGTCCCACGATGCCGAGAATCTCCTCGTCGGGCAGGGTTGCCAGGATCGCCTTGCCCACACCGGTGTCGTGCAGATTCGCGCGGCGGCCGACCTCGGTAAACATCCGCATGGCGTGCGGCGAGGGCTGCTGGGCGACGTAGACGACCTGGTCCCCGTCGAGCAGCGCCATGTTCGCGGTCTCCCCCAGCTGTCGGACCAGGTGCTGCAGCTGCGGTTGCGCAACGCGGCCGAGCTGCCGGCCGGCCCGCTCGCCGAGCGGGATCAGCCGCGGACCGAGGGCGTAGCGGCGCGACGGCAGCTGGCGGGCGTAGCCGAGGGTGACGCAGGTCCGCAGCAGGCGATGGATCGTCGGCATCGGCAGCTTCGCGGACGCGGCGAGGTCGCTCAGCGAGATCTCACCACCGGCGTCGGCGATGATCTCGAGCAGCTCGAACACGCGCTCGACCGACTGGACCGTGCCCGATCTGGCCTCGGTAACCGAACTCTGTGACATCTCGTCCCTTTCCGTTCGCCGCACTCGCAACCCGTCGGCGGCTTCCACCATACAGAAACAGTCCTCCGTCAGGCGATAGCCCAGCCCACCTCTTCCCGGGTTGTGAGGG
>DASTGF010000417.1:0-8506 GCA_035719255.1 Microlunatus sp. | reverse complement strand
CTTCAGATTCGTTACCGACATTTGGCCGGAAGCCCATCCGTTGGCAGGGCCATGCGGTGAAGAGAGCAGGTGGCGGAAAGGCCAGGTGGTGGAAAGGCCAGGTGGTGGAAAGGCCATGGTGGAAAGGCCATGGTGGAAAGGCCATGTGGCGACGTCTTGGCGACCGGTCGGGCCCATCGCGGAGTTCTACTCCTACCCAGAAAGGGCGCTCGGATGGTTGGGCGGCCCTGCGCTCCACGAGGTCAGTTCGTAGCTGTTGTGTTCGAGGTAGGCCATACAGGTGAGCATCGCTGTCCATAGATCGGCGGACTCGATGGTGAGTGTCATGATGATGCGGTTCTTCTGTGCCTGGACGGTGGGTTTCAGCTCGCGAATCCGTGGGCCATGGGCGGTCTCGGGATCGAGGAGATCATCGTCGGCGTCGAAACGCCGGGCGAGCTCGGCCCGGATGAGATAACTACGCACGGTGGTACTGGTCGATGGTGTCGCAGCCGACGCCGACGTCCTGGGTGAAAGCCTCATTCGAGGAGTCCGGCGGCTCGGGCTTGGCAGTGGCGACGTCGATGCGGGTCGTCAGAGCCTCGTGGGCGGCCAGGAAGGGTGCGCTGAGTCCCGTGGACGTGCAGCGCTCTTCGCCGCCGTCCGTCGTGATGAGTGCGAGTGCCTTCCTCTGGCCGCCGGAGGCGGCGACGCAGACGTTCTTGTTCAGCGGTGTCGCCTTGATCACGAATGAGTCACAACCTGTCTCCTAGGGCTGGTACGGTCCACTCGGCGAGGGAACCGCATTCCATGAGTTGATGACCTGAGCGAGGCCGCCCCGGACGTGCGTTCCACGCAAACACGGGGGCTGGAGCGGTTGCCGGCTCTTCGGCGGGAACTGCAGCAAGACCACGATGCATTGACCTCGCGCCCGCCTGACGCGGGCCGATGGGGTTCTGGTCTTTCTGGTCCGAGCTGAAGATGATCAGGTCTGCGAGTGCGCGGCTGAGGGGACCACCATGGCCTTCAGCGCTGATGGGTCCACCCGGCCCACGGTCAGCGCGGCCTCGGTGTCCTCGAAGGCGAACCGGTGCGTAATGACATCGTGCACGTTGACGGCACCCTCGCTGATCAACTGCAGGGCGAACGGGTAGGTGTGCGCGTAGCGGAACACCCCGGCCACGGTCAGTTCGTGTCCCTGAACGAGTGGGACGTCAAGGCTCACCGTGTCGGATCCCATGCCGATCAGGGCGACCCGTCCGCCGGGGGCGAGGGCCCGCATTCCCGCAGCCAGAGCAGGCGCCGCCCCGGAACACTCCAGCAGGACGTCGAATTCCTGCTGCAGCGGCTCCCCGGCCGGTACGGCGCGCAGCCCGAGCCGGCGGGCACGGTCGAGCCGGGTCGGGCTCGTGTCGATGATCACCGGTACCTGGGCGCCCAACGCGCGGGCGACCTGGGCGGCGAGGAGTCCGACGGGACCTGCTCCGGTGACGAGCACCCGGTCTCCACCGCCGACACCGGTCTTGCGAGCGGCCCAGATCCCCACCGATACCGGTTCGGCCATCGCTGCCTGCTCCGCCGAGAGACCGGCGGGGGCGGGGTGGGCGAAGGCCGCGGCGATCGTCACGAAACGGCTGATCGATCCGTCGATCGGGGGGGTCGCGAAGAACTCGATCCGAGGGCACAGGTTGTAGGTGCCGCGGCGGCACTGGAAGCAGGCGCCGCACGGCACACCCGGCTCCAGGGCGACAAGCTCTCCCACCCGGGAAGGCTCCACGTCGGCACCCACCGCGATGATCGTGCCGGCCGACTCGTGACCGATGATCATCGGCGCTGCCACCACATAGGAGCCGATCCGGCCGTGCTCGAAGTAGTGCACGTCCGAGCCGCAGATGCCGACGGCGGCGATCTCGACGAGAACCTCACCCGGCCCTGGCGTCGGCACCGGGCGATCCTCGATCCGAAGATCACGGGGGCCGTGCAGCACGGCACTGGGGTTCTGCATGCGAGTCTCCTTCGACTGACCTGGGACCGCCCGAAGCCTGCGGACCTTTGATGTTGGCACGAGCCTAGGGAGGACGACTGCGAGCCTCTAGCGCGCCAACGGCCAATTTCTGATACTTTCATGTCGTTGTTGCGCCGAAGGGGTAGGCGGATCTGCATGCAGAACGTAGAGAAGAAGTCAGGTGCGGCGATCCGGTTGCTGGGCAGACCAGCCACCCGCGAACTGGTGCCAGCGGTGGAAGGTCAGTCGGCGCGCTGGCACATCCACGACTTCCCCGGGCCGTATTGCCGGTGGAACTACCACCCCGAGTACGAGGTCCACCTCGTCCAACGCGGGACGGGACGCTTCGTCGTCGGAGACTGCATCGACACCTTCAGTGCCGGCCAGTTCACCTTGATTGGCTCGAACCTGCCTCATCACTGGATCAGTGACACCCGGCCGGGCGAGCACATCGCTGACCGTGATGTGGTCTTCCAGTTCCACCCGGCCTGGATCGCCGGCTGCCAGGCGCTGATTCCCGAGCTCACGGTGATCAATCCGCTGCTGACCCGCTCCAGCCGCGGTCTGCAGTTCGATCCGGACACGTCGGCCGAGGCGGCCGAGTACCTCCTCGCCATTGGCGCCACCAGCGGCCTCGAACGTCTGAGTCGGATCATCGGCCTCTTCTCCATCCTTGCCGCAGCAGACCCGGACCGGACCCGAACACTCGCAAGCCCGTGGGCGCCGCGCCCCAGCGAGGCTGGATCCGCCGACGTGATCGACCAGGTGATGACCTACATCGCCACGTCCGACGACGTGTCCATGGCCACGGCCGCGGCCATGGTCGGGATGTCGGAGTCGACCTTCTCCCGCTACTTCAGCCGCACGGTCGGTCACAGCTTCAGCGAGACCGTCCGCAAGATGCGGATGGCTCGAGCCTGCCAACTGCTCTCGAACACAGCACTCTCGGTGGCGCGCGTCGCCGATCGGTCCGGCTACAAGAACCTCTCGAACTTCAACCGCCAGTTCCACCTCGTCCATGGCCTGACCCCGACCCAGTTCCGTCGCCGGGCCCAGAGCAGATGGGCGCGCGGCGACTCCACGGCAGATAGCGCCTCAACCCTGCCGGCCGCGGATCCCGACGACGCGGCGTCGATGGATTGAGCGCCGATCCGTCGGGATGGTTCAAAAGCGGGTGCTGTCGACCGACGGGAGGCCTTCGAGGGCGGTCGACCCCGGAAGATGCAGGGTGAACTCCGCACCACCCTGAGCGGAGCGTCCAGCCTTGACCCAGCCACCGTGGCGCTCCGCGGTGCTGGCCACGATGGACAGCCCGAGACCGGTGCCCGGGGTGTTGCGGGCGGTGTCGGCGCGATAGAAGCGGTCGAAGATGAACGGCAGATCGGCCTCGTTGATACCGGGCCCCTGGTCAGCGACTCGGAGCCGATCCCCCTCCAGCTGCACCCGGATCACCCCGCCGGGCGGGCTCCACTTCACCGCGTTGTCGAGCAGGTTCGTGACGGCCCGCTCGAGCGTGTCGGACTCGCCGACGACGTAATAGGGATTGAGCTCGACGTCGAAGGTCAGCCCGGGTCCGCGCAGGCGCACGCGGTCGAGCGCAGCGTTCACCACGTCTCGGAAGTCGATCGGCTCCGGGGCCGCGGCCACGGACTCGTCGCGAGCCAGCTGCACCAGGTCGCCGATCAGGCTGGTGAACTCGACCAGCTGGGCCGCGACGTCCCGCAGGATCTCGCTGCGATCCTCGGGTCGCAGCATGCCGCTGCGGGCGTCGGCGGCGAGCAGCTCGATATTGGTCCGCAGACTGGTCAGCGGGGTCCTCAACTCGTGCCCGGCGTCGGCGATCAGCTGTTTCTGGCGGTCGCGCGATGAGGCGAGCGAGGCGAGCATCCGGTTGAACGCCTCCGCCAGCCGGCTCAGCTCGTCGTTTCCGGTGACCGGGATGGGGCGCAGGTCGTCGGTCACCGCGATGTGCTCGACCGCGGCCGACAGCTCGCGGACCGGTCGCAGACTGGACCGGGCGACCGCGGCGCCGGCTACCGCGGCGAGCGCCACGCCCGCGCCGCCGAACACGATCAGCACGAGCCACAGTGAGCTGAGGATGCGGTTGGTGGCCTCCAGCGGCCGGCCGAGCACCATGGCGTACTTGCCGTAGTAGTCGTTCAGCTCGGTGATGGGCACGGCGACGATGCGATACGGCTCACCGTTGGTCGCGAATCCGTTGCGCGCGGAGTAGCCCTGCTGCAGTTTGGCGATCGCCACCTCGTCCTCACCGAGGACCAGGTGGGCTCGCTCGTCGGGGACGTAGAAGATGGTGCCGTCGGCCCGCACCGCGGCGGCGCTGATGTTGCCGGCCCGCAATGCGCGCTCCGTCAGGCCGTTGAGCGTACGGATGTCCTGCGCGGTCGGCACGGCCAGCGATGACGCGGTCTCGACCATCTCCTGGTCCAGCGCGCGATACAGGGAGTAGCGCAGGGTGACGTACCCGGCCACGCTGGTGCCGGCCACGGCCAGGGCCACGGCGATCATGGTCAGGTACGCGACCCGTCGCTGCAGCGGCAGCGACCGCGGTGCCTTCTTCAGCCGATTCAGCCAGCGCCGGGTGGCCGCCTGTAGACGCCGCGCGGGACCGGGCCGGCGCGGGCTCGGCTTCGGGGTGGGGTTGGCCGCGGCAACGTCCGCGGCATCGTCGAGCTCGGTCACGGTGGCGTCTCGCGCAGGACGTACCCGACCCCGCGCACGGTGTGGATCAGCCGGGGTTCGCCCTCCGCCTCGGTCTTGCGGCGCAGATAGCCGATGTAGACCTCGAGCGAGTTGGCGGTGGTGGGGAAGTCGAACCCCCACACCTCGTTGAGCAGCCAGCTGCGGTCGAGCACCCGGCGGGGGTGCTCCATGAACGCCTCGAGCAGCGCGAACTCGGTGCGGGTGAGGTTGATCTGCCGGCTGCCGCGCAGCACCTCGCGAGTGTGGGTGTTCAGCACCAGATCGGAGAAGGTGAGGCTGTAGGTCGACGGATCCGCCGAGTCCGCCACCGTTCCGGCGCGCCGGACCAGGGCCCGCAAACGCGCGAGCAGCTCGTCCAGCGCGAACGGCTTGGCCATGTAGTCGTCGCCCCCGGCATCCAGGCCGTCGACCCGGTCGCCGACCGCGTCCCGGGCGGTGAGCACCAGGATCGGGACGTCGTTGCCGGCGGCGCGCAGCATCCGGGTCGCCTCCAGACCGTCCAGCCTGGGCATCATCACGTCCATGATCACCGCGTCCGGCCGGGCCGCGGCGAGCCGGGCCAGGGCGTACATCCCGTCCTCGGCGGTGCTGACCTCGTACCCGTTGTACTCCAGGGAGCGCTTCAACGAGTCGCGAACCGCCTGATCATCGTCGACGACAAGGATGTGCATGCCCTTAAGCCTGCCAGACCCATCCAGGCAGACCCGGAAGCTCGCGGCGGGCGGGGCGAAGGCTCCGTGCCTGCCCATATCTCTGGACGGCTATATAGCTGGATGGCTATAGTCAGCGTTATGGCCGTATCGGTGTTCGAGGCCGTGGCGGAGCCGAACCGTCGCCGCATCCTCGCTGCGCTGCGCGAGCGCGACCACTCGGTCGGCGACCTGGTGCAACTGCTGGGCATCACCCAGCCGGCGGTGTCGAAGCACTTGAAGGCGCTCCGGGCTGCCGGCCTCGTCGTGGTCCGGCCCGAGGCCCAGCGCCGCTGGTACCGGCTGCGGAGCGAGCCGCTGCAGGATCTCGACGCCTGGCTCGAGCCCTATCGGCGCACCTGGGCCCAACGGCTCGACGCGCTGGGCGATCGGTTGGATGCGATGTCCGCCGACCCGGACGAAGCGGGTTCCGCGGCACCGGGGCTTCCGGCGGATCAGTCGACAGGATCGGAGGAGTGAGGATGGGTGGATCGACGCACACCGATGCGCTGGGCGAGGTGCTGCGGATGGACGGTCGGGTCGGTTTGCGGTTCGTGCGCCGGTACGCGCACCCGATCGAACGCGTCTGGGCCGCGATCACCGAATCCGAGCACATCCGGGCGTGGTTGCCGTGCGACATGATCGGCGAGCGGCGCGCCGGCGCGGACATCCTGTTGCCCTTCGGCGCGGCCCAGGTGCAGAAGTACGACATGGCGGAGCCGGCGATCAGCGGGCGGATCGAGGTCTGGGAGCCACCGGCGGTGTTCCAATGGTTCTGGGGCGGCGATCTGCTGCGGTTCGAGCTCACCGAGACCGATGGTGGGACCACCCTGCGGTTCACCACCTGGCTCGAGCAGTCGGATCCGGCACTCCTCGTCGCCACCGCGTCCGGCTATCACCTGTGCCTCGGCGAGCTCCGGAGTCTGCTCGACCGGGGACGGACGACGCCGCTGACCGAGCAGGACCACCAGGTTCGGGCACTCGAGGCCGAGTACGCCGCCCGGGTCTGATCTGATCCGCGGGCCACGGCGCCACCTCGCGCTGGTTCGGGAATCTCCGCCCACGGGCGACGACGGGCGCGGTGTCGCAAACGGGCGACGTGCGGTAGGCGGAGTGAGCCCGAGGCGAGCCCTGAGTGGGCTCGGGGTGGGCTCGCGAGCAGGGTGTGGCGTGCGGAGAGTCAGCTCACCGGGCGGGTGATGGCGGTCACCAGCGATCCGAAGACCGCGATCGGGTCGGTGCGCGTGTCGCCGATCAGCTCGAGGGTCTTGAGGTGGTCGTGGGCGGCCGCAAGCAGCTGGACCGCGTGGTCGACCGGCACGGTGAACTCCAGCCCGGCGTGCTCGAGGGCGTCGGTCACCAGGGCGGCGATCTGGCTGAAGCAGTCGGTGACGAAGGCCCGGTACGGATCGCGCAGCTCCGGTTCGCGCGCCGCGTGCAACAGCAGCTCCCGATCGGCCAGCAGCGCCTCCCGGGGTTCCTCGCTGCCGGCCAGCTCGAACGCGCTCAGCGCGATGGCGAGCAGCTCGTCGGTGCTGCGGTCACCGGCGGTCTTCATGGTGGCCACCGCGCGCTCCGCGGCTGCGTACTGGCTGGCCATCCGGCTCTCGATCATCGCCAGCACCAGGGCCGACTTGTCGCCGAAGTTCGAGTAGAAGGCGCCGCGCGTGTAGCCCGCCGCCTCACAGATCTCCTCGACGCTGGCGCCGGGGATGCCTCGATCGGCGAACACCGCTCGGGCGGCAGTCATCAGCCGGTCTCGCGTCTGCGCGCGCCGGGCCGTGATCGGTGGGTCCGTCGCCATCTGCTGGCTCAACCGCGTCACCTCGCTGATGTCGTTCCGGCTCTTCGGATACAGTACTGTATCCGATACAGGGTTGTATCCCAGCCCGGTGTCCGAGTCAGACCGCGGAGGCAAGTCAGCTGTGTCGTCCTTCCTGTACGGCCTCGCCCGGTCCGTGTACCGCCGGCGCGGGCGAGTGCTGACGGGCTGGCTCGCCGCCCTCGTCCTGATCGGTGCCTTCGCCGCTGTGGCCGGGGGGAAGTTCCAGGAGAACTTCAGCCTTCCCGGGACCGAGTCCCAGACGGCGCTGGACACCCTGAAGCGCACCTTCCCGCAGTCGGTCGGGACGTCCGCGCAGGTCGTGCTGGTCGCGCCGAAGGGGGCGAGTGTCCGCGACCCCGACATCAAGAAGGCGATCGAAGCCAGCGGCAAGGCGTTCGAACGGATCGGCCAGGTCGACGGGGTGACTCTGCCGTACGACAAGTACGTCAAGAACCTGATCTCCGCCGACGGTGGTGCGGCGATCATGATGGTTCGGCTGAACGCCGGTCAGGGCGAGATCAAAGACACCACCTTCCAAGCGATGGAGGCCGAGACCGCCGCCCTCCACCAGGCCGTGGCCGGGTCGACCACGTCGATCGGCGGCGAGGCCTACAACGACAATCGACCCGGCCTGAGCATCGTCGAAGCGCTCGGCCTGGTGATCGCGCTCGTGGTGCTGCTGCTCACCCTCGGCTCGTTGCGGGCGGCGGGCATGCCGCTGCTGACCGCGATTCTCGGCGTGGTGATCACGATGGCGCTGATCTTCGCGGCGACCGGTTTCACCACCGTCTCCTCGACCACTCCGCTGCTCGCGCTGATGCTCGGACTCGCGGTCGGTATCGACTATGCGCTGTTCATCGTCTCCCGCCACCGTGACCAGCTGGCCACCGGGATCGAGCCGGAGGAGTCCACGGCTCGCGCGGTCGCGACCGCAGGATCGGCCGTGATCTTCGCCGGACTCACCGTGATGGTCGCGTTGGCCGGCCTGGCGGTCGCGGGGATCCCGTTCCTCACCACCATGGGTGTGGCCGCTGCGGTGGGCGTGGCGATCGCGGTGCTGATCGCGATCACCCTGCTGCCGGCCCTGCTCGGCTTCGCCGGGGCCAAGCTGACCCCGAAGAAGGCGCGGTCCGCCGCCGCGCCGCCCGACTCCGAGGAGCAGGTGCTCGCGCTGGTGGGTCACCGGCAGGGGGAGGCCCTGCGACAGGCTCAGGGCACCCCGAAGCGGACCCCGCGGGTCGACGGGCAGGTCCATCCTGCGACCAAGCCCGCTGAGGTCGTTGCAGC
>DASTGF010000416.1:0-20850 GCA_035719255.1 Microlunatus sp. | reverse complement strand
ATACCGTGGATCTGGTAGCTGGTCGACGTCATCGGGGCTCCTCGGGGCCTGGTCCCGCCGGGGTGACGGGAGTGGATGGGTCGAGCATCGCGATCCACGTCTCCCGGGGCACCGGCAAAATCGCCAGGTTCGCTGCCCCGGACGGGCAGGCCGAGGCGATTCGGGGTGGCCGGCTCGACGCCTGCGCCTGAGGATGCGACCCACGTGTCTCGAACAGGCGCCGACGACGTGAGTGACGTCGCGGGCGGAGAACCTGGCGATTTCCCCGGCGCCGTGGCCGGCTCGCCGTCCATAGCGTCAGCAATACGAGAGCGCCCGTACCGACGAGAGCGCCCGTACCGACGAACCCGCCCGAACCAACGACGGCGGCCGCACGACGGAAAGGGATTCAAGAATGGACCGCAAGACGTTTCGCCTGCCGGCAGTCCTGCTCGGGGTGGGCCTCATCTCGTACGTGGTGGTGACCTTCCTCCACACCGGCGGTCCGGCGAACGATCACGAAGTCATCTTCGATGATTACGCTCACAGTCAGGCCTGGACTGTGGTGCACGTGGCTCAGTTCGCGGGCATGGCCGGGATCATCGCCGGACTCATCGCCCTTCACGTCGCCCTCCAGCTCCGCGCCGGCGCAGCTGGGTGGCTGGCCCGGTTGGGGGCCATCTCAGCCGCCGTGTCGCTCGGGCTCTACGGCGTCTTGCAGGCCGTGGATGGGGTCGCTCTCAAGCAGGCCGTTGACGCCTGGGTGAACGCTCCGGAGGTCGACAAAGCGGCCCGTTTCGCTGTCGCCGAGGCCTTGCGATGGCTGGAGTGGGGCACCCGGAGCTACCAATGCTTCACCGTGGGACTCGCCTTGCTCCTCCTCGGCGCTGCGGTTGCGGGGTCGGCCCGGCTGCCCCGACCGATCGGATACCTGATGGCCGCGGCGGGTCTCGCCTACCTCGTGCAGGGCTGGGTACTCGGTTCCCACGGCTTCGACGCCGCTAACACGATCGCGATCCTGACGGGTGAGCTGTTGATGCTGACCTGGATCGTCTGGCTCGGGCTCGTCGCCGCGCGCGAACGAGGACGTTCCATCCGAAGGGGCGTCAGGTCGGCGCGGAGCGCGGCCGAATCCACTCGCTGAGGCCCAGCACAACGCTCCTGCGCTGCCCACCGCGCAGCTGTATGCGCCGGCGCGCTCGGTCCGGCCGAGTAGCTCGACCGCGATGCAGCCCGCAACAACGCACCGGTCACGCGGGCGGCTGGAGGCGGGGGTCGGCGGCGAGGCTGACCAGTGCAGTGCGCGACGTGATGCCGAGCTTGGCGTAGATGTTGCGCAGGTGGAAGTCGACGGTTCTCGGGCTGACGAACAGCCGGGCAGCTACCTCCTTGTTCGACAGGCCTTGACACACCTGAGCCGCCACCTGCGCTTCTTGGGCCGTCAGCTGTCTGGCATGAACATCGGTGCCGCGGCGCGTCGTTTCCCCCGATGCCCGGAGCTCCTCGCGTGCTCGCTCGGCCCAGACGGTGGCGCCGAGGGTCTCGAAGGTGTTGAGTGCCTGCCGCAACGGCCCCCGGGCATCGCTACGGCGCCGGTTGCGGCGTAGGTACTCTCCCAGCGCGAGTTGGGTCCGCGCCTGATCCGGGATCCGCACTGACCGCGCGTGCCATTCCAGGGCCTGAGCGAAGTGGCGCTCTGCGCCGGGCCCACCCAGGAGGGCCTCGCCGTGATGGCCGGCAGCCCACGCCCAGGCCATATCGGTGCCGGCGGCAAAGCTCCGAAGCTCTCCCACCCACTCCTCGGCGAGGTCCCGCCGATCGGCTCGTAGGGCGGTCTCGATCCGGTCCAGAGCAGCCATTCCACGCAGCAGCGGAAGCTGGATCTGTTCGAGGTGGCGCAGCGCGGACGCCGGCGCCACGTCGCTCTGCCGGGCTGCTGCCCAGTGCCGCAACCCGGAGACCAGTCCCGCAGTCACGCCGCGGGTCGGGTGTTCGGTGAGGACCTGTTCCAGCTCGCCGAGGTAGCGCGGTCCCTCCGGGTCCCCCCGCAAGGCTGTGATGAGAGCAAGCTCGGCAAGGGGAAACGCCACCAGCTCGTCCAAGCCGAGGTTGCGGTCCAGCAGCAGGGCCTCCTGTGCCGCCGAGGCAGCTTCGCGCCAGGCGCCGGTGGCGATCCGGAACACGGCGCCCCGGGTGAGCGCGTGTTCGATCATGTTGGCCGCGCTCGCGTCGCGCGCACGCTCGAGCTGCGCGTCGTGCAGCAGCAGGGCGCGGGCGTCGTCACCCAGGTGCATGGTGGCGATGGCCAGGTTCGGCGGCAGGAGCGGGTGCGCAGTCGCCCCGATCGGCGTGTCCCAAGCTCGGCGGAGCGCGGCCGCGGCGGTCTGCCAGTCGGCTGCGACCACCGCCGAGAAGCCCTCGAGAAGCCAGGCCGCTACGCGAGCCTCGGCGGGCGCGTCAGGACCCGGCGGCGGCGGGATGGATGCCGGATCCGGGGCGTCCGGCGAACGGGCGCCGAACGCTGCCAGCGACGCGGCCAGCATCGCCAGAACCCGCGCCCGCGCAGCGTCGTGAGGGGCCGCGGTCACGGCAGCCTCACACACGATCCGATAGCCGTCGTCGAGCGAGCGGGTGTTCCACTCGACCTGGCCGCGCAGTTGCAGGAGGTCGGCGCGGAGCAGCGGGTCGCTCGCGTCGACGAGGGCTGCCCGGGCGAGCTGGTCGGTCTCGAGCGGCCGCGCAGCCATCAGGCTCGAGCCCGCGGCCCGGTAGAGCCGCAGGGCGCGGGCTGGGGGGTCCAGCGTGAGCTCGGCCGCCCGCGACCATGCGGCCGCGGCCGCCTCGTGGCCCCCGCGTCCGCGGGCCCTCTCGGCGGCGTCGTCCAGCGCCGTCACGACCTCGTCGTCCGGTTCGGCGACCGACGCGGCCAGATGCCAGGCTCGGCGGTCCTCGTCCGCGCTCGTGGCCAGTGCGTCGGCCAGAGCACGGTGGACCTGACGTCGACGGGCGCTGGTCGCGGCGCCGTAGATCGCGGAGCGGACCAGCGGGTGGCGCAACGACAATGTGCCCTGCCCGACGTCGAGCAGGCCGGAGGTCTCGGCGGCATCCAGCGCGTCGGTGTCGGCGCCGAGCAGGGACGATGCCCGGAGGACGGTCGAGGTACGTCCGGAGTCATCCGTCGCAGCGACCAGGAGAAGCGTCTGCGCGGGGATCGAGAGTCTGCGAAACCGGTCCAGGAACGCACCCTCGACGCCCGTGGTGACGGGCAGTCGATGGGGCAGCCGCTCCCGTCCGGAGAGCTGGCCGGCGGACAGACCACGGGGCAGCTCGACGAGGCCCAGCGGGTTGCCGCGGGTGGCCGCGAGCAACTCGGCCCGGACCTCAGGTGCAACCGGGGTGTCCAGGTGGTCGGCGATGATTTCAGCGGCCGCGGCATCATCGACGCCGCAGACCGTGAGAATGGGCAGGTCTCGTGAGTCGAAGCGCTCGGGACCGTCGTCTCGGGCCGCGAACACCATGGCTATGGGATCGCCCTGCAGCCGTCGCGCGGTGAAGAGCAAAGCTGCCGCCGATGCGTCGTCGAGCCAGTGCGCGTCGTCGACGACAACGAGAGCGGGCTGCTCCTGCGCGGCCTCCGAGAGCAGGCTCAGCGTGGCCAGGAAGATCAGGTGCCGGTCGCCCGCGTGGCCTGTGGTCTCGCCGAAGGCGGCGCGGAGCGCATCGGCCTGGGGGGTGGGCACGCGTACCAGATGGCTCAGGATCGGGCGCAGCAGCCGGTGCAGGGCCGCGAACGGTAGCGGTGCCTCGGACTCGACGCCCTGGGTGCGCAGCACCAGCAGGTCGGAGGTGTGCTCGGTCAGGTCGGTGAGAAGCGCCGTCTTGCCAATGCCCGGTTGCCCCCGCACCACGAGCGCCGCACCAGCGCCGGACCGAGCGTCTTCGACGAGCTTCTGGAGCGCTGCTTGTTCCCTCTCCCTGCCCCGCAACACGCCTGTCACAGTAGCCAGTCGGCCGGTGGTGGTCGCTCGTGTTCCGGCCTGCCACGCGGGACGCTCCTGTCTCGACGGTTCGCGTCTGTCAGTCGCGAACCGTGCAGCCGAGGCGACATAACGCAGCCACGACATCGCCACGGTCGGTCGGTCGTTCCGCAGTGATCATCAAGGTTCCGGCGGACACATCGAGCTCGACCACCTGGACGCCAGGAACCAGCTCCCATCCGCCGCTGCCGGCCGACTCGATCACGTCCACGAGCGTCCAACGCTCGATGTGAAAGGCGACCGTCCCGACGAAGGCCCGCGGAGTGTCTCGCATCATCGCCGGCTCTCCTGCCGGATAGCCCACGCGGGCTGGCTCGTCCGGGACGCTTCGGTCACGAGCTGCGCGCGGAGGCGAAGGAAACAAGACACGCAGCGAACCCCCTGGTCGGAAAACGATCGATCGTGCTGAGGAGAGGCTAGGGCGCGCGACATCGAGATCGCGCCGGGAGAATCGCCAGGTGGCGCCGACCCGTCCGTAGGACTTCCGGCTCAGACCGCCGACACCCTTACCAAGACCGGCGGGAGCAGAGTCCGGCGAACGACGCGGCGCCCCTCACCGGCGATCACCCGGATGGGAACAACCCGTGGCCACCCCATCAGCGGCCCAGGTGATCACGTCGAGCTGGTCGGGCGGCTGCGCGTCCCATCGAGCCGCCTCGGCCGGGCGATTGGTCGCCGTGATCGCTCTCCATCCGGCCTCGTCGACGGTAGGCGGCGCGTACGGAGTGGCTGGAGCCGTTGATGGCAGCCAGGCGCGTCCTACGATCCGGAGTCGTGGGGTTCGATTCGGATGATCTGGCGGCGCTGCGCGCCGGTCTGCTCGGGTTCTGTTACCAGATGCTCGGGTCGCCACTGGAGGCGGAGGATGCCGTACAGGACACGATGGAGCGCGCGTGGCGAGCCCGGGTTGCGTTCGACCCGCAGCGAGGGCCCCTGACGTCGTGGACGTACCGCATCGCCCGCAATGTCTGTCTCGACCGACTGCGGAACTCGCCACGACGGCTTCTGCCGCGCGATCTCAACGACCCCGGGCTCGACGTCGGGAAACCGCTGGTGGCGGCACCGGACGTGCCATGGCTGATGCCGGCCCCGACGACGTGGTGGGACGACTCAGAGCCGGAGCGGGCAGCGGTCGGGGCGGAAAGTGTCCGGTTGGCGGTGACCGCCGTGCTGCAGATGTTGCCGCCGCGGCAGCGCGGCGTCTTCATTCTGCGGGACGCGCTTGGCCATTCGGCCGCCGAGACGGCAGCCATCCTCGAGCTGAGCGTGGCCGCGGTCAACTCGGCGCTGCAGCGGGCCCGGGCGGCGATCACCGCCCGGGTGCCGCGTCCGGTCCCGCTGAGGGCCGGAACCGTGGACGACTACGCCCGCGCCATCGTCCACGCGGATGCGGCGGCGCTGGCCACGCTCGTCGCCGACGACGTGGTCTTCGAGATGCCACCGGTGCCGCAGTGGTCGATCGGCCGCGACACGTACGCAGCATTCATGGCCCACCTGTTCGTCTGGCGGGGGACCCGTTGGACAGCGCGGCCCACCTCGGCGAACGGGGAACCCGGCCTGTTGTTGTTTCGTGTCACCGAGAACGGTCCGCAGCCGCACTCCCTCCAACTGTTCACCGCGGACGCCACCGGGACGGCGATCGGCCACGTGCTCGTCTATCAAGACCGGACCCTCTTCGACCTGTTCCTGACCGCTGAGCGATGAGTTTCGCTGCCGCCGTTCGTAGGAACTCGCAGAACAGTTGTTGGGGCCGCTCCCGCCTGCCGACCTGAAGGCAGGCCGGTCCCAGCCCGAACCAGGAGGACCTCGTGGCCCGCATCATCGTTGCGCAGTTCATCACCCTTGACGGTGTGGTCGAGGATCCGGACGGATCCGATCGCACATCGTTCGGCGGGTGGGCGTTGCGGCACGGCCGGGAGGCCATCGCCGGAGACAAGTTCGGATACGGAACCATTCTGCGTACCGGCGTCTTCGTCTTCGGACGCGCTACCTGGGACCACTTCTCGACGCTCTGGCCGGGGCGAGTCGACCCGTTCGCGCTCGCATTGAACGCGGCCCACAAGGTGGTAGCGACCCGATCGCCGATAGACCTCACCCGGTGGCAGCACTCCCGCACGATCGAGGGCGATGTCCTCACCTGGGCCCGCGACGAATCGCGTCATCGTGATGTCGTCCTCATCGGCAGCAGCGGCCTCGTCGATCAGTTCAACGCGGCAGCCCTGGTCGATGAGTACCGACTGCGGATCTTCCCGACCGTCACCGGGGCAGGTCGCAAGCTCTTCCCGCATGGCCGCCACCTCGATCTGGTGAGCGCCCAGCAACTCGGACCGACCATCCTCGCGATCTACAAACCGAGCACAGTCGCTTGATCATCGGCCCAGCGTGCCGCACAGCTCGGTCGGGCGACGTGGGTCGGTCGCGGCCGTCCCCGCTGAGCCGTCCAACGGTCGTTGTGATGCCGCGCTGACGGAGGGCGCGCACTGTGTGGTCGGCGGCACGTTCGTGCCGCAGGAAGCGGGCTCAGCTCGAAGAGCCCTCTCGACCACAGGAGGAGTCATGTCCAGAGCACGGGTGGTGCGGTGGCCGGTAGCAGTCTCCGTCGCCGTGCTGATCGCCGTCGGGTTGTTGAGCAGCAGGCCGGCTCCCGCGTCGGCCAGCGTGCCCGATCGACAGATGGTGTACGCCGAGAGTGCGACCAACTCATCGGACAAGGGTGTGACGGTGACGTGTCCCGAAGGAACGCAGCGGCTGGCGTCCGGTGCGGACGTCGGCGGGGTGGGAGGAGCGTACGTGGTGGTCGACGACCTGGTTCCCGGACCCCGCAGCGTGACGGCCTTCGGCTACGAGTACCACTACGGCACCAGCCTCACCTGGTTCATCCGCGCCTGGGCGGTCTGCGGCAGCCTGAACACGACCGTCTACACCTACGCCCACACCAGCGGCTATGACACGAGTGTGAACAAGAGCGTCTCGGTGGATTGCGGCAGCGATGAAGTTGTCCTCGGGACCGGGTATCAGCTGAGCGGTGCCCGTGGGGACGCCCTGGTGACGGCCTTGACACCGTCGCGGAACACGGTCACGGTCGAGGCTTCCGCGGTCGACCTCTCGAGCACCATGGGCGGCTGGTCGGTCACCGCGTTCGCGATCTGTGCGACCGATCCGGGTGGCAGGTCGCAGATCAGTGACACCACGAGCAGCGACTCCGGCTACTCGCGTCTCGGCCACGCAACCTGCCCGTCGGGGATGGAGGCGTTCGGTGCCGGATTCGCCCTGAACGGATTCCGGGGACGGCTCAACATCAGGGACATCTACCCGACCGATGACGGTACTGCCTTCAGCGAGGCCGAGGAACTCGTCAGCACCACCGATGTCTGGTCGCTGACGACCTACGTGGTCTGCGCCGCCGCGTAGCCGAGTGGTGGAGCAGTCAATCCTGTGAGGTAGGCGGATCGAGGGCTGTCTCCCCGCGGGACGCGAGCTCCGCCTGAATCTCCGTGATGAAGTGCGCGACGTGATCTGTTGCCGTGATCGCCTCGGCGAGCATGTGTTTCAGCTCCTCGGTGGTGCACCGGCCGACCGGCACCTTGATGCCTCTCCAGTCGCGGATCGTGTGTACCGTCATCGTTCTCTCCCTCCCGCCAGACTGAGTCGTGACGAGACCGGGCTGATACGCGCCCCGGCCTCGTCATCCCGAGCGTGCCGATCACCGCCACGCCCTTGCGGTCCGTCGTGCCCGTTCAGTCAGTGAAAGACCCAATACGCCGAGACGGCCATCGGCAACAGACCCAGGACGAGCAGCGGCGAGTAGGTGTGCCGCCGGTTGATCACCAACACCACGGCCGCCGTCAGCAGTCCGGTGACTCCGGCCATCACCCACAATCCGATTGCGCTCGCGGCATCGAGGCCAGCCCGGCCGAATGCCGTGTAGAGCGCCAGGACGCACGAGATGGAGCCGCCGACGACCATCGCGAGCACTGAGATCACGACCCGTTGGACAAGATCAAGACTGCGGGCATCCTCCTCGTCCTCGAGCTGTTCTGGACTGGCCGGAGCCGCACCAGCCACGTCGATTCCCGGGGGTGATGATCGTTCCTTGAGATGGTGCTTCGACATTTCCCGCGCCTCCTCTGCTGCGCTCCACGACCGAAGTACGGCGGGGTCGGCTTGCTCGACGTGCCAGTCGGAGGTCAGAGGCTCGGGCGGTCGCATGGGGAGGGCCGGGCGACGCCGTCACGATCCAGCGTACCCTCGCCGCGGACGAACCGGCAGGGCTCGCCGGTTCGATACGCACCCTCTCGCCGTGCGCTTGACCACTGACCCGACGAACGCCTCTCGCTCCTCGCAGGCGCGCCGCGGCATGCCGCATGTTCCAGATCGTCCCGCTTCGCCGAGGCACCGTTTGGTCGACTCCGGCACCGTTTCCAGACGATGCCTCGGTTGCCGTCCCGGTGCCTGAGCACATGAGCGTGCGGGTCGGGCCTCGACCGCACCGGGCCAGCCCGCTCCCGAACGATGGATGTTCGGCTACCTGTTCGAGACGATCCTGACCCGGGACACCGGGATGCACGGGATCGTTCACACGAGCCACCGGGCGCTCCCTGATGCTGACCTCCGAGCCGGATGGCGCGCCGTTGCCCACGTTCCCTTCTGAGCAGCCCCAAGCTGCGCCACAACAGAGGACAGCAGCGTGCCCGTGGCGCTTGCCGCCAGGAGGGTGCTTCGAGGTCGAGCTGATAAGAGCGGTTCGCGACTCCTCGACGGCCGCCCGGTCAGGTCCGCTACCGCGTGCGTCATGGTGGGGCTCCGCCAGCGGTGCATCCGGGAAGTCGCTGCGGTGCAAGCTTGGCCGACCTCAACATCTCGCGGCCGCCGGTGGCGATTGGCTCGACCCCCGCAGGCAGGGCACGATTTAGGCTGCTTGGCGTGACAGCTGTGCCGCGAGTCCGCCCCGCACGGATCGAGGACGTCACGTCGATGGCGCGGGTGATCGTGCGGTGCTGGCAGGAGACATATCGAGGGCTCATGCCGGACGCGGTGCTCGACGACCCCGACTTCGTCGCTCGGCGCGAGCGGTTCTGGACCGTCGTGATGACCGACGAGCGCTTCCGCGCCAACCGCGTCGCTGTTGCCGAGCGGGACGGAGGCCTCGTCGGGGTTGCCATGTCCGGCCCCGCCCTCGATGCCGGAGCGGCGTGGTCGCGGCAGCTGTACGTGCTGTACGTGTACCAGGCCGACCACGGGTCGGGGGCCGGGTCGATGCTGCTGGATGCGGTCGTCGGATCAGATGAGTCCGTGGCGTTGTGGGTGGCCGACCCCAACCCTCGGGCACAGGCGTTCTACCGCCGGCACGGGTTCGTCGCCGACGGTTGTTCCCAGGTCGACGGCGGCGTGCGGGAGATACGCATGGTCCGCCGGCAGGAGCCCCCGCATCTCCGCTGAGGCGCCGATACGTCAGCGGCGCCGATGGCGTGAGCCGGCCAGCCCTGTACGCGCGGCCGTTCGCCGGCATCCGGCTCGGGGCCGGCGGATCGGGCGGCAGCTCAGCCGGTGAGGCGGGCGGCTTTGGCAACTGCCGTGCCTCGACCTGCTCGGGCCGGAGCTTGCTGCGGAAGTAAGACAGTCGGGCGCGGTGGTTTACCGCGATGAGATTCGGCCGGTTCGTCGGTCAGCACGGTCATGACCGCCGTGATCACTGGCCACATGTCCATCTCCCTGGACGGTTACGTCGCCGGGCCCTCCCAGAGCGCTGAGGACCCGCTCGGCCGGGGTGGGCTGGAGCTGCACCAGTGGTTGTTCGCCGGAGAGGCCGCCGATTACCTCGAGGAGGCCAATGCGAGCGCTGCCGCGTTCATCATGGGCCGTCACATGTTCGGACCGGGGCGCGGCGAGTGGGACCTGTCCTGGGAGGGCTGGTGGGGCGGCAACCCGTTCAACGGCCCGGTCTTTGTCCTGACCCACTACGAACGCGACACCTTGATCATCGGCGATGACGCACCGTTCCACTTCGTCACGTCAGGAATCGTCTCGGCGCTGGAACAGGCGCAGGCGGTCGCGGAGGCCCGTGACGTGATGATCGTCGGTGGGGCACAGGCCATCCGTCAGTACCTCGCGGCGGGACTGCTGGACGAGTTGAGGATCACCGTCACACCGGTGATCCTCGGTGCTGGCGAGCGCCTGCTCGACGGCATCGGTCACCCCAAGCTCGCACAGCTTGAATCGGTCTCCTCCGGGTCGGTCACGCATCTGCGGTATGGGATCGAGCGGTGAGGCCGGGGCGGCTCCCGACAACGACGTCTCAACCGCGGCCCCCGGTGCTATCAGCCCACCACGCCGGCGCCCTTTGATCCTCGGGGCAGCAACGCGTGGGTCCGGTGGTGTGATCAGCAGCCGATCACGACGGTCGGGAAGCGCTCGGCACGGCACTCAGGAGGCGGTCCAGGAGCGCGAGTGCACCTACCTGGTCCACGGACGCGTCCAGCAGCCATTGGGTCTGGAGCCCGTCCGAGGCGGCGATCACCAGGGCGGCAGCCTGATCGGCGTCCAGGTCGGGACGGATGCGTCCGTCCGCTTGTCGGGCCCTGATCTGATCGGCCAGTGCGGTGCGGATCGCCGAGAACCGCTGGGTGGCGAAGGTCGTCGCCGCCGGATGCCCCTCCTCCAGTGCGGAGGCGACCAGGGACGTGTACAGCTGCACCATCCCCGGCACTTCGCGATTGCGCTGCGCCGACAGCCGCATCATTTCCACCGGGGAGACGTGATCGCCACCCTGAGCCTCCCCCTCGAGCCGACGTGCGGACTCGTTGTAGACCTCGACGAGCAGCCGCTCGAGCGTGCCGAAGTGGTGGATGAGGGCGGCGTGGGTGACTCCGACCTCCTGGGCAATCGCGCGAAGACTCGTCCGGTCGGCCCCGCGCCGCGCGAAGACCACGATGGCGGCGTCGAGGATCTCCTGACGCCGCGCGAGCCCTTTGGCGTACGCGCCGCGAGGCCGAACCGTCTTCGGGGATTCGTCGGCCATGCACGCGATGGTAGGCCATCCGGAGCAAATACCTCCATCCGGAGGTTTCTGATATGGTGGTGACGCACCCCGCGGTGCAGTCCCAGCCAACCCCGTGAAGGAAGAAGATCGTGGCCCTCCCCGAAGCATCAGTGCAGCTGTACACCCTCGCCGAGCAGTTCTCTGCCGACATGGGCTCCTCGCTCGACCGGCTTGCGGCGATCGGTTTGAAGAACGTCGAGGCCTTCGACTTCGTGGGCCGTCCGAAGGAGATCCGCGCGGCCCTGGACGCCTCGGGCCTCGCCGCTCCCACCGGGCACGCTCCGCTGCTGACCGATGAGCTCTGGACCCCGGACGGCTCGATCCCCACCCCCGAGCCGGAGGTCGTCTTCGAGGCAGCGGCCACCATCGGCATGCGGACCGTGATCGACCCCTTCGTCGCGCCGGAGCGCTGGCTGACCGAGGACGGGGTGAAGGACATCGCCGACCGCATCAACGCCGCCGCCGAGGTCGCCGCCCAGTTCGGCCTCACCGTGGGCTACCACAACCACGCCCAGGAGTTCGTCGCCTCCTTCGACGGGCAGACCGCGTATGAGCGCTTCGTCGCCCTGACCGAGGACCGGGTCGCGATCGAGCTCGACCTGTTCTGGGCCCTGACCGGCGGCCAGGACGCTGCCGCCTTGAGCGCGCGGCTCGGCGACCGCCTGATCGCGCTGCACATCAAGGACGGCGTCGCGCCGGCCAGCAACCCGTTCGCGCCCGGCGCGCCGGCGTTCGGCTCCGCGACTCTCGATCAGCGCCACGCCGGTGACGGCGATGTGCCGCTCGCCGAATCGCTGCGGGCCGCAACCGCGCTGCAGTACGCGGTCATCGAGTACGACAACGCGCCCGGCGATGTGTTCGACGACATCGCCGCGTCCTACGCGTTCCTGACCGACGGCGGGTACGTCCGATGAGTCCGGTCGGCGTCGGTGTCATCGGGGTCGGGGTCATCAGCGATACCTACCTGGAGAACTTGAACTCGTTCCCGGATGTCGAGGTGCTGGTCGTCGGCGACCTCATCGCCGACCGGGCCCGCTCGCAGGCGGACAAGCACGGGATCGCCGCCCACGGCAGCGGCGAGGACGTCCTGGCCCACCCCGGCGTGGAGCTGGTCGTGAACCTGACGACGCCGGACGCGCATATCGAGGTGTCCTCGGCCGCGATCGCGGCGGGCAAGCACGTTTGGTCGGAGAAGCCGCTCGGTCTGGACCGGGCCTCCAGCGCAGCCCTGCTCGAGCAGGCGCGGGCCGCCAACCTGCGCGTGGGCTGCGCACCCGACACGCTGCTGGGTCCGGGGTTCCAGAGCGCAAAGCGCGCCATCGCGGCCGGCATCATCGGCGAGCCGTTGTTCGCGCAGACCGCGTTCCAGACCCAGGGACCCGATCTGTGGCACCCGAATCCGGGCTTTCTCTTCGCGAGCGGCGCCGGACCGCTGCTCGACATGGGCCCGTACTACTTCTCCGCACTCATCAGCCTGCTCGGCCCGGTCGATCGCGTTGCCGCCGTCGGGATGAAGGCGAAGCAGGAGCGGGAGATCCGCACCGGACCCAATGCCGGGTCGATGTTCCCCGTCGAGGTGCCATCGACCATCCAGGTGCTCACCGCGTTCGAGGCGGGCACCCAGGCACAGAGCCTGCTGAGCTTCGACTCGGCACTCGAGCGGCACGGGATCCTGGAGATCCACGGCACCGAGGGCTCGATCGTCCTTCCCGATCCGAATCAGTTCAGCGGGCGGACTGCATACGTGAAGCCGCTCGGCGTGCTGCGCGACGGGATGTCGTTCGACCAGCCGTGGATCGAGGTCGAGGAGCAGGGCACGGTCGTCGGCCGTGGCCTCGGTGTCTTGGACATGGTGCGCTCCATCGCGGCCGATCGGCCCCACATCGCCTCCGGGGAACTGGGACACCACGTGGTCGACGTGCTGCTCTCGGCGCAGGAGTCTGCCGCCGCCGAGCAGTTCGTCAAGGTCGAGACCACGGTCGCGCCGGTTCCGCTCCTGCCCGCTGACTTCGACCCCTTCGCCTCGACCCTGTAGGCGGGGTTCGACGGCCGAGCTGACCTGCGCGTTCCGCTGGTTCCCTGATGCGCCCTGAGCGTGCGAAGCGCCGGTCCGGCCCCTCGACCGGCTCAAGGGCACGTTGGTGGAGCGCGTTACCGGGCATCGACCGGCTCAGGGCCCATCGTTGGGGGCACATCGTTTGGATGCACATCGTTTGGATGCACATCGTCGGGCGCCCCGGTCAGCGCTCGGCGGCGAGCCGGTCCAGCAGGCCGGGGATCGCGCCCTCGATCGAGGCGAGGGTGCGCTCGAACCCGGCTGCCGGGCCGTACCACGGGTCGTCGATGCCACTGCCCGGCTCCGCGTCGGGATCGAAATCGGTCAGCAATCGTAGGTTGTCCGCGCCGGGGTGAATGGCGAGCATCTTGCGCAGGTGGATGTCCTCCATCGCCAGCACGAGATCGGCGTTCTCGATCTCGTCCCGAGTGATCTGGTGGGCACGGTGTCCATCAGTGCGGTAGCCGTGGCGTTCCAGGGTGCGCGCGGCCCGGGGGTCCAGCGGCTCGCCGAGTTCCTCGCGGGAGGTGGCGGCGCTGGTGAACTCGATCCCGGTCAGGCCGCGCAAGGCTGCCTGCTTCTCGGCGACCCGCTCGGCCATCGGTGACCGGCAGATGTTGCCCCAGCAGACGAAGACGACGCGGATCGGATCCGGTGTGCTCACCCGATCCAACCTAGCGGGAGCCGCGCGGCTTCTCGTTCTTGTCCGGCAGGAACGCGTTCAGGATGAAGCTGACGATCGAGATCACGATCGACCCGAACAGTGCGGTCCAGAACCCGTCGACGTGCCAGCCCAGACCGACGACCCCCGCGAGCCAGGAGGTCAACATCAACAGCAGCGCGTTGATGACGATCAGGAACAGCCCGAGGGTGAGCAGCACGATCGGGATGGTGACGATGGTGAAGATCGGCTTCACGATCGCGTTGATGATGCCGAAGATCAAGGCGACCAGCAAGATCGTGACCACCTTCTGCTCGGTGCTGGTGCCGGACAGGGAGATGCCGCTGAAGAGCCAGGTCGCCACGCCGAGGGCGGCAGCGTTGACCAGGACGCGGAGGATGAAACGCATGGCGTCGATGGTTCCACGTGATCGGCGGGCACCCCATGAGGCGCACCCCTGGATGAACCCTGAACGCCGGATGAACCCCTGAACGCCGGATGAACCCCTGAACGCTGGACGGACGCTGGACCTCCGCGCCGTCCGACGTCGAGCGGTCAGCCGATGTTCGCGCGCTCCGCACCGATCGTGGTGTCGTCGCCATGACCCGTCTTGACCACCGTGTCGTCGGGCAGCACGAGCAGCCGATCGGTGATGCTCTGCACGAGCAGGTCGTGGTCGCTGAAACTCCGGCCGGTGGCGCCGGGGCCGCCGTGGAAGAGCGTGTCGCCGGTGAACACGACCCCCAGCTCGGGGGCGTACAGGCACACCGCGCCCGGAGAATGACCCGGGGTATGGATGACCTGCAGCGTCGTGCCGGCCACGACGAGTTGCTGACCGTCGGTCAGTGGACCGTCCGGCGCGGTGTCGTGGGTCAGATCCCAGACCGGCCGGTCGTCGGGATGCAGCAACACCGGGGCCTCCACGGCCCGACCCAGGTCGACGGCAACGCGGACGTGATCGTCGTGGGCGTGCGTACAGACCACGGCTCGCACCCTGCGGTCGCCTACGACGCCCAGGATGGCGGCGACGTCGTGGGGCGCGTCGATCACGATGCACCCGGCATCGTCCCCGACGACCCAGACGTTGTTGTCCACCTCGAAGGTCTGGCCGTCGAGGGAAAAGGTGCCGGCGGTGACCGCATGATCGATCCGCGCGGTCACAGCATCACCACCGAGCGCAGCACCTCGCCGCGTTCCATCTTCTCGAAGGCGTGCTCGATCTGGTCGATCGCGATGGTTTCGGACACGAAGGCGTCCAGCGGCAGCCGACCTTGGAGGAACAGGTCGATCAGCATCGGGAAGTCGCGACTCGGCAGGCAATCGCCGTACCAGCTGGACTTCAACCGTCCGCCGCGACCGAAGAAGTCGAGCAGCGGCAGCTCCAGCCGCATCTGCGGGGTGGGGACGCCGACCAGCACCACCGTCCCCGCCAGGTCACGGGCGTAGAAGGCCTGTTCGTACGTCTCCGGCCGGCCGACCGCGTCGATCACCACGTCGGCGCCGAACCCGTCGGTCAGCTCGCGGATCTTCTCCACCACGTCGGACTGACGGGCGTGCACGAGATGGGTGGCACCCAGACTCTGCGCGGTTGCCAGCTTCCGGTCGTCGACGTCGACGGCGATCACCTTGGCTGCGCCGGCGAACGCCGCAGCCATCACGGCCGCCGCGCCGACGCCGCCGCAGCCGATCACCGCGACGCTGTCCCCGCGGCCGACCTCGCCGGTGTTGATCGCCGCGCCGATGCCGGCCATCACGCCGCACCCCAGCAGTCCGGCGACCTCCGGCGGCGCCTGGGGATCGACCTTCGTGCACTGGCCCGCCGCGACCAGGGTCTTGTCGATGAACGCGCCGATTCCGAGGGCGGGGGAAAGCTCGGTGCCGTCGGTCAGGGTCATCTTCTGGGTGGCGTTGAAGGTGGAGAAGCAGTACCAGGGCCGTCCCCGCTTGCAGGCCCGGCAGGTGCCGCAGACCGCCCGCCAGTTCAGCACCACATAGTCGCCGGACTCGAGGTCGCGGACCCCTTCACCGACGGACTCCACGATGCCGGCGGCCTCGTGCCCCAGCAGGTAGGGATAGTCGTTGCCGATGCCGCCCTGCTTGTAGTGCAGATCGGTGTGGCAGACCCCGCACGCCTGGATGCGTACGACCGCCTCGCCCGGGCCGGGGTCGGGGACGTTCACCGTGACCAGCTCGATCGGGGCGTCCTTGCTCCGCGAGATGACTCCCTGCACCTGCTGTGGCATGCGTACTCCCTCGTCCGACGGCTGCTCGGCTGCTCATCGCTCTGGTTGGTGATGGTAACGACGGGCGATCGCGCGGGATCCCGCCGGTGGCTCGTGGGCAGCACGGCGGGGCCGTCCACGCCGACCGGGTGCGCGCGGGTCCGTAGGGTGGACCGGTCGCCGTCATCGAGAGGAGGTCCGTCGTGGCCGAGGTCCTGCTGATCCACCACATCCTGGGCCGCACCCCGGGTGTGGTCGCCCTGGCCGACCGGTTCCGCGCTGCCGGTCACACCGTCCACCTGCCCGACCTGTATGAGGGGCGCACCTTCGCCACCATCGAGGAGGGTGCCGCGTTCGTGCAGGGTGCGGACGCGCCCGACTTCTCCGCACGGGCCGACCAGATCGCCGATGACCTGGGTCCCGGTGTGGTCTGGGCCGGCATCTCGTTCGGGGTCATTCAGGCGCAGCGGCTCGCCCAGACCCGGGCCGGTGCGGCCGGCGCGATCCTGATGGAGGCGTGCGTCCCGGTGACCGGCGACTGGGCCTTCGGGCCCTGGCCGGAGGGTGTGCCGGTCCAGATCCACGGCATGGAGGCCGATCCGTTCTTCGCCGGCGAGGGTGACCTCGACGCCGCCCGGGAACTGGTCTCGCTCAACCCGGCGGCCGAGCTCTACCTCTATCCCGGCGACCGGCACCTGTTCGCCGACTCCTCGCTGGTCGGCCACGACTCCGCGGCCACCGACCTGCTGGTGGAGCGGGCGTTGGGCTTCTTGTCGGGACTCGGCTGAGACCGCTCGACCCGGCGGGCGGATCCGTCGGTGAGCTCGCCCGCCCGAGGGTTGTCAAGGTCATTCCAACCGTGAGTTGACCTGAACCCGACCTGAAGTTGCATAGTGGATTGCAGCGTTTCAGTGCAGAGCGTAGATGTATATAGCGCGTCAATCCACCGCATCGTCCGATCCACGCCCCATCGACCGCCCGACCCGATCGACCCAAGGACCCGCCTGTATGTCCGCCGACCTGGCTCTCCCGCGCGCCGAGAGCGGGCCACCGCCCGCTGTCGGTGTGCTGGATCGTCCGCCCACGATCGCACCGCCACGACCCGCGCGGTACGACCGGCGTGGTCGGCTGCGCAAACCCCGGCACAGCGGCTCGCTGTGGAGACTGCGGACGTACATGCGGCCGTACCGGGCGCGGTTCGTGCTGATGTTCGTCTTCGCGCTCTTCGGCGTCGCGGCAACCGTCGTCGTGCCCTTGGTCACCAAGGCCGTCATCGACGGCCCGGTGGCGTCCTCGGACCAGATCGGGCTGTGGGCGCTGGGCTTGCTCGCGACCGGTCTCGGGGTGCTCGAGGCGCTGCTGATGTTCCTGCGGCGCTGGATCGTCGCGGTCGGCACGGTCGGCGTCGAGACCGGCATCCGGCTCGACATGTACGCGAAGCTCCAGCGCCTGCCGATGGCCTTCCACGATCGCTGGCAGTCCGGTCAGCTGCTCTCACGGATGATGAGCGACCTGTCCACCACCCGCCGGTTCCTCGGCTTCGGGCTGCTGTTCATCGTGATGAACGTCGTCCAGATCCTCGCGGTGACCGCGCTGCTGATCCACATGTACTGGCCGCTGGGGCTGGTCGTGGTGGCCTCGATCGTGCCGATCACCTGGTCCTGCCTGCGCAACGAGCGCGAGTACACGCGGCTGTCCCGGCGGATCCAGGACGAGACCGGTGACGTGGCGTCGGCCGTCGAGGAGGGCGCCCACGGCCTGCGGGTGATCAAGGCGTTCGGGCGGGCCCGCTGGATCTTCGAGAAGTTCGACGCCCGCAGCATGAAGCTGTACGAGACCTCCATGGCCCGGGTGCGGCTCAGCGCCCGGTTCTGGACCTTCCTCGAGATCATCCCGAGCATCACGCTGATCATCGTGCTGGGCTTCGGCGCGGTGGCGGCCGGACAGGGCAAGGTCACCCTCGGCACGCTGGTCGCCTTCATCACGCTGATGCTGTCGCTGGTCTGGCCGGTGGCCGCGCTCGGCTTCCTGCTGGCGATGGCGCAGGAGGCCATGACCGCCGCTGACCGGATCGCGGAGATCTTCGACGCCGAGAACGACATCGTCGACGGTCCCCGCGAGCTGACCGAGGTCCGCGGTCACCTGCGACTCGCCGGCGTCGGCTTCCGCTTCCCCGACGGCGACACCGACGTCCTGCACGACATCGATCTCGACGTCGCGCCTGGTGAGACCGTCGCCCTGGTCGGTGCCACCGGGTCGGGCAAGAGCGTGCTCACCGCTCTCGTCCCGCGGTTGTACGACGTGGCCGCCGGCGCGATCACCATCGACGGGGTGGACATCCGCGACCTGCGGCTGTCCCAGCTGCGCAGCATCGTGGCGACCGCCTTCGAGGATCCGACCCTGTTCTCCATGTCGGCCCGTGAGAACGTCACGCTGGGTCGTCCCGACGCGACCGAGGCCGACATCGCCGAGGCGATCGACGTCGCCCAGGCTCAGTTCGTCTACGAGCTGCCGTGGGGACTGGCGACCCGGATCGGTGAGCAAGGCATGAGCCTGTCCGGCGGTCAACGTCAGCGGCTCGCCCTGGCCCGGGCGGTCCTGGCCAAGCCTTCGGTGCTCGTCCTGGACGACACCCTCTCCGCGCTGGACATCCATACCGAGGCCCTGGTGGAGGAGGCGCTGCAGCGGGTGCTGGCCGGGGTGACCGGCATCGTCGTCGCGCACCGTGCGTCGACCGTGCTGCTGGCCGACCGGGTCGCGGTCCTCATCGACGGCACCATCGCCCACGTCGGCACCCACGCCGAACTGCTGGCATCAGTACCGGAGTACCGCGAGCTGCTCTCGGCCGACGCCGAGCTGGAGGAGGTGACCTGATGAGCTCCGACGTCACCGCCCCTGACCCGATCGACCCTGACCCGACCGACCCTGACCCGACCGACCCTGACCCGATCGACCCTGGCCGGACCGGCACGATCGAGGAGTGGCGCGGGGTCGCCGCCGAGCACAACTCCGAACTGTCCGACCAGGCCACCGTGCTGCTGCGGCGCCGCAGCCGCTCGCTGCTGGCCGATCTGCTCCGGCCGTACCTGCGGACGGTGTGGCTGCTGATCGCCGTCGTGCTGGTCGAGAACGCGGCCCGGCTCAGCGTGCCATGGCTGGTCAAGCGGGGCATCGACCTTGGGATCCCGCCGCTGCTGGAGTCCGGCTCGGCCACCGTGCTGTACGAGACCGTCGGGCTGATGATCGCGGTGATCACCATCCAGGGCTTCAGCCGCTGGGCCTTTCTCCGCTCGTCCGGGCGGGTGGGTCAGGAGGTGTTGCTGGAGCTGCGCCGGCGGGTGTTCACCCACTTCCAGAAGCTCGACGTGGCGTTCCACGACCGCTACACCTCCGGCCGGGTCGTTTCCCGGCTGACCAGCGACATCGACGCCATCGCCGAGCTGCTCGTCGGCGGCTTCGACGGCTTGGTGAGTGCGGTACTGACCATGGTCGGCGTGGGCGTCCTGCTGCTCACCCTCGATCTGAGGCTCGGGGCGGTCTGCCTGATCTGCTTCCCGGTGGTGATGCTGCTGGTGCGCTGGTTCTCACGCAGCTCGGGACGGACGTACCGTCGGGTGCGGGAAGCATCCGCCCTGGTGATCGTGCACTTCGTCGAGACCATGACCGGGATCCGGGCGGTCCAGGCGTACCGCCGCGAGCGTCGCAACCAGGACATCTTCACCGAGCTGTCCAGTCGCTACCAGGACGCGAACGTCGACTCGTTCCGGCTGGTGGCCACGTTCATGCCCGGAGTCCGGCTGATCGGCAACGTCATCATCGGCGTCGTCCTGCTCTACGGCGGGTCCAGGGTGATCCAGGGCGACCTGACCATCGGTGCGCTCGCGGCCTTCCTGCTCTATCTGCGGATGTTCTTCGAGCCGATGCAGGAGATCAGCCAGTTCTACAACACCTTCCAGTCCGCCTCGGCGGCGCTCGAAAAGCTGTCCGGTGTGCTGGAGGAGGAGCCGGACGTCGAACCGGCACCCGATCCGTCACCGCTCCCGGTGGCCCGCGGCGAGTTGGTGCTCGACCACGTCAGCTTCGGCTATGTCGAGGGCCGCACGGTGATCGACAACCTCGGTCTGATCATCCCGCGTGGGCAGACCGTGGCCCTGGTCGGCACCACCGGCGCCGGCAAGACGACCATCGCCAAGCTGCTGTCCCGGTTCTACGACCCCACCTCCGGATCGGTCCGGATCGACGGTGTCGATCTGCGCGAGCTGAGCGACGCCGACCTGCGCCAGGCCGTCGTCATGGTCACCCAGGAGAACTTCATGTTCGACGGGACCGTGGCGGACAACATCGCCTTCGGCCGGCCCGACGCCGGCCGGACCGAGATCGAAGCGGCCGCGGCGGCGGTCGGCGCCGACACCTTCGTCCGGGCGCTGCCGCTCGGCTTCGACACCGACGTGGGCAAGCGCGGATCGCGCCTGTCGGCCGGCCAGCGCCAGCTGGTCGCCTTCGCCCGGGCGTTCCTGGCAGACCCGGCGGTGCTCATCCTCGACGAGGCGACGTCGAGTCTGGACGTGCCGAGCGAGCGACTGGTCCAGCGGGCGCTGCAGACGATCCTGTCCGAGCGCACCGCGGTGATCATTGCCCACCGGCTGAGCACCGTCGAGATCGCCGACCGGGTGCTGGTGTTGGAGCACGGCGCCGTGATCGAGGACGGTGCGCCGCGCGACCTGCTGACCGAGGGGGGTCACTATGCCGCCCTGCACCGGGCCTGGATCGATTCTCTGGCCTGATGGTCCTGCCCCGGTCCGCGACGTGTCAGGCCGTCAGGGGGTCATAGGCTGCCGACGGCCTGACACGTCGGA